>NZ_JBEXFQ010000004.1:0-345566 GCF_040606855.1 Nocardia sp. NPDC005366
CACCGGCGACGGCAACGGCAAAGGCAGCGGCAACGGCAACGGCAAAGGCAACGGCGGTTCAACAGGCTCCACATCACCCACCGGCGGCCCGAACGCACACGATCCGGGTAGCACGGGTTTCGGTACCGGCGGTGCCAGTGGCGCGATGACCGGCCAGGACCTGCTGAGCCTCTTCTCCGAGGTATTGCAGCTCATCACCTCGGGGCTGCCGCTGCTGGAAAAGCTGGGCAACGAGCTGGCCGCGCAACTCGGTCCGGGGCTGCAGGCGTTGGCCAAGGCCGTCGTGGACGGCACGATGACCGTGAAACAGGCGATCGACGAAGCCTCGAACCGCATCGGGTCGGAAGTGAAACGGATCGGGGACAAGTTCTCCACCCTCGGCGCGACCGGACCGCTCGAACTGTCGCTCGAACTTTTCCCGCCCCCGAATGAGGAGCCGCGGGAACAGCCCGAATCGCCCGGCCGGGCCGGAAGTCACCAGCCGGGAACCATCGAGGACTTCACAAACGCCATGCCCCGCACCGAGCCGATCGTCGTTCCGATGTCGCCCGTGGCGCCCAAGCTCACGCAGGAGGGAATGTGACAGGGAAACGTAGCTGGCGGTTGACCGGTCTGCAATACCTGGTGATGCGCGAGCGTCTCGTCGGCCGCAGACAGAATTGGCCGTTCAGCTATATCTCCGATATTCGCGGCTACTACGATTTCGAGTTCGCGAAGGCTCGGGTGTGGGGTGAACTGCAAGCCGAATGGGATCCGGCGCTGGCCGATGTACTGGTGAAGTCGCTCAACGCCGACATACGGATGGTCGCCCACGCCGAGGACAAGGGTGCGACGAATGGTTTCGCCGACCGTAAAGTGATGGTGGGCAAGCGTTTCGGCGAACGTGGCGTGCTGATCGAAGGGTTCGTCGGGTCGTCACCGGAAAGTCACGACGAGATCGAGATCACCGAGTGCGACGCCGCTTCGCTTTCCCGTTCGATAGTCGACAGACTGCCGCCGATGGATGCCGGTTCCCAACCCAGGGTGGAACTGCTGAGCACCGACAAACAGGACTCGTTCGATCACTGGCACGGTCGCAGTTCCTACTTCGACGGGGACGACGATCGCGATGTCGACATCCGCAGCCGGATGTGGCAGGCCGCCCCGAAATCGACCGTCGGCCGGATCGTGATCACCCAGGGCCGCTCCGCTTTCGGCCCGAGTGGACAGGTCACCAAGTACATCTTCTGGGAGGACCACCCCGACGACGGCCGCTATGTCGTCGACCTCGAACCGCCGATAGCCGCCGTCGCGACCGACGCCGACGCATTGGGCAAACTCATCGACCGGCACTGCGGTGAGCTGCTCCTGGTCGGTGCGGACGAGTCGCGCCGAGGGGTCATCAGGGAAAGCGTCTTCGATGACGGCCGTTGACACGAAACGCGAGGACCAGTCGTGACCGGGTCGAATGATCGTCTGCGAATCGAGGTGGCCCAGGTGCTCGACGATGTCGCGCAGATCGTCACCGGATTGGCCGACGCGCAGCGCGGCCACCGGCGGCTGACGGCATCGGGATCGGCCGAGAACGGGCGAATCGTCGTGATCGCCGACGCATCCGGTGCCGTGGCCGAAGTCGTCTTCGGCGATGGCGTCGAGAATCTCGGTTACCACCGGATCGCCACGGCTACCGTGCGTGCCGCCCAGCAGGCGGCGAACGCGGCGAAGGACAAATCCGACGAGCTGCTCACGCCGCTGCGGACGGCGCTGGCGCGACTGCCGAAACTGTCGGACTTTCTCGACGCGCGTACTCCCGACCGGGCGGCGGTGTCCGACGAGATCCCACCGCCACCGCCCGCGCTGCTGACCCCGCCCCGCGAGCGCGTCCCGGCCTTCGGTGACGATGTCGCGGGGCCGTTGGACGCGCCGCCGCCGAGCGAGGTGCCGGTCGAGCCGGGACCGGACGCGCCGGGCAGCGGCGACGGCGACCCGACCGCCGAGATCATCCGACTCCAGAGCCGGCGTGCCGGGCTCTACACGACCGGCGCGGCACGCGGGCGCCGGGTCATGGTCGCGGTGAACGCCGACGGCGTCATGATCGACCTCGAGTTCTCCCCGGCGATCGGGGATCTCGACTACGACGAGATCGCCGACGCGATCACGGCGGCATCGCATGCGGCGGTGCGGGAGGTCGCGCGTATGGTCACCGCGCTGTTCACGCCGATCACCGGCGAGCGGCCGCGCTATCCGGGCGCGAGCGCGACGCTGGCCGATCTCGGACGATTTCGCGACCAACTGCGCTGACCGCGCCGAAGTTCGACAATCAGCACGTGGGAGTGTGGACATGGCACTTGATCCGGATGTCTCGGACAACACTGTCTGGGCGGATCTGCCCACCGCGGTGGGCAACGGGGAGTTGATGCTCGAGCCGGGAACGGCCGAGAAGTGCGCCGGGCACGTCGAGGACATGCTCGGCGTCGTCGTGGGGGTGCACAGCTGGGTGCAGCAGAACTTCGCCGCGGCGGGGCCGGTCATCGCCGTGCCGCTGGTGTCGGCCGAACTGCTGCGCACGGTGTTCATCCAGAAAATCGCCACCGAGTTCGAAGAGCGCATGGATCGGCACCGCAACATCCTCACCAACATGGGCAACACCTTTGTCGAGGCGGGTAAGAAGTATCAGGCCACCGAGCACGATTCGACGACGCGTTTCCAGGAGATCTCCTTCGACAACCCGACGGGCACACCGCCGCCGGGCGCACCCGAGCCGGTTCCGATCCCGACCCATCCACGGAAGCCGAACACCGGGAGTTCTTACGACAGTTTCTCTTTCGGGCCCGAGATGGGCGCCCAGCTCGGATGGGAGACGCTGTACACGATCGGCGAGTCGATCGACTCGCAGGCCGTCGCCAATGCGGCGGGGGTCTGGTACTGGCTGTCGCAGACCCTGGACACCGGTTTCCGTACGCTGCGGTCGAGCATTTCGGCGGTGACCGCCGACTGGGTGGGCCAGGGCTCGCAGTCGGCGATTCTGGCGACCCAACAGTATGTGGGCGCCTCCCGACAGCTGACCGGTGATATGAACCTGCTCGGCGACTTGTTGGTCTACACCTCCGGCTGGCTGCAGCAGACCAAGAACGGAATGCCGTCGACGCCGGAGCCGCCCACCGCCACCACCGTCGCGCAGCAGACCAGAAACCAGACCGACCTGCTTCGATACCAGGCGAACTTCCAGACCTACTACGCCGAGAATTTCACGCACGCCACCGAGCACGTCGTGTCATTGCCGCAGCCGGACGAAGCGCCGGTTCCAGGCATGGATATCGGGGGGAACACTCTCGACGGTGGTCCCTCGGGCGCCCCGGTCGCCTACGGGTCGGTCCGCGATCCAGAGGGCACGAGCCTGAACACGCCGAACGGGTTCGATCCCGAAGGCGGCGGCAACGATCCGACCGGAGGGTACACACCGTCCGGTGAGAACCAGCCCGCAGGCTCGGATCCGGCATCTGGCCTGCCGGGACCGGAGAACCAGGTGCTGTCGCCTCCGGAGTCGCCGACCGAACTGTCGACCGGGCCGTCGAACGATCCGCCGACGGTGCTGCACAGCCCGGTGTTGTCCGGCGGCAGTGGCGGCGGCTCGTCGGGTCGGGGCGGGTTCAGTGTCAAGAGCGGGTCCGGCGGACCGAGCGCGGGACCCAGGGGACTGGTCGAGAAGTCGAAACTGTTTCCCCGCGCCGTTCTCTCGCCGGAAGGGGAACCGGTGGGCCGGGCCGGGCCGGGCAACGGGCGTGGATCAGGATTCCCGCTCGGTGGCGTGCCGGGTGCGACGAAGAACGAGGAGAAGGAACGCAAGAAGTCCGAATACCTGAACTCGGGCGAGTACCTCGCCGAGGCGCTCGGCGGGCCGGGGCGCGGTGTGAAGCCGGTGCTGGACAGGTGAGCCGCACCTGGAATCTCACCGATGTCGAGCTGATCGTGCTGTGGGACGATCTGTTCAAGGACCGGCTGCCCGCGCCGTTGTTCGCGCAGTATCGCGGCGAGAACGCCGAGGACTGGGCGAGATTGGCCGCCGAGGCCAGGGGCGGGATCCGCGCCCGCGACGACGGTGCCCTGCACGATGCGCTCGCCCGGGTCGCCGAGGCCGAGGTCCGGGTCTGCGTCCAAGCCATCGACCCGCGCGACCCGCGGGTTCGCGACAGTCCGATACGGATGCTGGGTGGACGCCGAGGTGCGGTGGCCGCCCTGATCGATCAGCTGCCCGGCGAAACCATCTGGCACAGCGCCGGATTCGTCGTCAGCATGGGGGACGCGGATTGGCTCGCCGCGGCGGTGGCCGGTGCGCTGCCCGTCCGGGAGCCGGGGCGACTCCCGGACACCCCGCTGGTGACCGACGACTCCGGGACCGATCACCACTACGGTCGGTCACCGGTGCGGGAGAGCTATTCCGAAGCCGACCGGTGCAGCGCGGCGTGGATGTCGCGCTCGGCGGACCGCGTGGGCGTGATCGAAATTCACCAGGGCAGTTCGATATTCGGGCCGCGCGGCGTCACGTCGTATCGGATCGACTGGTGCGATCTGGCTGGAGACGGCCGCTACGCGGTGATCGGAACCGCGCCGTCGATCGCCAGAGCGATCGACGAGAAACGGCTCGCTGCCATGATCACCGCCGAAATCACCAAGGTGATGCAAACTCTGGAGGACGAGCGCAGTGGCTGATCGGTACCGACGTCGCATCGATGACACTTTCCGATCGCTGGACGCGACATCCGGCAGCGCGATCCACGACAGCGCGGTGTACGAAGGCGCGGTGTACGACAGCGCGGTGTACGACAGCGCCGTGGACGACAGCGCCGTGGACGAAGGCGCCGTGGACGAAGGCGCTGCCTCCGACTCGGTGCCGCGGGATGGCCACGGTGGCACGAGCCCACTCGATGCCGGTAGTGAACACGCTGCGGCACAGCAGAATTCGACATTCGCCACCTACTCGGTGGGTGAAGCGTCCTCGCGCGGGGGCGATATCGTGGTGAGCGCCACCGATTCCGGTCTCCCGCTCGCGGTCCGGGTCACATCCGAGCAATTGCGGCGTGACCCGGACGATCTCGCGGCAGACCTGCTGCGGCTGTGCAGGCTGGCCGCCAGCCGTGCCGGACTGCAACGCCGTGGCTACCTGAGCGGGCTCGGACTGTCGGAACAGACGCTGAACCGACTGGGGCTACCCGATCGGGAGACGGTGGAACGGTCCGAGATCGCGGACGAGGCCGAACGCGAGTACGAACCGCGCAGTTGGCTCGAAGATGCGGACCCGTGGTGACCGACTTCGACACGCTCGAAGCCGCTGCCAGGGCACAGGTGGATCGGATTCGCGGGCTCGTCGACGATCTCGCCGTGATCCGGGTCGAGCATACGAATGACGACGCGACGATCACGGCGACCGTCGACGGATCCGCCCGCCTGATCGGCCTGCGATTGTCCGAGGGGATTTCACTGATTTCCCCGGCCGAATTCGAGTGCGCCGTGGTCGAAACGGCCGCCGCGGCGGCGCGGCGGGCACTGGATATGCGCGGCAGCCGGATCGAGGAATTCAACGGATAGGTGAACAGCCGGACCTGCGGCAGGCACCCGGTACCGAAAATCGCGACGGTGCACCGATATCGGCGGTGCGCCGTTTTCGCTGCGTAGCACGAACTACCTCCGCGGGCACCCTGAGCAGCGCAATCGACGGCAAGGTGAACAGTAGGAGCCGCGGCTCGCGCAGAGCTTGCCGAACCCGTCGAGCTCATTACATTTCTGACTGAACCGCATAGGTATCGAGTTCGCAGATCAGCCCAGGAGGGTGCCGCGATGGACGTTCTCAATGTGCAACCGCAAACATTCCGGCAATACGGTGAGATTTCCGAGGGAATGGCCGCGACGGTCGCCGCCGCCGGTGCCGCCGATATCACCGCGGCCATCGCCGCCGCAGTTCCCGTTTTCGGGTTGATCGGCCAGGAGTTCCTGGCCAGTTTCGCCTGCGCACAGGTCAACCACTTCGCGGCGCTGGCCGAACTGGTCGAATCCTTCGCCACCACCGCGGTCACCTCCCACGCGGCCGCCCAGGCATTCGAACTGACCGAGCAGGCCAGCGCGCAGACTTTCACCCCATCGGCCGACAGCGAGCGATGACCCCCGCCGAATCGCCCGGGGGCTCGGTGCATCCCACCGTCCTGGACGCGTTGCGCGACAACCCCGTCGCACCGCTGCTCGGGCTGCCGGTCGAGCAGGTGCTGGCGGGAATGGGACTGCCAGGGTTGCCCCAGCCCGTGGCCCTGCCGCCGCTGCCGGGGCTGCCCGCGTTGCCGCCGCTCGACCCCGTCGCGCTCGCCAAGCCGATCACCGATCTGTTCAGCGGGTTCGGTGACGGGAACCTGAACAACGGCGGGACGCTCAATCCGCAGGTACTGCTGCAGAATGTGCTCCGGGCGGTCGAAACCGCGATGCAGTGGGCGGCCCAGGGCATCCAACTGTTGCAGACGATGCAGAGCGCGGGCGCGGTGGCGGCGGCCGGCACGGGAGCGCTCACTCAGGTCGCCTCGGCGGCGATTTCGACACAGGGCGCGCAGATACATCTGACACTGGGCGCTGCGGCCTCGACAGTTGCCGTCGGGTATGCCCGATTGGCTTCGGTGGCAGCACGATTCGCGCTGACCGCCGCGGGGTTGGGGCCGACCTTGGTCACCCCGCCCGGGCAGGCCGCGCTGCTGGCCTCCGCGGTGGAGGCCGGTTCGGAGGCGGTCGCCATCACCGCGCAGACCAAGGCCGAGCTCGCCGCGCACCAGGCGCAGATGGACGAGGCGGGTACTCGGGTGCAGACCGCGCATCTGCCGAGCTCCCGGGCACTTCGTGCGACGGCGCAGCCCGTGACGGCCTCGCTCGGGGGTGTCGAACCAGGACCGGCATCCGCTGCCACGGGTAGCCATACCGTGCCGGAGCTGGCGCGCCTGCTTTCGGAGTTGTGGCAGGTGGTGCAGCCGCTGGCGTCGGTCGCGCAACAGCTCGGGCACGACGCCTCGGCCGCCTTCCCGACGCATGCGGGTCTCGGCGGTCTGCCGTTGCCGCCGATGGTCCCGGTCCACGCCGGTGTCTCCGGCACGGCGGCGACGACCGGATCCGGCGGCGCGCCGACCGGCCCGGCCGCCGCACCGCTCGGCCGATGGCAGGCCGGGAACATCGTCGAATCGGTACCCGGTCCGGTCGAACTCGTGACAGCTCCCACCGCGATCACGATCGTGGCCGACGAGACGATGTCACCCATGGTTCCGGCGGCCGGGCCGATCGGCGACGGCCGCCTCCGTTCGACCGCGTACACCTCCGCTCTCCCGGTCGATGTCCGCTACGGCGACGAACTCGTCGGGAGCGGACTCGACGACACGACCGCACCGGTCATCGGCGGCGCCGTGACCGGTGACCCCGAAACCCCGCTCCACCCGTAGAGGAGAACAGCCATGAGCCGCATAGCATTCGACCACGAACTGGCCCGGCTGGCAGCCGGTCGGCTCGACACATTGGCCGACAGCCTGGAAGGCGACCTCGGCGGCGCGACCGCCGCGCTGCGCCCCCGGGCCGCCGCGCAGGACCCGGTGTCGGTGCAGTCCGCGCAGACACTCGGCGCGGTCGGCGACTCCTTCCTCGACGCGTATCTGGGCGGCGTCGGAGAACTGCGCAAAGTCGCCGCGAACCTGCGTTCGCACGCCGACCTGCACGAGAACGCCGACGGCGACGCTGTCGAGTTGTTCCGCCCCCTGATGTAGCCGCGCATCCGGCGCGGGTGGGCCGACACCGAGAGCGAGGTTTGACGCGATGGTCGAATCACCGGAAGCCGGTTTCACCGGCACCATATGGGACGCTGTCCCGGCCGAACAACTCGCGCACGAGTTGACCAGCGGACCCGGCCCTGGCCCGATGGCCGAGGCCGGGCTGGCCTACACGGCGCTCGCCGCGGGACTGGGCGGGGCCGCCGCGGAATTTCGCGCCGTGCTCGCGGTCATCGGTGAGGCATGGGGCTCGCATTCCAACGAGGACGGGCTGGCGCAACTGGCCCGGCTGGCGGATTGGCTGGAGGACACCTCGACCGCGGCCAGGGACAACGCCGCGACCGCCGCGCAGCAGGCGGCATCCTATGAGATCGCTCGGGTCACGATGCCGCATGTGACCGAGGTGGCGCAGGCCGCGCACACAGTGGAGGACATGGTGCGCGGTAGCCTGCTCGGCGCGCCGTTGGCCGGTCTGCTCGACACCGTCGAACTCCAACTGGAGGCGTTGCGCGAACAGGCCGCGCAGGTGATGCGCACCTATGAGGCGGCCAGTGCGACGCTGGCCGCGCCGTGGCAGCACGACCAGGCACCGGAGGTCTCGGCGGGCGCAGCCCTGCTCGCCGAGCAGTCAGCGCCACCCGCCCGCGACCTGTCCGCGAACACGCCGGTGGTGCAGCAACCCGCGCTGCAACTGCCGCACGCGGTCGACCTCGTCCTGCCGGATATCGCGCCGCAGCCGACTGTCACCGTCGGCGGCGAATCGTTGGTGGTGACACCGGTGCCGCCGTTCGCGGTGAACATCGCGCAGAGCGTGGTCGCGGCGCCGCCCGTGGCGGTGGCGACGCCGCCTGCCCCGCCGCCGATTCTGCCTGCCCCCGTCGCCGAGCCCGAACCGCGTCCTCCCGCTGCCCGTGCCCTCGGCGCCGACGCGGGCGACATCAGTGGCCGGATCGTGGTCGACACCGGATTCGTCACCGCGCCTGCGGTTCTTGGTGTCACCGCGGACAGCAGGCCCGCTGCGCCGGTGGCCGCCGCGGGACAGGACTGATCACGTGCGGTTCATACTTCGGCCACCGATGTGGCGCGGCAGGAGTGCCGAATGACGACGTTGACCAGCGACAGTGTGCTGGCGGTAGCGGACGCGCTCGGCGTGCAGACGCTCCCGGCGGTGCTCGCGCTGCGGCCACACACCGCCGACCGGGCCCGGTCGGCCGCCGACCGGACCACCTCGTTGCGGGATCTGCGCGCGCGAGGGGTGCTCGACGACGACGGCGCCGTGCTCGACGACGAACTCGCCGCGGCCTTGTTCGCGCTGGCCAGGCCCGATCGGCAACTGGTCCTGCGCATTCGGCGCGACGGCACGCTGCGCCGGATGTGTTTGGTCCGCCGGGGAACCGACCACGCGGTCGCGGTTCGCGTCGGCGAGCAGGTGCGGGTGCGCACGGTGTGGGGTGACGAGGATCCGGTGGCGCTGGCTCGTCCGATGCTGGCCGAACTCGGGCCGTGCGCGCCCGCCGACATCCCCGCGTTCACCGCCCCAACGGCCGAACTCCAGCAGCGCCTCGACGAACCCGGAACCGATCCGGCCTCGGCGGCCTTCCGCCTCGGCATGCCGGAGGCCGCCGCGATGGATCTCGGATCGGCACTGCGGCAATCGAATTCGGTCGCCGAATTGGTCTGCTACTCGCACCGCGACGGGTGCGCCACCCGTTCCGGCGCCACCACCGCCGTGTACGACACCGCGGTCGGCCGGATCATCGGCGGGGGCAGTGTCGCCGCCGACGGACGAGCATGGACCACCCTGGCCCCGGGCAGTGATCGCCGATTGGCGCATGCCGTCGCGGCCCAGATCGAGGCGTTGCCGGAAGGCAGATGGATGCCGTGAATCGGCGCCGCCGGTACCGGACCGCGCGACCCGTGAATTCCCCGATCGTCCGGAGCCATGACTCCGGCTTTTTCACACAACCATTGTTCGAGAGGACATCCCATGTCAGGAACGAGTTCATCGGCTTTGCACCTCGATTTCGCGACTTTCCAGAAGTACGCGAACTCCTACGCGGCCGTCATCGCGCCCATCAACAAGACCGTGGACAACTTGCGTGACTCGGTCGAAGCGGCGAAATCCGGATGGATGGGTGACGCCAACGACGCGTTCACCCGATTCGCCATCGATCTGGAAGAAAGGATTCGCAAGGTGAACAAGGATCTCGGTCTGGTATCCGATGCGCTGAATACCGGCGAGAAGCAGGTCGCGAATTCGGATAACGAAAGTATGAGCGGATTCACGACGTTGAGCACCAGCTACAGCTGATCGCACGAGTACGGCCGCCGATGCACCGGTCGGCGCCATCCATGAAACACAACTCATTCGAGAACGGAACATCACAATGCTGTACGACCCGACGAGCGTCAACGCTCTGATCACCGATCTGGGTTCCTATCACACGACGCTCACCGGCGAGCAGACCAATGCCCGCGACGCGGCGAACAAACTGCTGGCCGAGGCATGGCAGAGCGGTAACGACGGCGGCGCCTCGGCTGCATTCCGGCAGAAGCACGACACCCTGATGACCGACCTGGACGATCTGCTGCGTGTACTGGCGAAGGGAAAGCAGCACGTCGAGGACGCGCTGGCCAAGGCTATGCGGACCGATCAGCAGGTGGCCGACGACTTCACCTGGTAGCTCGCCACGGACCGGTATATGGGCCCGCCGCCTCGGGGCGGCGGGCCCATATTCGGTCGGTGGCCCCGGTTCACGCGGGCTGCAATGCCGATTCCGTCGCCGGTTCGCCGACGGATTCCGCCGCGGGTGCGCCCGCGGTCTCGGCGACCGGTTCCGCCGCGACGAGGTAGCGGGACTCCTCGGGAATCGACACCGCCGCGATCGTCAATTCGCCGCTCGCGGTCCTTACCCGCAGCTCGGCCGGATTGTCCGGGGACTCCCACAGCACGACGTCGGCGTCGTGGGCCGGGGAATCAGTGGCAGGGAAATCCGTGGCAGGGGAATCAGTGGCAGGGGAATCAGTGACAGGGGAATCAGTGACAGAGGCATCCGTGGCCGAACGGATGTGGACGACGGTTCCCTCGGCGACGTGCCCGGCGGAGCTGACCCCGTCGTAGACGATCATCGTGGCCGCAGCCGTATGCTGCGCGTCCCCGCCCTGGGATGAAAGGGACAGTATCTCCGGCGCGTCGACTACCCGGACCATGTGTTCCCACTCGTGCGGCCGCGTGCTGTGCACGATCACGCGGGCGCCGACGGCGATCGAGCGGAGAATCGTCGACTGGGCCAGTCGCAGGCTGGTGAGGATCTTCACCTGCCGGACCGTCGGACCGAACAGCGGTATCGCCACGCCGAAGCCGTCATCGGTGGCGCCGATCACCTGGCCGCACCCACCCGCGGGCACCGTGAAACGGGCCAGGGCCGAGGGTGAGCCGCAGGCGGCATCGGCCGCTGGGAGCTGCCCGCCGTCGAGCAGTACCCGCCGCTGTCGTCCGTTCAGCGCCCGCAATCCCAGCTCGTCGGTGCTCCGGTCGGTGTCCCGACGCCGATCCGCGGTCGTGTCGTGGCGCACCAGCGCGGTCAGCGCCACCTCGTCGGTGTGCCGCCCGGACAGATCCGGCTCGCGCGCCGGGGTCAGCCGGAATCTCGTCATGGTGGCCGTGCCCGCGACTGTCCACACCGCCGCCAGCGCGCCGGAGTCCAATTTCTCGGGGGGGACGGCGTAGCCGGCCAGTTCGAGGTCACCGCACCGCAGCGCGCGCCGCCGCTCGGTCCACTCGCGCGGGTCCGTGTCGTGCAGCAGCTCGGCCTCGGCGGCGGCCAGTTCGGCGGCGGTCAGCACGGAGATCCGGACGCCCTTGGCGCTCAGGCGCGTCGTGACACGCTGGGTAGCGACCAGCGCCGTGCGGATCACCCCCTCCCTGCCGCCCCCGCGATTGGCGATGGCGTCGGCGTTGTCCAACGGGTCGAATCGCAGGACCAGCCACACGGTTCGGGTCGCCACCGCAGGCAGCGGCCCGAGCAGCCGTTCGTAGTACCGGACCACTTCGTCCGGGCCCCGGGTCCGTGCGCCGAGAGTGACGACGTCGACGGCGGCCAGCCGGATATCGAACTGCGCCAGGCAGCGCGCCACCTCGGTGAGCGATACTGCGGCGCCGGTACGGATCTCCGTGGCGCTGAGCAGGGAGGGTGTCATATCGGTGCGGTCCACCCGCAGCATGGTGATCAGGTGGCCGTTGTCCCATCGCATTCCGCACGGGGAGCCACCGGAGCCCGCGACGGTGATGTCGAACGGTTCGGGACGGGGCTCGATAACAGGGCCGCGCCAATTGCGCCACCGCAGCGCGACATCAATTCCGAGAATTCGCCAGATATTGGTTCCGCGCGTCCGGGCCGCGCTGAGCATCGTAATTCCGAGACCGGTGCCGAGGGTTGCCCACAGCGGTCCGCCGAAAGCCGTCGTCGCAGTTCCCGCAGCAGCGCCCGCCGCAGTCGAGGGAAGCACCACCGGTAACGGCAGCCGACCGAACAATCCCCGCGGGCCCCAGCGCAGCGGCGGTATATCTGTGGTGGCCGGATTATTTCTTTGCGTTTTATCCCTGTCGTTCATTCGACGTATCTCCGTTCAGCGCGGACCCCTGTGCGCGGGTAGCGTCTCACAAGCCGGCCGAATATGCGTGTTCGTGCGCGCGGTGTTCACTCGCACGTGAAGGAGTTCGATGTGCCCGCACAATTGACAACCCGGGCCCAGGTCAATGGTTACAGGTTCTTGTTGCGGCGCTTCGAGCATGCCCTGATTCGTCGTGATGTGCGCATGTTGCACGATCCCATGCGAATTCAATTCCGGTCGATGATCACCGGGCTGGTGCTGGCGTTGCTGGTCACCGCCGGGTGTGCCGTGCTGGGTTTCCTGCGCCCGCAGGGGCAGGTCGGCGATGCCAAGATCGTCACGGGTTCGGGTAGCGGCGCGCTGTACGTGGTGGTCAACGACAGCCTGCACCCGGTGTTGAATCTGGCGTCGGCTCGATTGATAGCCGGTAGCGCCGAATCGCCCAAGTCGGTCAAGGATGCCAAACTCGCGGCATCGCCCCGCGGTCCGCTGCTCGGCATTCCCGGCGCACCGGCGTCGCTACCGAGTCCGGCTGTCACCGACCGTTCGGAATGGACGCTGTGCGACGACCTGACGGCGGGTCTGAAAACCACTGTGCTGGACGGCACCCCACAGGTGGGCCCGCAGGTCCGCGCGGCCACGGCGAACGAGGCTCTGCTGGTGGCCGCGGACGGCGCGACCTATCTCGTCTACGAGGGAAAACACGCGCGAATCGAGATGGGCGACAACGCGATCGTGTCCGCGCTCCAGGTGCACGACGTGCGGCCGCGACAAATCGGGACCGGACTGCTCAACGCCACGGTCGCGGCACCCGACCTCGCGGTGCCCGCGATCCCGAATCTCGGGGCGCCGAGCGCGGTGCGCGGCGGTTTCGCGGTCGGTTCGGTGATCCGGGTCGAGGGGCTCACGGGAGCGACTCCGTACGTGGTGCTCGCCGACGGCCTGCAGAAGATATCCATGTTCACCGCCGAGGTACTGCGCACCGCGAACTCGATGGGGCTCACCGCGATCCCGCTACTGTCACCGGACGCGATCAGCGGGGTGCCGATCGTGCACACCCTGCCGGTGGACCAGTTCCCCGCCGTCCGACCGGGCATCGTTTCGGTGGACACCAAGCCGGTGGCCTGCGCGTCCTGGGAGCGGGGCGCCCACGACCAGGTGGCGCGGTTGCAGGTGCTGATAGGCACCCGGCTGCCCCTCGCGGCCGGGGCGCAGCCGATGGAACTGGTCGTGGGCGAGGCGGCCGACTCCGCCTACATCCCCACCGGCACCGGCGAATTCGTACAGGTGACCGGTATCGAGCCGGACAGCACCCGGCGCGACAGCTTGTTCTATGTCACCGATACCGGGGTCCGGTTCGGCATCCCCGACTCCGCCACTGCGGCTGTGCTCGGGTTGACCCAGCCGAAACTCGCGCCGTGGCAGATGGTCGGCCAACTGCCCGCCGGTCCCATGTTGGATCGGCAGTCCGCCCTGACCGCCCGCGACGTCGTCCGTGCGGACGATTCCGTTCGGTGAGACCGCGCGGTCTCGGCGTCACAGTGACAGGAACATGAACTACGGACGTATTCCGGGTGAGAGTGCCCCGGACGCGTGGTCGACACATCGTTTTCTCGGTATCAACCGGTGAGTCGGCGCGAGGCGCCGGATGTGAAAGGTGGGCTTATGCCACGAATAGTGGGCAGGTATGCGAACGGCGGGATCGTGGTCGCCGTCGGCGGGGTGTGCGCGGTCGTCGAGCCGGATGCGCTCGACGCCGAGGGGCAGTGCGCGACAGCACCTTCGGACCTGCGAATCGCATTGGTGAGCGCGGCGGGCGCGGAGCCGGGTTTCGCCGCGACCGACGAGCCGATGCCACCGGATCTATTGTCGGCGGACCAGATTCGGGCGCTACTGGAATGGGAAGTCGGTTTCGTCGAGGGCGTGTCCGGCCACAGTGAGCGACCCGGGCTCAGCAGCGGGGAGGCCGAACTGTATCTGCGCTATCGTCCGGACACCGGTGACGAGTACCCGAATCCGTTCGCCTCGCAGGCGGTGGACCGCCCGTTCTCGCTCGATCGTCTCGCCGTGCCGTCACCGGCCGGATCGGTCGCCGGGGAGAGTTCCGAGGCCGCAGCTCTCGGCGCCTCCGGTGACGAGGAGCCGCATCTGCTCCTGCAACTGTGCGCGTCCATGGTCTACGTGGACGATCTCTCCGGTGACGAGATCGTCGCGGACGCGGCCGAGGATCTGATCGATCGTATGAGCTACCTGGCCACGGTGGAGGAGTTCTATCCGGCGCTGACGCGGGCGGTCACGGCGCACACCGTGCCGGACTCGGCGGTGGAACTTGCCGACGGTTTCGACGCGAACGACATCCTGGACTTCTTCGGGCGGCTCACCGCCGAACTGGACCGGCGGCGGCCCTGGCCGGATCCGCCGCTGGTGACGGTGGATCCGGCGACGTGGCCGTCGATGGGTTCCAGCAGACCGATCGGGTGGGTCGACATCGCCATCTCGGATCTGGAGTGGGCGGTGAAGTCGGCATTCCCCGATGTGGATGCCGACGATCAGCCCCTGCTGGTGCTGCGTCTGCGCGGCGGGCAATTGGTGGCGTTGGTGGGGGAGGACGGGTACAACCCGAATCGCTTTCTGGTACTGCTGCCCGACCTCGACGATCAGCAGGACGCCGCGGAGGTCGCCGCCTATCTGTCGCGATACGCGGACCTGCGCGTGGAATCCGAAGGGCTGGAGGAAGCGGCAGCGGAGGTGTCAGCGTCGTGATACAACCGGAGAACCGGCGAGTGGCCGGGGAAGCCGCAGAGGTGGTCGACGTCCTCACGAACGCGCTGGGCCGGATGATGGAAGCCCGTGCGGCCCGCGACGCCTTGACCGCGTCGGCATCGGTGGAGCGCGGCCGAGTCACCGTCGTGGTCAACGCTTCCGGATCCGTCGTGCGCACGGTGTACTCCGAGGATATCGCCGATCTCGGTTACGCCCAGATCGCGCGCGCCACCGTGCGGGCCGCGCAGGCGGCGGCCGCGGAGGTCGCGCGCAAGAGGCAAGAGCTGCTCGCTCCGCTCACCGAGTTGCGGGACCGTCTGCCGAAGCCGGAGGACATGTTCGGCGAACTGGCCGCCCTGCGCGACCAGTTGCCCCGGCCGCTCCCCGCGCCGCTCACCGCCCCCTCGGAGCGTTCCGGGGCCACCGGTCCCGAGTACGGCGACGCGGTGCCGCGCGAGGGCAACAGTCATCGGATTCTGGACCGCTGAGCCACACGAGTAACCCCTCGAGAAAAGGAGTTTCGGTATGTCGGACGACGACTTCGACAGTGCCATGGGCGATTTCCAGGCCAGAATCGCCGAAGTGGCACGGCTGCAGGAGGAATGCGCGCAGCTGACGTCCACGAGGAGCGCGGAACGCCGCCGGGTGCGGGTCACCGTGAACGCCGACGGCATCGTCATCGACGTCAAGTTCTCCTCCGACATCGGCGATCTGGGATACGACGAGATCGCCGCGGCGGTCACCAAGGCCTCCCGCGCCGCGGTACGCGACATAGCCGACCGCAGAAGGGAAGTGATGGCAACGCTCGCGGTCGAGCGCAGCGCCGGTCCGATGGACGGCGTTGCCCCGGCGCTGGATTCGCTGCGCGATCAGCTGCGTTGACTTCGACTCCGGCGAGCGTCAGCGGGTGAGTCCGGCGAGCGTCAGCGGGTAACTCCGGCGAGCGCGAGCTGGGTCCACGCCTCGGCCAGGTCGGTGTCCTCGTCGGTATCGAAGGCGGACAGCGCCAGATCCCTGGTGACCGTGCCGGATTCGGCCGCTGTCACCAGGTCGGCGACCGCGGGGCGGGAAGCGGACCCGCCCAGCACCCGGCACACGATGTCGGTCACCGTCTCCGGTGTCCACAGTCCCGGAATCGCGGCACCGATCCCGGTCGGGGCGGGTGAGTCCCCGCACGACCATGTGCCGCGGTCCCACCAGTAGCAGAACGACAACTGACCGGTGAGCGATCGATGGTTCAGCACCGAACCGTCGAGCCAGTCCGGGATGCCCGCGTAGTACTCCGGGACCGGCAGCCCGTCGTTGTAGGCGGCATCGAGTTCGGGTGCGTTCCAGATACCGCCGGACAGTACCGCGCGCCCTGCCGGGAGCAGTTGCAGTGTCGAGCCGCCGCCGTTGCTGGCCTCGAAGACGGCGGTGGATCCGACGATGCGCGGACCCCATTCGGTGCGGATCGCGACAGCCGCGGCGGCCACTGTCGCCCACCGCGCCCATACCGTGGCCGGTTCGAGGAATTCGACCGGCCGCGCGGCTCTGCCGCTGTCGAGCCGGGCCAGGGCGAGCAGGCGCGGTAACCGCTGCCGTCCGTCATCGACGGCGAGCCGCGCGGCCAGCCAGACCGGCAGCCGATCGCGGGGAAACTGCTCGAGATCGGCGCGATAGGCGGCCGCGGGCAGCAGCCGATTCGAGGGGAACGGATGATCGCCGTAACCGAATTCGCACTCGGTGGTCCCCTCCCGATCGTGGTGGAGCACGACCTGCCACCACATCCGCTCCTCGAGCGGGGCGGTCACAGTCCGCAGCACCTGGACCAGTTCCGCTGCCGCCGCGGGCACCTCGACCGGCACGCGCTCCCCGTCACCGAGAACGAAAACCGCGTCCGCGGTAACCATCGAGACGGTCACCGAGAAGGCAAGACCCAGCCGGTCCCAGTCCGGCGGGGCTGCGGGCATCAGCAGTGCGACGATGTCGCGGGCGAGTTTGTCGACCGAACGCCGACTATCGGCACGGTCGTCCGCGGCGGCCACGGGCGTCAGGGGGGTGAGCGATCCGGGGCCGAATTCGGTGAACAGCGAGAGCGAGAAATCCGGGCTGTCGTCGGCGGCGGGGAGTTCGTCGTCATGGCCTGTCGGGGTCGCCGGGCTGCCAGGGGTCGCCGGGGAACCGTGGGTCGCCGGGTTGTCTGGGATCACCCGGTTGGCGTGGGTCGCCGGGGAGCCGTGGGTCGCCCGGTTGTCGCGGGTCGCCGCTGAATCGTGGGTCACCCGGCTGTCGTGGGTCTCCTGGTTGTCGTGGATCGCCGGGGAATCGCGGATCGCCGGGTTGCCTCGGGTCGCCGGGGCGTCGGGGGTCGCCGGGGTGGCGCGGGCCGACCACATCATCTCGCGGAATGCCGGGTTGTCCGGGCTGGGTCGGTGGTTGACCCGGTTGTCCTGGCTGGCTGGGTGGTTGGCCGGGTCGTCCTGGGTCGTCCTCGTGTGGCTGTTCATCAATTCCTCCCGTCAGCCAGAAGTCCTCGTCCGGGGGTGGCGGCGCGGTGAACGGGTCCGGCATCCCGTGGTCCAGCGGCCATCGGCGCGGTCTCGGCTTACCGCTCATGTAGCCGCCGTCCAGCAACGACCGCTCGGTCGCGACGCTGTCGTCGAGCCGGCTGAGCTGCGCTTGCAGCCGTTTCTCGGCGATCCCCGATTTCATCAGCAGATCCTCGCGATCGGCCCGCATTCTCTCGAAATCCGCATGGCGCTGCTGGACTTCGTGTTCGAGCCGCGCCAGATCGGCGAACGGGGGCCGGGTGTCCTCGGCCGGATGCTCGCTTCGGCCGAGGGGACGGTCGAGTTCGGACCGATGCTGGTCGCGGGCCGCGCCCGCGGTCCGGCTGGCGTCGTCCACGTCGCCGATGGCCTTCTGCGTGGCCGCCATCGCCCGATCCTGCCTGCCCATCGCCTTGTCCAGGTCGCCGCGTACGGAGTTCAGCTCGCGGTCGGTGATCGCCGATTGCGCTGTCCGGTCGGCCACCTCCTTCTCCTGGATTTTCAGTGTCTTTTCGAGTTCGGCGATCCTGTCCCTGGTCATGGCTCGCTCGTCGGGCGTCTCGTCGTGCCGGTTGCGCAATCCGGCCAATTCTTCCCGGGTGGTGTCCCGGTTGGATTTCGCGGTCGCCAGGGCTTCCCGCTCCGTCGCACGATATTCGTTGAGCGTGCTCAGGCCCCGCCGGTCCGCCCTGATGTGGGCCCGGGAGACGAGGTCGTTGGCGGTTTTCAGCTCTGCGATGCGCTCGTCGAGCACGGTGAGTTTATTGCGCACCGTGGTCACGCTCGGATCCTCCACCGTGGGCCGGACACCGCTGGGGCGCTCATCCGGACCGTCGTGCGACGCCGCGTCGCTGTGCCGGCTCGAGTCGGCGCGCTCGTTGATCCCGTGTTCGCTGATTTCGTCGACGGAGCGGCGATCGCCGTCGATGGACGACCTTGTGCTCACCGACACCTGGCTGTCCTCCGAGATATCGGTTCGCGACGGCTGTTCGGTCGGATCGCTGTGTGTCGAATCCCTGTGTGTCGATATGTCGTCGCCATCGGGTCGAACGGCGACGTTCGTCTCGGCGGGATCGGCGGTCGCCAACTTGTGTTGGATGTGTGCGCGCGTCGCGGTGTCCGCGGCCAGCGCGGTGTCCAGCCGCTGCCTGGTGGTGGTCACGGCATCGCGCGCCGCCGGATCCGTTGGCGCCGCGGCGGCCCGGCCGCGCGCCCGGACGTGGTCCAGTTCCGCCTGCAGCACCTCCCGCCGCGTGCCGGTGAGGTCGCGAACGAGGCTGCGCTGCCGCTCGATGTGCGCGTCGCGGAAGGCCCGGGGATCGCGCGGTACTCCGTCGGGCTGGCGATCGCCGGTGTGGGCCCGGTCCTGCGCACGGGCGGTGCGATATCCGGGGACGTCGCGCTGCCGGATCTCTTCGAGCAACTCGGCCGAGGATTTGACCGGCCCGTTCGACGAGTTCGACCGCGCCGATGGTGGCGTGTCGACCGCACCCGACCGCTCCGACGAGGTGCCGCTGTGCTCGCTCAGAGCCGGCGACGCCGACCGTGACCGCCCCGGCACCTCCAGCGAATGCTGGAACCCGTTCTCCTGCAACGGATCCCGGTCGAACCGGGTCGCCGCCGGTTCCCGGCCGAGCATACCGATGTAGCCGCGCTGCGCACCCATGATCGAATTGCTGGACACCGCGCCGATCAGCCCGATCCGCGGGTCGAATGTCCCGGTGAACAACGAGGCCACGCCGCCACCGACCAGAGTGCTCGCGATGGTCGGAACAGTTCCGGCCGCAATGCCAAGTCCGGCACCCCATACACCCGCGGTGGGGTCCTTGCCCCAACCGGTCAACAGCTTGCCGCCGAATTTCTCCAGATTGGTCGCGACGAACGCGCCCGCGTACCAACCGACCACCGAGGCGGATATCGACATGCCGATTTTCGTTCCGTCGATGGTGTCGCGATGGCCTTTCGCGATCTGGACTTCCTGCACCATCAGATCGAGGCCGCCCGCCCAGATCACATTGTTGACGCCTTTCCCGATCAGGAATTCGACCGTGCTCACCGGCAGTTCGGCGAGCATGAGCGCGGTGGAGTCTCTGAATCCCGCATCGATCAACGAGCGATACAGCGTGGGCGTGGCTTTCGACATCATCGATGACACCGGTTGCGCGACGAGGCGTGCGATCCGCCCCGGTTCGTCCGGCAGACGCGGGAGATATCGGAGTACCTTGACCAGGTATTCGCCGATATGCGGAATCCGGGCGAGCGCATCCAGCGCGGCGTTGGCGATTCGGTAGACCGATGCGCGCGTCGCGCCGATCGCGGCGGCTTCGACCGCCGGAGCGGTGGGCGGCCACAGCCAGGCGCCTGCGATCTGCGCGGCCAGGATCGTCACCGCCAAGATGATCATGAGTTTGGTCTCTTCGATCGTCACCGCGGCGTTCCGGGTCGACGTGCCGATGCGACGGAAGTCCTCGGCCAGCTGTTCGATCGAGTGCTCGCCGGAGACGAGTTCGTCCAGGGCCGAGGCGATTCGGTCACGGCCCGCGCCGGATGCGTACCCGCTGAGTGCGAGGTTCTCCGCCGCGCGGATGACCGGAACCACCTGCCGGTCGAGTTCGTCCGCGGCGTCCAGCCAGGCCTGGGCCATCGCGAACATGCGGTCCTCGTCGCCGTCCGGCCACACCGATCCCACCACGTAGGTCAGGAATCGCAGGTCCGGCGGCCAATACAGGGACACGGGAGCGGATCAGAACGCCGCGGCGTTGCCGAATTCGGTGCCGGTCATCTTCATCGACGCGTCGATCATTCCCGTGCCGAACTGGGTGATGGTCTCCGCCATGTCCCGGCCGCCGCGTACGAGGTTGTCGCGGGAACTGATGTAGCCGTTCGATCCGTCGGCGAATTGATGCCCGTACGAATCGTTTCCCCACGTCTCCGACCCGTTCGAAAAGGCCGATTTCGCGAGCGTATCGATGATTCTCTCGAACATGGAAGCCGCGGTGTGCAGTTCTAGGCCGGCGGCTTCGATCGCGCTCGGCGCGATGACAATCTGTTCCGGCATGACACTCGTTTCACGTCGATATTCACGTCACGGGCTAGATGAGCTGCCTCGATACGACGAACCACCTCGGCGATCCGGTTCGGTGGTGCCGTCGCTCTCGGAATTTATCTACCATAATCTGACGGTGTATACCGGAGTTTTCAGGTATATCGCGGGGAGGTTACGCCTCGCCGGGTAGGACGTCACCGAGTTCCCGTCGGACCATCGCGTTGAGATACCTGTCGACGAATCGGTCGATCACGTCCGCGGCCACCCGGCTGGGCAGCTCGCGGGTGGAGTCGAGTTGCGCGCTCAGGCGATCGACGTCGCGACGTGTGCGATCGGATTGGCGGAAGGTCCGGACGGCGGTGCGCAGGAAGATGTCGGTGAACTGCCGGGCGATGTGGTCGCAATCGGTGCGTAGTTGGTCGATTTCGTCGAGTGCGCGCGCCACCGGCACGCCCGCCTCGACCAGTCGATCGAAGACCTCGATCAACGCTGGTTCCAGCGCGCGGTAGGTGGTCGCGTCCACCGGCTCGTAGAGGCCCGCCGTGACGGCCCTGGCCAAACCGCCGGGCAGGTCGTCGAATCGTCGCGCCAGGTCCGCCGCGGTGATCAGGCCGACGTCGGCGCTGTGCGGGGACGGCGGGGGAGTTGTTGTCGCGGCGACGCCGAGCACGTCGGCGAGGTCCTCGCCTCTGTCCCAGGCCTCGAGTAGCCCGCGCACTCCGTTGAGTGTGATGCCGCGTTCGAGCAGTCGCTCGACGATGCGGATCCGGTTCAGGTGTTCCTCGCCGTAGAACCCGGTGCGCCCCTTCATCTTCGGCGGCGGCAGCAGGCCGCGCTCGTTGTAGTCGCGCAGTGTCCGAACCGTCATGCCCGCCTGCTGGGCCAGGTCGTTGATCGTCAGCTCCGCATCCACCGCCATGCCTCCAGGAAACCACAGATGAACAGTTATCCGACTCGCTCGCGTGCAGTATCCACGCCGGGGTGCCGCTGGTTCAATCGCCACAACATCGCCGCCTGGCATCCACTCGGCCACGCTGCGATGCGCGAATGCCGAGGCGGCGTTCGAGACCGGAGGTCCCCTGCCGATGCGACGGGGCAGATTTCCTCCAGGTTACAGTCCCGACCGCCTCTTGTTATGTGCCATTGATTGACGGTACATTCCGTCAATCAATGGCACATATCGAAATGAGGAAGGCCGAGTCATGAAAACCATTCGACCGCAAGAACCTCCGGCGACGGCCGCCGGGATCGCCGGTGAAGACGCCGGATATCACAAGGTGTTGCGCCCACGTCAGCTACAGATGATCGCCATCGGCGGCGCCATCGGCACCGGACTGTTCCTCGGTGCGGGCGGGCGACTGCATACCGCGGGCGCAGGCCTGTTCATCGCCTACGCGATCTGCGGAGTCTTCGTCTTCTTCATACTCCGGGCGCTGGGCGAGCTGGTGCTGCACCGTCCGTCTTCCGGATCGTTCGTGTCCTACGCACGCGAATTCTACGGTGAGAAGCTGGCTTTCGGCGTCGGCTGGATGTACTTCTTCCACTGGTGCATGACCGGCATCGTCGATATCACCGCTATCGCCGCCTACGTGCACTACTGGGGTGCGACCAAGGTGATACCGCAGTGGACGATCGCGCTCGCGGCACTGGTGATCGTGGTGGCGATCAACATGGTGTCGGTGAAGTGGTTCGGCGAGATGGAGTTCTGGGCCGCGATGATCAAGGTGGTCGCGCTGGTCGCCTTCCTGGTCATCGGGCTGGTCTTCCTCCTCGGCCGGTTCAAGATCCAGGGTGAGGCGACCGGTCCCGGCGTGATCTCCGCGCACGGCGGACTGTTCCCGAACGGTGTTGTGCCCCTGGTGCTCACGACCACCGGTGTCGTATTCGCCTACGCCGCGGTGGAACTCGTCGGCACGGCGGCCGGTGAGGCCGAGAACGCGGAGAAGATCATGCCGCGCGCGATCAACTCCGTCATCGCCCGCATCGCGCTGTTCTACGTCGGTTCGCTGGTGCTGCTGGCGATGCTGCTGCCCTACACCGCGTTCAAATCCGGCACCAGCCCGTTCGTGACCTTCTTCGCCGCACTCGGTGTCGGCGGTGCCGGGTCGGTGATGAACCTGATCGTGCTCACCGCGGCATTCTCCAGCCTCAACGCGGGCCTGTACTCGACCGGGCGCATCCTGCGCTCGATGGCGGTGAACGGCAGCGCCCCCGCCGTGGCCGCGCGGATGACCAAGGGCGGCGTGCCCTACGTCGGCATTCTCGCCACCGCCACGGTCGCGCTCGCCGGTGTCGGGCTCAACGCGATCGTCCCGGAGAAGGCCTTCGAGATCGTGTTGAACATGTCGGCGATGGGCACCATCGCGGCGTGGGGCGCGATTCTGATCTGCCAGCTCAAGCTGTGGAAGTGGTCGCAGCAGGGCCGGATCGAGCGACCGAAGTTCCGTCTGATGGGCGCGCCCTACACCAGCATCGCCTCGCTGCTGTTCCTGGTGGGGGTGCTCGGGATCATGCTGTTCGGCCGCGACGAGACCCAGCGCGGCGCCGTGATCGCGATGGGCGTCGTCGTGGTGCCGCTGATGATCGTCGGCTGGTACCTGGTCCGTGGTCGGGTCTCGGCGATCGCCGAGGCGCGAGAGGGCTACACCGGCCAGCTCCCGGTCCTGGCCGAGCGGGCGCTGGGACACCGGCCCCTCGACGTGCCGAGCGTCGCGGACGAGAAGGTCCACGAGCAGACGCACACACGGTGACGACGGGCCGATCCCATAGCCGCACCGCGCGGTGTACGGATCGGCCTCCCCCGGCCCGATATGCCCGGCCGGTCGCGTGGCGACCCGGTCTCGACAGAGGAAAAGGCGTGGTAGGTGTGAAGAATACTGTTGCGGATGTCGCCGTCGCATCCGATTCCACTGTGGGGCAGTCGGTGACGAGGCGCTCCGGGCCCGCGCGCCGGAATGCGCTGCACCGTGGCTTCGGGCTGGTCGCGATACCCGAGGTGCGCCCGATCGAGCCGGAGGCCGCGGTACTGGCGAAAGTCGAAGTGCCCGAGGAGAAACGCTTCTGCTGGAAGTGTCGCGTGCCGGTAGGGCGCGGCGACGGGAGCGAACCGGGCGCGACCGCGGGTGCCTGCGGAAACTGCCGGGCGCTGTTCAATTTCCGCCCCGCGCTCGCCGCGGGCGATGTCGTCGCCGGTCAGTACGAGATCCGAGGGTGCCTGGCCTACGGCGGGATCGGGTGGGTGTTCCTGGCCCGTGATCGCCATGTCGGCGGGCGCTCGGTGGTGTTGAAGGGTCTGCAGAATCCGAATGACATCGAGGCGCACGTGGCCGCGCTGGCGGAGCGGCAGTTCCTGGCGGAGGTGATTCACCCGGCCATCGTCAAGATCTTCAATTTCGTCACCCACCGATCCGCCGACGGCGGCGCCGCAGGGTACATCGTCATGGAGTATCTCGGCGGCAGATCGCTGGGCGCCATGCTCGAACAGCGACTGCCCGAGCCGATTCCGGTGGCGGAGGCGATCGCCTACATGCTGGAGATCCTGCCGGCGCTGGACTATCTGCACTCGCTCGGGCTCGCCTACAACGACCTCAAGCCGGACAACATCATGGTCAGCCGCGACGAGGTCAAACTCATCGATCTCGGAGCGGTGGCGGCACTGCGTTCCGGTGGGAGTCTCTACGGCACGCCGGGCTACCAGGCGCCCGAGGTGCACCGGACCGGCCCGACGGTGGCGTCGGACATCTACACCGTGGGCCGGACGCTGGCGGCGCTGGCCCTGCCGGGCGGATCTCGTTGCCCGGTATCGGACGACGAGCCCATCCTGCGCAGACATCCGGCCTTCGCGAAACTGCTGCGCCGGGCGACCGCCGAGGATCCGGCCGCGCGCTTTCCCTCCGCGGCCGCCATGTACCGCCAGCTCGGTGGTGTCCTGCGAATGGTGGTGGCCGAGCAGACCGGACGCGAACATCCGCAGGTCTCGACGATGTTCGGCGCCGTGCGTGCCGATTTCGGCGCCGATGTGCTGCTGAGCCGGCTGGATCTCACGATCGGCGACAGCCCCGCACCGCGACTGGACGCGGCCGATCTGGCCGCCGCCCTGCCGATCCCGATGGTCGATCCGGACGATCCCAGTTTCGAGTTCCTGTTCGCCCGCTCCCACGCCGATCCCGACCACGCGCTGGAGGCATTGCGGATCAAGCGCGAGGGCATGCGGACGGGTGCGTTCGACCTGCCCGAATCCTTCGAGCTGGAATGCGCGCTGATCGAGACCAGGGCGTACCTGGACCACGGCACGTTGATCGCCGCGTGCGAGGTGCTCGACCGGTTCCGCGACGAGCAGCCTCCCGACTGGCGAATCGGCTGGTTCGACGCGATCATCGACCTGATCACCGGGCGGCTCGAGCGAGCCTACGAGCGGTTCGACGCGGTGAGCGCCGTGGTTCCGGGGGAACTCGCGCCGTTGCTCGCGCTCGCGGCGACCGCCGAGATGCTGGCTCGAGATGTCACCGACCTCGCGGACCGTGATCGCTGGCAGCAGTTGGCCGCCCAGCACTACCGGGCGGTGTGGCAGACCGATCACGGCGTGGTCACCGCGGCGTTCGGCTTGGCGCGACTGTTCGTCCGCGCGGGTGATCCGGCGTCGGCGATCGAGACCTTGCGGCAGGTTCGATCCTCCTCGCGCAACTACGACGCCGCTCGTATGACGCTCGCGCTGCTGCTGGTATCGCCGCCGTCCGCGCAGTTGACCCAGGACCGGCTGGACGAGGCGGCGAACCGGCTGCACGGGCTGCCGACGGAACGGCGTGTGCTCGAATTGCGCGCCGCCGTATTGGACAGCGCGCTGCGGTGGTTCTGCGCCGGCGGGCGGCCCGACAGCCCGGCCGACACGATCCTCGGCTGTGTCTACACCGACCGCGGTCTGCGCAAAGGACTGGAGTCGGCGCTGCGGGCGGTCGCCTACGCCACGCCGGACAGCCTGGTTCGTTTCGCGTTGGTGGACCGGGCCAATGCGGTGCGCCCCCGCTCCTGGTTCTGACATCCCTGCTCCCACATCTCCGTTCCGCCTCCCAAGATCCGACACTCTCGACAACAGCAAGAACAAAAGGAGATCTCCCATGGCCGACGAGTTACGGACAGAAAGGGATTCGCTGGGCGAACTCGCTGTCGCGGCGCACGCTTATTACGGAGTCCATACCGCCCGCGCGATGGCGAACTTTCGCGTGACCGGATCGGTGATGGGCAGCTATCCGGCGTTGATCCGCGCGCTCGCGACCGTGAAACAGGCGGCGTGTCAAGCGAATCGCGATCTCGGGCTGCTCGACGACGAACGGGCGAACGCCATCGTGACCGCGTGCACCGAGATACGGGCGGGGCGCTTGCTCGACCAGTTCCCGATCGATCTCATCCAGGGCGGCGCGGGCACCTCGTCGAATATGAACGCCAACGAGGTCATCGCCAACCGCGCGCTGGAGATTCTCGGCTTCGATCGCGGCGACTACTCCCGGCTCGGTCCGATCGCCCACGTCAATCTCGGCCAGTCGACCAACGACGTCTATCCGACCGCGATCAAACTGTGCCTCATCGCCTATCTCCGGGAACTGATCGACGCGCTGCGCGGGCTCGGCGCATCCTTCGACCGGAAATCCGTCGAATTCGCCGACGTGATCAAGATGGGGCGTACGCAACTGCAGGACGCCGTGCCGATGACGCTGGGCCGGGAGTTCGGAACCTACTCGACGATGGTGCGCGAGGGCTGTGAACGGCTCGGTGAGGGCATTCGGCTACTGCTGAGCTGCAATATCGGTGGTACCGCCATCGGCACCGGCATCAATGGTCATCCCGACTACGCGGGACTGGCCTGCCGCTACCTGGCGGAGATCTCCGGCGAGCCGATGTCCTTGGCCGCCGATCCGATCGCGGCCACCCAGGACTGCGGGGATTTCGTCCAGGTGTCGGGGATCGTCAAGCGGGTGGCGGTCGTGCTGTCCAAGATCTGCAACGATCTGCGGCTGCTGTCCTCCGGTCCGACGGTCGGTCTGCACGAGATCAATCTTCCTGCCGTGCAGGCCGGTTCGTCGATCATGCCCAGCAAGGTCAACCCGGTGGTGCCCGAACTCGTCAACCAGGTGGCCTTCGAGGTGATCGGCAACGATACGACCGTGACCCTGGCGGCCGAAGCTGGTCAGCTCCAGCTCAACGCCTTCGAACCGATCATCGTCTACAGCCTGCTGCGCTCGATCACCCATCTGACCGCCGCCGTCGGCACCCTGGCCACCGATTGCGTCGACGGGATCACGGCCAATCGAGCCCACCTGGAGGACGGGGTGCGCCACTCGGTCGGCGTCGTCACCGCACTGGTGCCGCGGATCGGCTATCCGGCCTCTGCGCGGATCGCCGCGCAGGCGCTCGCCACCGGTCGGTCGGTCGCCGAAATAGCGGTCGCGGAGCGAGTTCTCGATTGTGAGCAAGCCGAAGAGTTGCTTTCACCACGTCGGTTGGCGGGTTTGCCTCCAATAGCAGAAACTTCGTCTTGAGCGGATCGTGTGGACGGTCGGCAATGGTGATTGAAGGCGAACTATGACCGTCAGGATCGGCTCTCTCGCTCGCGGGGGTGAGCACGCGGGATCGGCCGCCACGCCCGTCCTGGTCAGCCCACGGCACCGGGTCCTGACACTGATCGCGTTGTGCGGCACGAGTTTTCTGCTCAGCTTCGACACCTCGCTGCACAGCATCGCGGTGCCAACCTTGCTGCAGCAACTCGGGCGCCCCGAATTCCTGCACAGAACGCAGTGGATTCCGAGGGTGTATCTGCTCGCCTTCATCGCGATGCTCGTGATCGGGGGCATGCTCATCGATCGGCTGGGCGCCAAGCGCGTCCTGATCGGCGGCTACCTGCTGTACCTCGGCGGTCTCCTGGCGCATATTCCGCTGTCGTTCACCCAGATCCCGTTGGGTCTCACCCGGGTGACGATGGGCATCGGCGTCGCGGCCGCGATCCCGGCCAGTCTGACGATCCTCGTCGCCATGACCCAGCCCGGACCCGAGCGGGCCAGGGTGGTCACGCTGTGGGGTGGCTTCTGTGGAGCGGGTGTGACGATCATTCCGTTGATCAGCGGCGTATTTCTCAACGGTGCCAGATTGGGCCAGGTGGCCGCGGCGGTCTGGCTCATCGGAACGATTCTGCTGATCATGGTCGTCTTGTTCGTTCCCCCCGTGGCGTCCGAACCGGTCGAGATGTCGCCGACGGCGTGGCCGGCGACGCTCACCGCGGCGACCGCGTCCGGTCTGGCGGCGTTCGCCCTCATCATGGCACCGAAGTGGGGATGGACCACACCTTCGGTCGCCGGGCCGATGGCGGCGGCGGCCGTGCTGTGGTGTTCGGCGGCGATCATCCGATGCGGCGGCTCCTTGCCGCACGACTGCCTGATCCGCGCGGGCTGGTGTGTGCGGATGGCCATGTTCGGGCTGACGGCGGCAACGGTGGCGCTGTCGGGCATCGTGTTCCTGGTCGTGCAGTATCTGCAGGCGGTGCGATCCGGTCCGCCGGTCGTCGCGGGCGCGATCGTGTTCCTGCCGTCCTGTGGTGCGGCGGTGCTCGGCGCGAGATGGGGACGGGCGGTGCGCACCAGATACAGCGTCGGTGCGACACTCACGGTGGGGTTGACCGCGATCCTCGACGGTCTGGCCATCGGTCTGACCGCTGGAGCCGGGGGAGAACTCGCCCCGATCGTCATGATGGTGACCGCCGCCAGCATCGGTTTCGGCATGGTGGCCAGTGCCGCACTCTACGTGTTGAGCGTGGCCATGCCGAGTTCTGGCCTCGGAATGGCTTGGGCCGCACCCATATCCGTCGTGCAACTGGGCGGGCTGCTCGGCCTGGCGGTGGTGGGCAGTTTCGTCGATCGGGGCTATCACGACCGTCTGCTCGTGCCGTCGGTCGTCGTCTCGGCCGATGGCGCCGTGGTGGGCAACGATTCACTCGGTAAAGGTCTGGCGGTGGCGGCTTCGGTGGGCACGCATACCGGGACACGGCTGGCGGACGCCGTGCGCAGCGCGTTCCTGACCGGGTACCGGCACGGATTGTTCACCACCATGGGCATCATCGCGACGGCGATCGTCGCGGTACTGGTCTCCTATGCGCTCACGCGCCGTTCCATCGAACACGGTCGGGTGGGCCACACCCGGTGAGAATGTGGCCCACGCCGGTCGTTTCGGGACGGGATCAGCTGGCCACGGCGGCGGGCACACTGTGGCGCGACAGCGCGTAGATGAGTTCGGTGGCGATCACGGCCTGTCCGCTCATCGACGGGTGCATGCGGTCGGCGCTGAGCCAGTCGTGCCGCAAGCGAGCCGGATGCTCCCACAATTCCACCGTGATCGCGTCGTGCCGGGCGGCGGTCCGGCGGATGATGTCGTTGAGTTCGATGAGCATGTCGCGAACGGCGGCGAGCTTCTTGCGGCCACCGAAGGTGTCCGACAACGTGAACGTCGAAATCTGCGCGCCCGTGGCCCGGATCTCACCGAACAGCCGCTCGAGTTGGTCCTCGATCACGCACGGGTCGGCGCCCGGGCGTAGTACGTCGTTCGCGCCGCAGATGACGTGGACCAGGTCCGGCTCGAACGCCCGCACCGCCGGCAGTTGGTTGTCCATGACCTCGCTGATCGTGGCGAACATCTTGCCGGTGTTCAAGTAGGTGAACTCCGTGTTCGTCGTAGCGAAGGCCTCGGCGATACGGTCGCCCCATACGAGCGGGCGGTAACCGGGCACCGGGTCACCGATTCCCTCGGCGAGGGAATCGCCGACGACGGCGAATCGCCGCCACGGGGAATGCGATAGCAGGCGCACTGCCCACGGGGTGGGCAGACACAATGGATCGGTGTTCTCGCCGCGACCGATCATGGTTGGTTCGATGATGTTCATTTCGTGTTCTCCTTCGAGATGATCCGGGGGCCAGGTGGTGGTGGCGGCACCGTCGGCGCCACATCAGGCGAAGGTCGTGCCGCGTCAGGAGCGCACGAATCCGGGTATGGAGTTCGTGTTCTCCACGGCGGCGTTGCGGAATCGAATATTTGCGGCGCAATATTTCCGTATGGGGATATATCGGGCTGTTGCCGATCGCGCCTAGAATGGAAGGCTAGATTCGAAAAGTCGTCCGTGCGACTGCCGGAAACGATATGTGACCCATGTCGCAGTTATTCTTGATCGCTTTATATTCGAATTCCGAATGTCGACCGATTGCCGGGTGATTCGATTGCCGATGGTCGCGCGACCACGACGACTCGCACGCGGGGGTGAGCGCGGACCGTCGGAAACACATCGCACAGTTCAGGGCGTGTTTCTGGCCTCTGGGTCGGTTCGTTCCGCTCGGCATCCGCGATCTTTCGCGATAGTCACGCGTTCCTCGCATTCCTCGAGAAAGCCTCGAAATATCAAGAAATCCTCAAGGTCGACAAGATTTCTTGCAAGCTTGCTTTTTTTATGAGGATAATTGGGCGATAAATTTGGAAACTTCCTTTTGTCTCGCTTATGCGAGATCGACCTTGTACCGTTGGATCGATCCATTCAGCGCACTGTGATCGAAAGGCTGATGTCAGTCATGCGGAACTCGGAAAATGGCGCCGGGGCCGGTTGCCGCCCCATCAGCCGCGCGGCCGCGCGGCCGTCGACATCGCGTTCCTCCGCCGAGGAAGTGCTGATGCGCTCGCGCGCGGAGCGGGCTCAGCTCGAACAGGCGCGGGTGTTCCACGCCGTCCTGATCGACGAAGTGGATCAGTTGCACGAGGAAATGCGGCTCCTACACGAAGAGTTGCGGGAGGTCTACCGCAATCTGAACGGTCTGCGCCGCCGTTTCCCGAGCCTTCCGCCTGTGCCGAGGCCGACGGTTTTCCCGCCGATGGGCGTCGCGCCGGTTCCGGCCGCCGCTCCGCGCCCCGGCTCCGGGCGCGCCACCGCGTGAGGCACCCGCCGTCACATCGAATCCCCGCTTCCCGCAAGAGAAGGCCGACAGACGGGTCGGCGGCGATCATTGCGGGAACCGCGTCATTCCGCACCCGATGACGAGTAACGATGATCACGTTCGGCGCGGCGAGTGAAGCCCCGTTGACTTGCGGTATTCTCCCCTTCTGTTTATTCAGCCTCTGCGCTACGGAAGGGGCCCGCGGTCGTGCGTGTGGTGGTGGTGGAGGATGATGCGGGGCTGGCCGGCGCCCTCGTCGACGGACTCCGGATCCGAGGATTCGATTCGGTCGATCATCTGTCCCACGGGCTGGACCTGCTCACTTCCCACGAGAACTACGACGTCATCATTCTCGACCTGGGTCTGCCCGACGTCAGTGGGTATCTCGTTCTGCGCCAATTGCGCAAGGTCAGCTCGGTACCCGTGGTGGTCCTGACCGCCGAGAACGATGAACTCGCCGTGGTCTCCTGTTTACGAGCGGGGGCCGACGACTATGTCGTCAAGCCGGCCAGGGTGAACGAATTGGCCGCCCGCCTGGAAGTGGTCACACGGAGGCGGCACGCCGATGATCGCCGTCCCGAGGTCGTCGTCGCCGGTGACGTGCGAGTAGACCTTCGCGCCCGCAGTGTGGAGGTGGCGGGACTGCCGATCGCGTTGACCCAGAAGGAATTCGCCGTCGCGCGCGTGCTGGCCGAACGCGCGGGCGCCGCGGTCGGGCGCGAGGAATTGATGGAGGAGATCTGGGGTAAGAAGAACCCGTCCATCTCCCGTTCACTCGACGTACACGTGGGCGGGTTGCGCGCCAAACTGAACCGGCCCGGCCTGATCACCACCATCCACGGCTTCGGCTACAGATGGGACAGGTGAGGACTACCTCCGATGCGCAGCCGACTGCTGATGGCGTTCACGGTGTTCGCTGCGATCTGCTTGACCGGATTCGCCGTCGGGATCGGCGGCGAGCTCGCCTCCAGCCGGACCCGCGGATTGATGATCGACCGGATGGGCGACGCGGATCGCTTCGCCGCGCTGTCCGTCGACGATCCCTCCGCTCTGTCCGATGAGGTCCGCAGCTATTACGAGCGCAATCGCAGCGGTGTCCTGATCATCGATGCCGAAGGCGCTGTCCGGTGCGATCTCGGCGTGAATCGTGATGATCCGGCCGTCGTCGATGTCATCGAACGAGCCCGGCGGTTCGAGCCAACGCCCATGCCCGAAACGCTCTACCCGTGGCATCGAGGCACGATGCTGGTGGCTCGCCCGGTCGGAGCGCCGCCGGTGGCCGCGGGCGTCGTCGTCATCGCGGTCTCGACCTTCGAGACCACCGCCGTGATCAGCGACGGATGGATACAACTGGCGTGTGTGACGGCCACCGCGCTGCTGGTGTTCGGCGGCCTTGCCCTGCTGGTGTCGGGATGGATCCTGCGACCGGTGTCCGGACTGCTGCGCGCGGTCGACGCGCTGACCGCGACACTGCCCGCGTCGGGCGGACAGCCGCGCCGCACGCCGAGCACCGGTGATGGGCCGAGAGAGATCCTGGAACTCGCGGCCGCGGTCGAGGCGTTGACCCACGCGGTGGCCGAGTTCGCCACCGCGGAGCGGCGCAATGTCGCCGATACCGCGCATTCCATGCGTAATCCGTTGGCCGCCTTGGCGGTACGGCTGGAAGCGCTACACCCGGTGATCGCGGGCGGCGGGGCCGAAGTCATCTTCGACAGCGTCGTCAGCGAAGTCGATCGACTGACGGCCATGCTCGACGGTCTGTTGGCGGTCGCGGTCGCCGATGCCGAAAAAGAAGGTGGCGCGGCGCGTTCGGCTCTCGCGTCGGCTTCGACACCAGACTCGACATCAGCCCCGGCCCCGACGTGGTGCGACGCGGTGAGCGTGGCACGCAACCGGGTCGATGCCTGGCGCGCCGCGTTCGTCCGAGCCGGAATGGACCTCACGATCGAACTGGCGGCCCCCACCGCCGCTGCGAAGGTATCCGGGCAGATCCTGACGCAGATCCTCGATGTCGCGCTGAGCAATTCCTCGCGCTACGCCGGAACCGGATCGTGGGCGACGGTCGCGGTGAACCGGGAGTCCGACTCGGTGGTGGTATCGGTGCGTGACACCGGTGTCGGTGTTCCTGAGGAGGAGATCGACCGGCTCACCACGCGTTTCTTCCGTGGCGCGAACGCCGCCCCCGGCGGCTCCGGACTCGGTCTGCCGATCGCGGCGACCTTGGCCGGACAGCACGGCGGTCTGTTCTTCATCGAATCCGCCGACCCCCACGGTCTGATCGTGACGGTGAGTTTCCCGGCGGCATCCGGCGGCCCCGAAATCGTTTGACCCGGCCACCTTACGGTTCGGTGAACTGCTGAAGAGGGGGTGAACTCTGCGCCGCGGGCACTCGGGATCGCGGGGTGGATACGGCAGGATCGCGCCGTAGCGGTGTCGTGGATCTCTGGTCGGAGCAACGGCCGGGCCGCTGACAACCGAGACACCAGGAGGACCCGTGACATCGACCACACCGAACGAGGGTGGCAGCGGGTCGAATGGGGGCTCCACCGTGCGGGTCGATCCGGACGCCCTGATCGACAAGGGGCAGAAGTTGGCCGATCTGCCCGGCGTGGCGCACGGCCTGTTCGACATACTCGACAAGTTGAGCGGCGCCCTGCGGTCTCTCGGGCAGCCGTGGGGCGATGACGAACTCGGGAAACACTTCTCAGAGGGCGCGTCGGGCTATCTTTCCGCGGTGGACTCGCTGGTCGGCAACGCGAGCCACGGGTCGGACGCGACAGGCGCGATTCCGGTGTACGCGCAATTGCTGGTCAACTACGGAACCACGATCACCGAAGCGGGTAAGGCGTTTGCCGGAGGCGAGGATCTCTACGCCCAGTGGATCCTCAAGAGCTACATCGACGCTGACGCGCACGGCAACCCCGGGCCGTACACGGGTCCGCTCAGTTCCGATCCGGAGTTCGGTAAGGGTGGCAGCGGCGGTGGCAGCGGCAGTGGCACTGGCACTGGCGGTGGCAGCGGTGACAAGACGGGACCGACGGGGAGCCCGCAGTACCGGGAGAACAGTGGTGGGGGTACGAATCCGGGGGGATCGGTGCCGGGCGCACCAGGCCCGGATGACCTGACCGCGCTACCCGACCCCTACAAGGCGCCGACACCGGATCCATCGTCGGCGCGGGCGCTGAGTTCCGGCATCGATCCGTCGAATCCCGATATGAATCCCGATACCCCGTACAGCACGACCACCGGGCCGGGAACGTCGTATTTGGACGGCATCCCCGATCCGGAGGTCTCCGCGCTGCCGGGTGCGCTCGGCCCCAACGGGTTCGTGCCCTCGGGCGGCGATCCGCGCACCGGTGAATCGCCGGGCAGGACCGGCGGTCCGGTGGTGCCGACTGGCGCGAGCGGTGCGGGCACGCCGACGAACGGGCTGGGTACGCCGGTGACCCGGACCGCGGGCGACGGCGACAAATCGACCAAGCCCGGACCGGGGACGCGCAGCACCCTCGGCAGCGGGGCGATGACCCCGAGCGTGCCGAGCATGCCGGGTGGTGCGGCGGGTACGGGCGCCTCGGAGGGCAAGGGGAAGCGTCGGGAGCGGCGCACGGGCGACGCTCGCCCGGAAGGTCGTGAGGGCGAGCCGGTCGACGGTGACCCGTGGCAGCGGTTCGGCTGGCCCACCGGGGGCCGGTGATGGCCGTTCCCGACGCCGTCGCGCAGTCCGATATCCGTCTGCCCTCCGAACTGCATTGGGTCAGTTACGTCGCGGGCGGCGCGTGGCCCGAGGGCAGCGAGAACGGCATGTTCGCCCTCGCCACCGCATGGTCGGACGCCTCGGCGGAGCTGTCGGGGCTGGTCGAGGGTATCGAGGACGCGATCGCCGAGGTGCTGGCGGCGTATCCGTCGGCCAAGGACTCCTCGATGGCGCGGACGCTGAAAGCGCTGACCGACGAGTCGAGCACCTCGTCGCTGCCGTCGATCGCTGATTCGCTGGCACAGCTGGCGAAATCGTGCAACAAGGTCGGCTGCGCGATTCAGGAAAACAAGATCATGATCATCGTCGGGCTGGTGCAGCTGGTCTGGGAGATCATGCTGGCGTGGCTTTCCCCGGTGACCGCTCCCGCCCAAGAGGTGGTGCTGATCGAGTGGTACCGCCTGTTCTTCCACTGGTTGAAGAAACTGCTCATGGAAACGGTGACGGCCGCGCTGCACGCCATGGCGCAGCAGGTGATCCTGGACATCGCGATCCAGCTCGGCCAGATGGCCGCCCACCACCGTGACGGTTTCGACAGCCACGAGCTGTTGCAGTTCGCGCTCGGCGGTGCGCTCGGCGGTGCGTTCGGTCATCTGTTCGGGAAGATCGCCGGCGATATGTTCCACTTCGTCGGCGGAAAGATCACCCGTTCGGAGTTCGACAGCCGGTTGCAGCAGGTGATGCGCGGCGCCGTGCTGGGTGGCGCGGGTGGTGTGGGCGGTATGGTCGGCGGTGGTGTCGCCAATCAGATCGTCAACGGCGGCCCGTTCGTGCTGGATCCCAGGCAGCTCGGCGCCGGTGTGGCCGGCGCGTTCAGCGGTGGTGCGCGCGGTTGGCGCAGTTCCGGTGTGGAAGTTCACGTGGATCCCGACAAGGTCGATCTCGGCGCGACGAAGTTGCCAGAGGGTGCGGTGCCGCCGCCGTCCGAGCACGGAGACGGTCCGAATCCGGTTCCCGGCAATGGTCCCGAGCACAACGGCGGTGCGTCGGGCCCGGGCGAGGACCATGTGCGGCTCGACGCCGAACAGCACTCGGGAGCGGGCGAGGACGGATCGGTTATCGATTCCGGTGAACCCGTTCGGCTGAGGACGGAGCTCGATGCGTCGGTGGTCGTCGACGACGACTCGCCCTCGACCGTCGGCGACCGGGATGCATCGAGCCGGAACGACATACTGCCGCACCGTGATCCGGTGTCCACCGGCGACGAGTCGGCGAACTCGATCCGCGAAGAAGGCGCGGTCGTCGTCGCTGGGCACCAGCCGAGCAATGCTTCTGCCGCAGCCCATGCGCCCAACGAGGCGAGGGGATCGGGCAGGCCGAGTTCCGGTGCGGTCGACACCGCGAGGACGGCGGACCGGCGGCCGTCCGCGAACAATGCCGCCGAAACGGCGGTGCACGAGAACATTTCGTCGTCGGAGACCATCCGCTCCCCGGAGCACGAGTCCGCGCCCGGCAGCCCGGAAACCACTCGCTCGCAGCTGCGGTCGTCGTCGAATTCGAACGAGGATGTTCCCGACGGAGTCGAGGCGAGGACCTCCGCGGACGAGGTTCGGCGCGATCCGTCCGCTGCCGGCGGAAGCGACGCGGAGCCTGTCGTCGTGTCCGGATCGTCGGCTTCGGCCGCGGCTGCGGCTCCGGCTGCGGCGCCGACGAGTACGAGTACGAGTACGAACGCCACTCAGCCGTCGAGACTTTCGACGGCCGAAACACCCGTTCGCAACGACACCGCGAACGTCCGACCGCGCGTCGACCGTTCGCCGTCGTCGCGGCCCGAACCCGATCCGGTCGCCGATCGTAGCCTTCCCGCCGCTCGCCGGGATTCCGACAGCGAATCCTCACACAGTTCGGTCACGGCGCGTACGCGCACCGAAGCCGAGGGAAACCCGAAGCGGGCCGGCGATTTCCGGGCGGATACGGCGGTCACGGAGCCGTCCTCGGGCGCGCGGTGGCGTCGGGTCGACGCGAACCTGCTGGGCCCGGTGTGGCCGGGCGCGGGCCGATTCCTGCGGGAAATCGTCGGTTTCCAGCAGACGGTGGAGCTGTTCAGAGGCGGCAAATCCCCGCACGAGGATCGGGAGGTGTTCCGGCAGCCCGAGGGTAACGATCTGCCCTTGCGTTCCGGGTTCGGCCAGAAGAAACCCCCTGAGCGCCCCACGGACGGTGGTGCGAACAGCGAACCGGTCCCCGGTTACGACAAGCCGTTCTCGCGCGGGCTGAAACGGCTGAACGAATCGGAGCGGGCCGAGCATCGGTTCACGATCTCGCCGGACGGTCAGTGGTCCAGGCACGAGCCGTCGAACGCGCCGAAATCCGGCGGGGCGGATTCCGAGGACGGTGCCGGGTCGGTGCGCGGCGGGTCCGAGTCCGATGATGCCGTCACGCTGCGCGGCACCGCGGATTCGAGTCCGGTCACCGATATGGTCTCCGATCCCCAGACGCCGGTGCCGCGTATGGGACCGATCCTGAAACGGTGGTCCCCGAGCACGGCTCCGATCATGCGCACCGTGGTCGGCGACCACGAGGGCAACTGGTATGTCAGCGATCTGCCGCACGAGGCGTTCCATAACGCCGGGGTGTACACGGCGTTCAAGGCCGCGTTCCGCGACGGGAAGCTGACCGCGGTCTTCGATGCCGCGGGCGCTTATCGGCCCGCCCCCGCCCGGGTCAAGGAGGCGCTGGGCGAGCACTACGACGGTATCGACCACTACGACCAGCACGGGCGGAAGTACACGCCGGAGCAGCAGCGGGAATGGCCCCAGGCGGCCGAGCGCACCCCAGGGAGAACGAGCGACGCGGACCGAGCCGATGACGCCGACGTTTCTGCCCAGGACGACGCGGCCACCGTGAACCCGAGGTCCGATTCGGATCATGAGGGAGTTCGGGATGATTCGGCGGGGGATGCGGACTCGGTGCTCACGACCGAGCGTCCACCCGCCGCGGAAGTGGTGCGCGATCTCGCGCAGGACGCCAAGGATCTGCTCGACCGATACGACCCCGAGGTATGGGCGGGTATACCGAAGACCGAGCTGAAGGAGCTGTTGCAGGGCAGCACCTTCCACGGCGATCCCGATCACCTCGCCGAATACCACGAGGCGGTGACAGCCACGGTCGAAGTGATCAGGCGGGAGACCGGCAAGACGCTGCGCTGGACGCAGGTGATGGCGGCGATGGCGATGCGCGGCGGTCCGATCAATATGGACGCCGGTGAGGGCAAGACACTCACATTCCTGGCCGACGCCATGCTGAAGGCGTCGTCCGGCGAACCGGTGCAGGTGTTCACCACACGCGACAGCCTCGCCAAGGACGCCTTCGATCTGTACGAGCGGGTGCTGGGACCGTACGGGTTCAAGGTGATCCGGATGAGCCCGGACGAGGGCCAGGAACACGCGTACGCCGAACCGCTGGAAGATGATTCGACGATCTACATCGGCACCCCGAACGACGTGGCCTTCGGACGCTTGCGCGGCAAGGTGGTGCCCGGCCGGGTGGCTGTTCTCGACGAGATCGACGAAGCGCTGGTCCACGCGGACACCACCTGGATCATCTCCGACGGCGCGGCCGAGCACGCGCCCGCCGATGTCGCCGCGAGCGTCGTCCACGCTCGGGACTTCCTGCGGGACAATCTCGAAGCGGGCACTCTGACTCCCGAACATTTCGGCCGGACCGACGACCAGGTCGGCGGCCCCGCGAAATTGACCGAGGCCGGTATCGCCACGCTGGAGAGTTTGCTCCCGCATACCCCGCAGGGGGCCGCCGAGGGCGCGCAGTGGCAGGCGCTGACCCGCCTCGGGCTCGACGAGGTGGTGCGCCTGGTGGATTCCGCCGCGACGGCGCGGTGGGAGTTCATCGAGAACGACCACTACATCGTCGACGAGGTCACGGGGAAGGTCTTCATCATCGATCAGACCTCCCACAAGGTGCTGTTCGATCCGGAGACCTCCACCGAGAGCCGGTGGAACGGCGGTCTGGCGCAGGCGATCGAGGTCAAGCACGGTCTGCGGGCCCGCGCCGATTCGGCGAACTCGAGGACGCTGACCGCGGGTGAGATGTTCTCGATCGATCCAGGTCCCGGTGCGACCGGCCCGGAAGGCAACTACCGATCGCTGACCGGTGCTTCCGGCACCGCCGAGGGGGTCTCGCGTCTGCTGACCGAGCGGTTCGGCCTGAACGAGGTTGTCCGCATTCCTCGTTTCGCCGATTCGAAACTGATCACCCACGAGGCCGCGGTCGCGACCGGCCAGGCCGAAAAACTCCGGATGATCGCCGACGATATCGTCGCGGCGCACACGCCCCGTGACGCTCTCGCGCGCCCGCAACTGGTGATCGCCAACCGCAACAGCGAGGTCGCGCAGCTGTCGGCATTGCTGACCGAGGCCGGAATCGAACATCAGGCGGTCGACGCGCGATGGTTCCTCGACAACGGCACGCACGCCGAAGTGCGCTTGCAGAAGATCTTCGACGAGGCAGGCCGAGCGGGCAGCGTGCTGGTCATCAACCGGCAAGGTGGCCGAGGCGTCGACATCCCGGTGAGCGAGGACGTCAGTGAACTCGGCGGTCTGCACGTGAGTATCACGAGCAAATCGAACCTGCGCGATATCGACATCCAGGCCGAGAATCGCGCCGCGCGCGCCAACCAGGAAGGCAGTGTCCGCTACTACCTGGCCCCCGACGACGCGCTGTTCACCCACGCGCCCGAACACGCCCAGACCATCATCCGCTATACCGAGGCGGTCGGCGCGCACGAGACCGCGCTCACCCGGCACCAGACCGCGCGCACCGACTACGAGACCGCGGACACGGCGTTCGACGCCGCGCGCAACGCCCACGAGGAACAGCCGGGCGACTCGACGCGGTCCGCGCTCGACAGCGCGCGGATCACCCGCGACAACGCCGACGTCGAACTGCGCACCGCGGAGCAGAACCTCGAGCTGGCGCGGACCGCGCGCGCCGACGCGGAAACCGAGTTGAAGTCGTTGGCGACACGGTTGCAGGTTCACAATGCCGAACGTCTGGTCTCCGGTGGTATCGCGCCATCGCTGCTCTCGGCACTGGCGCCGAATACTCAGGCGGCGGTGGAATTCCCGGATCTCGAACAGGAAATCCCGCCGTCCCCCGACACCGACGCACAGGACCCCGATTCCGAGGCTGATCAGCGCACCGGGTCGACCGACGACTCGGTGCGCGAGGTGTCGGCCGACGACTGGATGTCCCAGTTCGAGCAGCCGGTCGGAACCGATGATCTGTGGGATCGGTTCACCGGTGACGAGTTGGAGTTGTTGTTCCACGGTGAGCCGGTACCGGTAGGCGTCGCCGTGGAGCAGGTGGCATTCGAGTCGGCCGCGCGCGAGCCAGCCGGCTCGGAATTCGCCGCGCCGGAGGGCACGGTGGTCACCATGCCGGTCGCGGTGACCACCGCTGCGGATTCGGGTCTGCTGGTGACCGATGCCGAAGGGCGTCTCGTCCTCGTGAAATCCGGTCGCATCCAGGCGAGCCGGGTCGAGGGAGGCGTGCTCGTTCACGAGGTTCGCCTGCCCGACGACACTGTCGCGACATTGCGCGATGACCTGGTCGCCGCGGCGTTCACACGCTCGACCTCGCCCGATGGTTCGATTCGGCTCGTCCCGGCCGGGGCCGGCGTGTGGTATCTCGATGGTGCGGGCACCGTCACGCACACGCCGACGCGTACGTCGCTGGTCCGCCCCGATCCGCTCGACGCGGCCACCGCGCAAATGTTGGTGAGTCCGGGACATTGGCTGCCGATCGATGCGAGCCGCACCGGGATCCGCACCGCGCGGGCGACCGGTCCGCTGTATCGGGTCGGTGCCGAGGGTCCGTTGCCGGAGGATGTGCGTCAGGGTGGTGCCGATGACTGCTATCTGATGTCGACGTTGCGGGGTTTGGCGGCGGGGAGTCCGGATCTGATCAGGGATATGGTCCGGGAGTCTGTGGTCGATGGGGTGCGTCGGTTCGATGTGCGGTTCTTCGATCCGGCGCGTGATCGTTGGGTGTGGGTCGCGGTGGACGACGTGTTCTATGTCGATGAGCGCGGTGGGATGAAGTACGCGGTGCATGACGGTGTGTGTCCGTTGTGGCCCGCGGTGGTGGAGAAGGCGTGGGCGGTTTTCCGTGGCGGCGAGGACGGTTATTGGGGTATCGGATTCGGGCGTGCGGGGGAGACGGCCGCGCAGTTGGTTCCGCCGGTGCGGCGGGCGGGTGGCGGCCGGGTCCAGCCCACCCGCAGCCTGGACGAGCCGGTGTTCGCGCATCCGTTCCAGCTGGATCTGGACACCTTGACCGAGGTGGTGGGAGATACCGGTTTCGCCAGGATGGTCCTGTCGTGGGAAACCGAACTCACCGGTTCCGCGTCGGCGATCCGCCGGGAATTCGCCGCCGTGCTGGACAAGGAATCGCGTTCCGCGCTGGCGCGGGTCGAAGCGGGACTGAAGAACTGGCGATTGGTGGCGACCGGTCCGGAATCGGGCGATACCTCCGCCGGAGGACCGCGCGGGTGGCAACTGGTCCGGGCCGATTCGGGATCGGCCGACGCGGGTGGCCGGTCGTTGGTCCCGTCGGATCTGAAGCGGCTGAGCCGCACCGACCTGACCACGCTTCTCGAGGGCCGTGCCGAACTGGTCGATGCCGTGGTGGAGGTCGTGGCCCGGTGGGATTCCGACGCCAACGCCGATGACGTTCAGAAATTCCTGAGCTTCCTCGACACCGAATGGCGCGACGCGCGCGCCGAACTCGAAAGCCGGTTGGATGCCTGGGTCGGCGATGCCGAATTGGCCGACACCACGGTCGCGCGGTGGATCGCCGAGCGGATCGATCGGCTGCTCGGGCACGGCGATGTGGTGAGCCTCGGCACGAAACAGCGGTTCGGCGCCGATCGTCCCGGCGGGGTCGAGCTGGCACCGCGGCACGCCTATTCCGTTGTGCGCGTGGAGCGTTCCATCCCGACGCGGTCGGGTATGGCTTCGACCGGGCTCGGCGTGCCGACCGCCGTCGTGGTCGCCGACCCGAACGCGGGCGACCTCGAGATCCGGGTGCCCGTGGCGAATCTCAACCAGTTCGCCACGATCAGTTCGTCGGGACCGGGCGCGTTGTCCGCCTTCGGTTCGTCGCCCGCCAGCGGCGCGTCCGGCGATCCCGGCGCGCGGCCGAGCGCCGCGGAGCTGTTCGGCGTGCCGAGGAATACGCGGCAAGCGGATCGCCCGTCCGCCACGGCCGACGAACGGCGGTACACGCCACCGCCGCATTTCCCGAATTCCCTGACCGTGCGCGGTACTTTCGTCATTCGTCGGGAACGGGCCAAGGACGCGGCACTGTGGTGGATCGACCACGGACGAGCATGGTGGAACAAACTCGAATTCGCGACGTTGTCGCCGCGTGAGCAGCTGCGACTGGCGACCGATTTCCCTCGGCTGCGCAAGGTCGACGGTATTTCCCCGAGTGTCCGGAACAAGCTGAATCGGACCTATCTCGATGCCGAGTATCAGCGACTGACCACCGCCGAACAGCAGGGGCAACCGCTGGAAGCGCGTGACCGCACGCGGCTCGCTTTCGCGCGGTCGGTCCGCGAGGCTCTGACGACGGCGAAGACACAGACCCGGCTGTTTCCGCAGCGCTCCGGAATCGCCAGTCCGCCCATTCATCTGCTGAGATTCGAGCCCGACGCGTTCGAAGGAACCGGTTCGGTGGTGATCGCCATCGGAAATGTCAGCACCGCCAAGTCGGTCACCTGGCATGTGCCGGGAGCGGCGGTGGCCGCGAGCGGCGCGGTGGATACCGCGGTCGAGATGTACGCGGCGGCCACCCAGGAAGACCTCGACGCCGAAAACGCGATCGTCATCTGGATGGACCGTCCCACGGTCGCCACCGAGTCGATGAAGAAATGGATGACAGCGCCGACGGACGGCAGACGACTCCAGGACGCTGTTCGCTCGTTTCGCGCGGCGCGTTCAGTGCGCGGGCGCCCGTTGCGTATCGACGTGGTCGATGACATGTGGGGGATGGCCGATAGAGACGATCGCTTCACGCGCCCGCGTCATCGTCTCGATCGGCCGCATTACCGTGGACCCGCGGTGCTGGATCCGACAAGGCTGGGCGCAGACGTCCAGACGCGCCTGGAACGTGCCGAGGGTCCGTTGTTCGGTGACGACGGCCTCCCCCGGCCGAGCGATGTGACGGTGGATCCGGACGTGCCACCACCGCTGCGCGAGGTGCTGCTCACCTTGGTGCGGGAGCGTCCCGGCTGGGTGCGTCATATGGTGCGTGAACGCGCGGATGGCGATTTCGAGGTCCGGTTCACGAAAACCGACGGCACCGCGGTGCGTGTCGCGGTCGACCGGAATTTCTATTCCTACGACGGCCGGATGGCCTACGGGGCGAATCAGCAGGGGCAGCCATTGTGGCCCGCGGTGATCGAGAAGGCGTGGACGATCTACCAGGGCTTCGAGCTGACGGACGCGGAGGCGGCGGTGCGACCGCCCCGCGGGTGGAATCCCGCGCACGCGCAGCGGGCGATCTGCGGCGACGAGTACCGCGATCTCGCGCACCCCATGAATATGACCGACGTCGAATTGCGCGAACTGGTCGGACCGGATGCGGCCCGCGTGCTGTCGTCCTGCCGGAGTCTCTGGTATGCGCGCATGAGGACAATGGGTGATCACCAGGTGTGGGAGCGCGCGCGCTACGCCCTCGTGCGCGCACCCGACAGCGCCGCCGCCATCGACCGATTCATCCGCTGGATGAGGGCGGGCAACTTCCGCGGCGCGGATCGCTTCGAACGGCTGCTGAAGTCCATACTCGGCCCGACGTACGACGGGCTGGCCACTCCGCTGTGGCGTCTGCGGCGACATCTGATCGAGTCGCAAGCGTGGTCGTCGCGCGTGTGGTACCCCACCATGCACCGCATGCGAACGACCGATTCCAGCGACGGATCGAGACAGCGATTCGCGGAATGGATGCGGCGCCACGATGTCGCCACCCCGACCGGTTTCGACGCGTTCCTGCGGGAGATGATCGGGCGAGCCGGCTACGGCGTCATCCGGGACGACCTGTCGCGGCTGTGGCGGGCAATGGCCGGTTGGCAGTCCGATCGCCCGAATTACGATGCCTCGTCGCACGCTTCGGTGGGAGCGCAGATCACCTATCTGTTCGAGCACAGCCGCACATTGTTCGTCAGTACTCGACCGACGTTCCCCTGGAGTCCCTCCGATACCGGACTGCTCGGCGACTGCACCTACAAGGTGTCGGCGGTGCGCGCGGACGATGCGTACGGCGATGTGATCGCGGTCGAACTGATCGATCGCGACGGAAGCACGATCACCGTGCCCGCGAAGCACTTCAACCAATTCACCTCCCTGGTCGTGCACGAATCCAGCCGACGTGAGGTTCGCCGGGTGACCGGGGTGCAGTCCTGGTTCACCGCTCGGTTCGCCGACGACCTCACCATCCCGTGGAACGAGTCGTATCTCGGCCCCGCCAGCGATGAGGCCGTGCTGACCGTGGCCGAAGGCCGAACGCGGATGGTTCACGGGTACCCCAATCTCACCGGCGGGGCGGGAGTGGTGCTCGAGCCGTTCGTCGGCGGCATTCTGCACCTCGATGACAGCGCGGGGCCGACGCATATCCGTGCCGAGGACGGAACAGTCCTGGTCAAGCTGCGCGGGTGCAATATGTCCACGACGACGACCACCCAGGCGCTCGCCACCGCCGGGTACGTATGGGACGCCACGAACAATTGGTACGCGCGCGCTGTCACGCTGGACGGTGGCGCGACGCTGTTCGAGTTCGAGCCGATGATTGTCAGCCCGAGATCAGCGCCTCCGGGACAGGTCATCGTGGATGTCGGCGATCGGCAAATCCAGATGACGGAGGATGAAGCGCAACGTCGTGGCATGTTCCGCCCCAGCGGCAGGGTCATGCGCGACGCCGCGGGCCCGCCGCTGATCTCGACGCGGAATGTGGTGGTCGAGCCGAATCCGGGCGGCATCCTGCTCACCGAGGCCGATGGCGATCGGCGGATCGACGCGACGCACATCAGGGTCTCCGGACTCGATGGGGAGCACCTGGTTTCCGCTCGGAACCTGGCCGAGGCCGGGTACGTGTGGGATGACGCGAAAGGGTGGTACGCGCGGTCGATCACCGTGACCCATCACCTGGAGTACCCCGAGCACCGGGACGTCTTCGTCGACCAGACACGGGATGGGTCGGGGGGTGTCCCGGTGTACTTCGACGGGGCACGGCACTCGATATCGGAGAGCGCGGCTCGACGTGTCGGTCTGTCTCCCGCGCGTCAGTTGGTCGGTGCCTTGTTCGCGACCGGCGGTCCGAAACCCGAGGATCTGCGCAATCTTCCGGATTCACCGGTCGTCGACCAGTTGCGGGCGCGCGCGTCCATGCCGGGGGGCATCGCGAGCATGATGCGCGTTGTCGTCGCCGAGAACGGTGGCCTTCGCACGTTCAGCGGCGAGGTGGCGGTCACCGACGGAAATACTTTCGACGCCTTCGGTAACGCGTTCAACAGTGCCGGGGAATTGATCTTCGGCAACAGCAATGTCATCGGCGCCGATGTGCTGCTGACCGTCGACGGTGTGCCGCGGTGGGTGCGCGTCGAGCGCTCCACCGAGATGCCGGTCCCGTTCGACCCGGCGATCCCGGTCTGGCCGATTCTGATCCTCGAGGCGATCGCGGGGGCGCGGACGTTGCAGAAGCTCGCCGCCACACAGGCATTGGCGGGTGCCGTCCTGCCGCAAGCGCCCACGCCCGCCTACAGCGGTCCACCGCTCACTCCGCTCACCGAGGTCGAGGTCGACGGGGGAAGGTCCGTCGAAACGACTACTCCCGTCTCGGAGGAGGACCCGCCCCCGTACCGCGAGGTATCGGCGATTCCGACGGCTGTCGTCGAGACCCCGGTGGCGTCGTCGGTCGAGACGATCGACACGGACGAGGTCGTTGTCACCATATTCGTGGAGGAGACCGTCGTCAGGGATCAGGCGGTAGTGAGCGACGTCGCCGTATCGGTGACGGCGTTCGGGGACGCGACCGACGGGGAGCCGGTCGCGGATGGCTTGACCAGGGTGCAGACGGACGCGAGCGATGCGACCGCGGTGGAGCCGGTCCTGAAGCAGACGATCCCCGAGGAGGCCTCGGGTGACGTGGCGGATACGGGAGTCGCGGTTCCGGCCGCCGAGAACGACTCCGCCGCCGGGAGATTGTTCGCACCCGATCCGGATCCGTGGCCGCAGGCTTTGCCCGTCCATATCGCCGCCGGTTCGCCCATTTCGATCGCGCCGTCCGGTGCGCACGGCGACGAGGTGGTGCTGGCGCCGAATGGGCTGTCGCGCTGGGGTGTCTACATTCAGGTGCCCGATACCGTGCTGATGTCGAACAGTGACGTGCCGATCGTGCCGCATCACGGCGGAATCCTGCTGTGGAATCTCGGCCTAGAGGGCGTCGGCATCGCCGCGGTAGCCGGGCGCAGCGGTAATCATTACGTCCCCGATACGGCGTTGACGGCAGCCGGGTTCGTGTGGGATCAGGCGAACGGGTGGTGGGCGCGGGCGGTGTCGCTGCCGAACAGACCGGTGTTGTTCGAACATCAGCGGGTTGTGGTCGATCCGCGGACCGACTTTCCCGGATGGGTGTTGCTGCACGTCGGGGGTGAGCAGCATTGGTTCACCGAGGACGAGGCCGCGAGTTTGGGATTGCATCGTCCGAATACCTTGCAAGGCTTCGTTTTCGGGGTGAATGGACCGGTGGAAGACGATTTGCGGGATCATCGCGATTCGGCGATGGTCCGGCAGTTGCGCGAACTGGTCTCGACGGATCCGGGGGCGATCCGTCGGATGATTCGCCCGGTCACCGCCGCCGACGGCACGATGACCGGCGCCGAGATCCTGTTGGTGGTGGCGGGGCGTCCACAATGGGTACGGGTGGACTTGACGGCCGTCGTGCCGTCGGAGTGGATCGGGACCAGGCCCATCTGGCCGACCCTGATCCTCGAGGCCCACGCCGCGGTCGTGGCGTTCGACAGGGACGCGGCGGTGCGGGAGATACAGACGAACGTCGCTCGTCAGGCCGCCCAGGTCGGTCTGATCGCGGGACTGAACGACAGTTGGGCCGCATCGAATTCCGTACCGCTCGAGTCCAGCGCCGCGCCGGTGGCCCCGGACGACGCGCAGCCCGCCGAACAGGCACTGAATCTGACACTGGTGCAGCCGATTTCGGAGGCCGATCAGCGTTATGTGCATTCGGCTCAATTCGGTACGGGCAGTGGAAGAAAATCGGTCGGCCATCCCGTCTGGTTCGACTCTGGTGTACCGATTCCCGTCGTCGCCTCCGGTGCGCACAGCGACGAGGTGATGCTGCCGCCGAACGGACTGCCCGCCTGGGGTGTGCGCGTCGACGTGCCGCACCGGGAACTGCTGTCGGACAGCGGCGAGCCGATCGTGCCGTATCCCGGTGGAATCCTGCTGCCTCTCGGCGCTGCGTCCGAGGGTCCGGCCAATGCTCGGGTCGTCGGGCACAACGGTGATCATTACGTCTCCGGCGCGGCGTTGACGGCAGCCGGGTTCGTGTGGGATCAGGCGAACGGGTGGTGGGCGCGGGCGGTGTCGCTGCCGAACAGGCCGGTGTTGTTCGAACATCAGCGGGTTGTGGTCGATCCGCGGACCGACTTTGCCGGATGGGTGTTGGTGCACGTCGGGGGTGGGCAGCATTGGTTCACCGAGGACGAGGCGTCGATTCTGGGCCTGCATCGCCCGAATAGGTTGCGAGGCTACACTTTCGGGCCGAATGGGCCCGTGGTCGCGGATCTGCGGGATTATCCGGATATCCCGGCGGTCCGGCAGTTGCGCGAGATGGCCGGGGATTCGCGCGCGCTCGAACACATGCTTCGCCCGGTCATCGGCGCCGACGGCAATATAGCGGGTGACGAGGTCATGCTGGTGGTGGCGGGACGTCCCCAATGGGTGCGGGTCGGCGTGACGACCGCTGTGCCGTCGGAATGGATCGGGACCGGGCCCGACTGGCCTGCCCTGATCCTCGAGGCCCATGCCGCGGTCGCGGCGTCGGGCACGAACGCGGCCGTGGCGGCGCTGCGAACGCGTTTGGCCCAAATCCCTTCCGACAACAGTATGCCGGTGGAGAACACGTCGCTACCTGTCACCGCCGTGCCAGGTCCGCTCGCCGCGAATCCGGATGACACCGGGGAGCCCGCAGCGGTGACCGGTGGGGATATGTCGCCGCACCGCTGGGACGGCGCGAGTCTGCCGAACTTCTACCAGGGTTCGCTCCGTGATATCACAGTCGACGATATCGGCGGCTGCGATTTCGAACACGGTAGCGAGGTACTGTTGGGCGACGACGCCTATCTGCGCTACGTCGTCCGCCTATCCGCGTCGGGCGCCCACCTGGAAGTCTTCGATCACCTCGACCGGCGGGTCGAACTCTTCGGCCAGAGCATCGTGGCCTTCGCGATCGCGAACAATCTCTCCGTCGTCAGAGTTTTCGAATCCGAGGATGCCGACAGCGACGAGTTTCCGACCGAGGACGAGTCGGTGCTTGTCAGGCACGACGAACTGGGACAGGACGGTGATCCGGCGTGGAACAGGTCGACCGAGGTTTCGGCGCCGAGATCGTTGCGCCCGGACTTCGACGACAACGGAGATACGGACCGGGTCGGCCGGGATCGCCTCGGTGACCGATCGCGGACATCGGAGATATCGGATGGTGATATCTCCATGTCGAGCGAGCCGGACTCGTCATCCTTCGGCGACTACGCGGCGATCACGATCGGGATGGAATCCGACGAGCCGATGCCCATGTCCGCGCCCGATGGTCCACTCGCGTTGGTGCCCATCGGACTCCAGGGCGCCGACGAGGTATTCGTTCCGGTCCCGCGACAGTCGGCATCGAATGTCGCGGGACCGATCGTGGGGGACTTCTTCGGAGCGGGTGCGCCCCGGCCATCGGATGTGATCGCGTTGCTCACCGACGAACTCGTGACCGGCCATGACGACGCGCTGCGGCAGTTGAGCGAACTGGTTCGCGACCATCCGGCCGCGATACCGGATATGGTGCGCCGCGACCCCGCGGGGCACATTGACGTCTTGCTGATGGTGGCCGGACAGCCGCGGTGGGTGCGGGTGGACGGTCTCACCGATCTCCCCGTGATCATGTCCGAGGCCACGTCATCGTGGCCGGTCTATTTCCTGGAGGCGCAGGCCGCCGTGCGGGCGGAATACGCGCACCGGGTGGCCTCGCTCCGTGAGGTTCCCGATATGGCGGAGGCGTTCGCCGACATGTGGTTCGGGGATGCCGAACCAGAGGTGATGCCCGAACATCGCCCGGTGTTCGCGGGTACCGGTATTCCCGTGCCGCATCGGTCGACCGGTGCGCCGGAGATCGTCGGGGTCGAGATGACTGCGGGCCCCGGCTGGCAGTACACCGCGATCTCCCCGGCTCGGCGCGAGGAGTTGCGGATCGTGGTCGGGCCGGACGGCCGTCTGTACCGGGCTGTCGACGGTGTGCTGTTCGACACCACCTTGGACGCCGCGAGCGCGTGGGAGCACACGGCGGACAGCGACCGGTACGGTGCCCGCAATTCCGACAACCGCCGAGCGCTGCTGGTGATGGATGTGCACGGCAACATGTACGCGATCACCAGGGCGGAATCGCAGTGGCGTCGCGAGTCGATCACGGCGGGCTCGTTGCTCGCCGGTGGTCCCGCGGCCGCGGTGGCGTTGATCGAGGTGCGTGGCGGGGTGCCGACTGCCCTGGCGGATTTCGACGGGCGCTACCCGGTCACCCACGAGATGAACGCGGACGCGTTGGAGTTCTTGCGTTCGGGGACAACGGGTTTGGTCGTCGACCGGGATTTCCGGCATGTGAGTTTCGCGCAGCGGGAATCGGAGCGGGAGGAATCGGAGTGGGAGCTCGCTGAGTTCGATCCGGCGGGGGCGTTCGATCCGGTGGGGGCGTTCGATCCGGTGGGGGCGTTCGATCCGGTGGGGGCGTTCGATGCGGCGGGCGCGTTCGAGCCCGACACCGGGCCGGTCGTGCGTGGTCCCGTGAATCCGATCCTGCCCGGCCCGATCCCCGTCGTCACGCCCGGCGTGTCGAGTGATTCGGTGTGGACGCCGACGCCGGAGGGGGCGCGGGTGCGAATGCCCGCCCGGTGGCATCACGTGCCGACGATCGATGGCCGGTGGCTCGCACCGCTGCCGGGGGGTTTCCTGCGGCACAGCGGCAGTCCCGCGGGTCGCAGGCTGGACGAACGAAAAAGAGTCCTGTTCTTCGTGACGGGGTCGAACGGAACCGGGTGGGTTCTGAAGGAACGCATGCGAACTCGCGGATACCGATTCCGCGACGAAGATCGCCGTTTCGTCCTTCGGATCGAAATCCCCCTCGGGCCTGGTTCGCTCACGCTCGAGGTGAACGAGCAGGTCGCGGTGACGGAAGATCCCGACAACGCGCAGAAGGTGCTGGTGCGACGCGCGGGCGCCGCGCCGGTGGCGATCAGCGCCGAGGTGGCCGAGCGATACGGCTTGCGGGTGTCTCGTCCGCTGACGGGTCCGCTGTTCGGGGTGGACGGGCCGGTGCCCGCGGATGTGGCTGCGGTGGAATCCTTCGCAGGGGCCGCGCAGAAGGCACAGTTGCGTGCCCTCGTCGGTGGTGACAGGGGCGCGGAAACCATCCGGCGCATGGTGCGTGAGTCACGGCCCGGCGAGATCGAGATCTTGTTGACGGTGCGTCACCGACCGCGGTGGGTCCGGGTGGGTCGATCGACCGATCTGCCGTTCGCGGCGGACGCGGATACTCCGATCTGGCCGGTGGTGATCCTGGCGGCGGCCGCGGCCGTGGAGGCCGACGATCTGCAACACGACTATCGGTTGGGTCGGCGGGACAGGACCTACGACGAGCGAACCGGCGCGTGGGTTTTCGCGGGTCTGTCCGGCGAGAGATTCGAAGTGCTGAGCACCGGCGTCGAGGAATGGTTGCGCGGGATTTCCGAAGACGGGTTCGCGCGTGAGCACGGCTGGGCCGACGATATCCCGGCGGAATACCGGGATATCCCACCGGGCGAGCGCGCGGCGGTGACGGTGTTCTCCGAGCCGACCCCGGAGTTCGCGCCGGTGCTCGGGCTCGAGGGCTATCCGGACCCGCAGTCGAACGTGGACACGCTCGGCGCTGGTTCCGGCAGGGGCGGGCCGGTGGTCGCGGCCGTGACAGCATCGGTGACCGATGAGCCGCACGCGGCCGAGCGGCTCCCGGCGGCGCTGGTGCGGATACCAAGGACCGCCGCGATCCAGTTCACCGCCGACGACGGTGCTGTGGTGACCCTGGCCGCCGCGACGACGGTCGCGATACGTCTGGACGGTGTCGGACCCGACCTGATACAGGTTCTCGTCCCCGCGAGCTGGCAGCGTGCGTCGAGATGGCATACGGTCTCGCGGCGGTTGTTCACCGACGCCGGTGTGATCCTTCCGGCGCTCGTTCGGGTGACAAGCCCGCTCTACGGGCCGACGGGCCTGCCTGGCGTCATGGATGTGCGACAGGGCGAGGCCGGGACGTGCGCTTTGCTGGCCGATCTGATCGGTCTGGCGCAGCAGCATCCGGACATGGTGCGGCAGATGATTCGTCAGCGCGCCGACGGTGATCTCGAGGTGCGGTTCTTCGAGGAGATCGCGAACGGGCGAAAGACCTCGTCCGACGGTGTAGTGCAGGTCGGCGAGCCGGTTCGTCGTGAGGTGTGGGTGCCGGTCGATTCGCGGTTCTACGCCTATGCCGGTCGGATGGCCTATGCGTTGCACGTACCGGGGCAGCCGTTGTGGCCCTCGGTGATCGAGAAGGCGTGGGCGATCTTCCAGGGCGGGGACAGCGGCTACGCGGGGATCGAAAGCGCGAAGCCCGCGGTGATCGCGGCCGCACTGTGGCCCGCCGACCCCTCGGGTTCGGCCGGTCGGACACAGCTCGCACGTGGTGTGGACGACCTTGCCTTCGCGCATCCGATCATGCTCGGTATCGACGCTCTGGCGGAGTTGGTCGGCAGCCTCGAGATCGCGCGTGAGCTGCTGGATCTACAGTCGACATGGCTCGAACAGCACGTGACGTGGAGTTCGCCGGAGCGCTGGCCTCTCTTCAATGCGGAAAAGGTCCGGCTCGCCGGACTCGCACTGACCCGCGCTGAACGCGGTGCCCGACTCATCCGGTGGTTGATCGACCGCGACCCGGCGCGTTCGACCGGTTTCGCCGAATTCCTCCGGCACACGCTGGGTCCGGTCCGTTTCGCGGAACTGGAGGCCGCTCTGGCACCGATGCTGACCGAGATGCGCCGGTGGGAATCGGTCGAACCGCTGAACGATTCGGTGGTGACCCAGTGGGTGCTCGACCGCGTCGCGCAGTTGTTCGAACGCGGCGACACCGTGGTATTGGGCACCCGCGTGCTCGCCGACGGGTCGACTCGGCACCGCCACACCGACCTGATGGTGAGACACGCGTATTACGTCCTCGGTGTCGTCACCGAGCCGGGCACCGGGCGGGTGACAGGTCTGCGGCTGGCCGACCCGCACCGGAAGCAGCTCCCCGGCGGCATCACCATCCCGGCGAAACATCTCAACCAGTTCATGTTGCTCTCGTCGTTCGGACCGGGAGGCCGGTTCGTGTACGGCCGGGACGAAGTGGCCGACTCGCTGAACTCGCGCGGCGTGGCGGCCTCGCCCGATCAGCACAGCGAACTCCCCGGCCCGGGCAGCGACGAGACGGGACCGGCACCGGCCGTGGTGGCGCACGCCGACGATTCATCGAGCGAGACACCCGATTTCGGCCCCATGCTCACCGAAGAACAGCGCGCCGCCGCCGACGCGTTCCGGACTACCGACCCGCGACCGGTTTTCGTCGGCACCGATATTCCGGTCCCCGCGCGTCTGACTACCGCCGAGCCGAAATTCGTCGGCGCACAGTTGGAACCTCTCACCGAATTCGTGGAGCTGTCGCTCGTCCGGCGCGAGGAATATCGCATCGTGGTCGGTCCGGGCGGTCGTCTGTACCGCGCCGTCGACGGCAGTCTCCTCGACACCACCTGGGAAGGGCGCATGGTGGGCGGCGATCTCGACCAGCTACGAGGGCAGCGGACGCAGAATTCGGGCGATCGCCGCGCGATCTTCGCGATGGATATCTACGGCAATATGTACGCGGTATCGATAGCGCAGAGGCTGAAGAAATTCCTTTCTCCCGCAGCACTTCTCGGCGGAGCGCCCGCCGCATCCGCGGCGGTCGTCGAGGTTCGCGCGGGTGTGCTCACGGTGATGGCCGAACTCGTCGGGGAGTACGACGCGGAGGACGAACTGAACGGCGCCGCGCTGGAATATCTCACCGATCCCGGAATCGGGCTCGCCCTGCACCCGGATTTCCGGCGCATAGGCTACCTCGCCGCCGAGGGAACGCCGAGCGAGGCGCTTTCGTGGCTGGAGGAGGACTTGAATCCGGAACGGGTACTCGATTCGCACGGCCGGGAACCGGTGACCCGAGACAGGAATCCGGCGATTGTTCGTCCCATTCCGCTGGCGCCCGTCGGCGCGACGAGTCGTCTACTGATCGAACCCGGACACGAGGGCAGCCGAATCCGGTTGCGCGACAGCGCGTTCCACAGTGTCGAAACGGATCGAGGAATTCCGCTCGAGCCGCTGCCGGGAGGTGTGCTCCGGTACGGCACCGCACCAGGGATGAAGCGTGTCGACGAGCACGGGACGACCTGGTATTTCGTGACCGGCGCGAACGGCAGCGACTGGGTCACTCGCCGCGCGTTGATCGACGGGAGCTATGTCCAGGACTCGGCCGCCGGACATTTCGTCCTGCGACTCGGCGTGAGCACCGATGCGGGCCCGGTCTACTTCGGCGTGGGTGAGCAGGTCCGTGTGATGCCGGACGCGCGGGATCGCGATGGCGTGCTGTTGCTCAAAGCCGATGCCGAACAAACGATCTCGATGCCCGCACAGATGGCGGCGAGCTGGGGACTTCGTCCGAGGCGACCGGTGACGGGACCGCTTTTCGGCCCGACCGGTCCTCGGGTCGATGACCTCGAACTCCTCGAGGCCGATTCCTCGGCCCTCGCCCAGCTTCGTGAACTCGTCTCCGGTGATCCGGGCGCCGTCCGCTCGATGGTGAAATCCGAGTCGCCGGATCGGGTCGACGTGCTGCTCATGGTGGACGGTCGTCCGCAGTGGGTGCGGGTGAGTCGCTTCAGTTCGCTGGATTTCCTCGGCACGCAGGACGATCCGGTATGGCCCGTCTTCGTCCTGGAGGCATACGCCGCCCTGCGCGACGAGGAAGAGCGGCGCGATGTGCACCGTGCGTCGCGAGACGCGGAATACGATCCCGAGGCCGGAGTGTGGGTGCCCATCGCGAAGTCGGGCGACGACCAGCAGGCGCTGCACACGCGGGTCGCCGAATGGTTGGACGGAGTTCCGCAGGAGGGAGCATTCGAGTTCGAGGGCGGCAGGCCCGAAGACGGCCGTGCGATGATCGACGGTCTCGAAGCCATCGAGGTGGCCGAGGACCCGATCGAACCCGCATTGCTGCCCGCACGCGGTTTCGTCCCGGCGATCGCCCCTGCGGCGATCGACGGACCGGGGGCCGAGGTGCCCGCCGCGAATGTCGATATCCCGCTCGGCGGCATCACGTTCGAATCGGGCGGCGCGACCGTACGGCTGGTCGGCGGAACGTCGGTCGCGATGCGCTGGGTCGAGGGCGACGACGCCGATCTGATCGAGATCAACGGGCCGGGTACGTCCGGCTGGCACCGAGGGAGCGCGACGGTACTGCGGTCGCTGGGTGTATTGCTGCCGCATCTCGTGCGGGTCTCCGGACCGCTGTTCGACGGTGACGGTATTCCCAAAGCGGAAGACGTCGTACAGGGTGGCCTCGGAACGTGCTATCTGCACGCGATGCTCCGCGGTCTGGCGGCGCGGCATCCCGAGTGGATCCAACAGTCCGTGCGGGAACGCGACGATGAATTCCTGGTGCGATTCACCGGGCCGTCCGGCTACGTCTGGGTTCCCGTCGACCGGCGCTTCTACGCCTATCGCGGCCCCTTCGGCGCGGACGCCATCGCGTATGCCGCCCAGCTACCGGGGCAGCCGATGTGGCCCGCGATCATCGAGAAGGCCTACGCGATCCATGTCGGTCGTGAGGAAGGGTATGCCGGGATCGTCGGTGGCTCGGCCGGTGCGGTGGCAGCCATGCTGACGCCCGCCGAGATATGGAGTAACACCGGTCGAGAACAGGTGTTCCAAACCTCCGCCGACCGGATATTCGCGCATCCGATGACCCTGGGTCTCGACGTGCTGACGGATCTGCTCGGCAGTAGCCAGATCGCCCGTGAGCTGTTGAAACTCGATGGGGCGTGGCGTGAGTGGATGACGAGCTGGGACAATCCGGATACCTGGAACAGGGCCGACGATGCCTGGCACGCCCTGGCTCATCTTTCGGATGTCGAGCGCGGCGGGCAATTCCGCCAGTGGATGCTCGAGCACGACGCGCGCTCGTCGCTGGGTTTCCGGCGATTCCTGCAGACGACATTGTCCGAGACCGAGTTCGAGCGGCTCGACCGACATCTGGCGCCGATGTGGGCCGAGATGCGCGACTGGGAATCCGGTGAGCCGCTGAGACTTCGCTCGGTCGTACTGCGGTGGGTTCTCGAACGCATCACCTATCTGTTCGACCGCGGCGATGCCATGGGCCTGCTGACGACGCAGGGAATCTCTACGGCCCGCGCCGAGGCCGGCTTGGTCGATTCACACGGCTACACGCTGCTCGACCTCGTGACCGACACCGTCACCGGGAAGACCACCGGTGTGATAGTCGCGGACCCGAATACCGACCTGGCCGACGCGTCGACCCGTATCGTGGTCCCGGCCAGCCACCTCAACGGGTTCAGCGTCCTCGTTTCCTCCGGTGTGGGCGCGCGTGGGGCCTATGGCGACGACGTGCTGCCGGAAACTCACGACCTGACCCCCGCACCGGAGCCGGAGCCGGAGATCGCGTCCGACGGCACCGGCCCGGCGAACGCTCTGGTTCCCCAGCCGCTGCGCACCGATGTGTCCACCGGAGTCCTGCGGCTTCTGGACCGGACGCTGCTCATGAGCCCTCGCCACGCACCGGATGTGCCGATGCGGCCCGAATTGCTGGAATCCCACCGGCTGTTCGTGGGCGAGGACGGAAAGCTGTATCACGCGAAAGACGCCACGGTGGTCCACACGGCGAATGCGAAGTTCGTGATGGACACCAACGGAAACCTCTACGCCGCCGACAACTCCGATCCGACCGTGACAAGTCATACGTCGTTCCTGGGGGGTCTCCCGGTCAGCGCGGCAGGCCACCTCGTCGTCGACCAGGGCACGCTACAGGTGATGTCGGATCACACCACCCATCGCCGGCTCGATCCGAGGATGAACGATCACGCCCTCGACCTGCTCCGACAGCGCGGTCTCGCGCTGGGCAACGATTTCCAGCGCCGGGCGCACGACAATTCCTACGAACCGACGGGACTCGATGGTCCGTCGCGGGAGCGGGTCGACGAGTTGGCGCGGCAACGAGTCGAGGTCGACGAGCGTCGGGTGATGCTGCAGTACCGGGAGACGACCGTCTCCGCCCGCCTGCGGCGCGGCGTCGCCACCGCGCAGGTGCGCGCCATACTCAGCGATGAGCGGCACGCACTGCGCGATGAGCGCAAAGATCTCGACGACTGGTGGAAGACGCTGCAACGCGGGCAGGTTCGCCCGTCGGCGCTGCTCGACGGCATCTGGTCGCGGCCGCGGCCGAGTGGACCGTGGAATCGGATCGAGCCGCCGAATCTGCCGGAGAGACTGCAAGATTCGGTTACGTCGACCGACGGCGCGCTGGAGGCGGTCACCCGTTCGGCGCGGTGGTGGAACGAGCACGGCCGCCAGTGGTGGAACGATCTGCGATTCTCGACCCTGTCCCGGGAAGCGCAGCACCGCTTGATCACCGACTTCCCGATGCTGCGTGATTCCGAGGGCATTCCCGCCGAAGTGCGCGACACGCTGAATCGAAGTTATCTCCGGTGCGAACTCCTGCCGCTGATGGATGTCACCCGTGGCGCCAGCTTCCAGCGGCGGCTCGCGCTGGAGCAGACGCTGACCGACCTGTACGAGGCCGAGTTGGAGGCTCGTATCGTGGCGGCGCTGTCGGGTAACGACGTTCCGCCCGTTCATCTGCTGAGATACGACCCGGACGCGTTCAGGGGGCGTGGCTCGGTCGTATTGAGTTTCGGCAGTACCGATTCCGCGACCTCGGTCGTCTGGCATGTCCCCGGCTTGGACACCTCGATCTCCTCGATGCGCACCGCACTGGTACGCGGCATGGATCTGTATGCGGCCGCGTTGCAGCAGGACCCCTCCGCTCAGGTCGCGACCGTCATCTGGCTCGACGACGGGGCCACGCGCGGGAACGGTTCGTTCCTACGACTCGGCCGGGCGGTCGAGTCGTTGCTCGGCCGTGGCGCCGACCGCTTGCGTGACGCGTTGGCCGCCTTCGACACCGCGCGCCTGCTCGGGCCGGACGATCTACCGAAGGTCGAGGTCTACGACGAGAGATCGGAGTCGGAGGGCGGCAGCGTCGCAGACGGGCGCCGTCTCGATCGGCCACTGAACCATCGACTGGCCCAGCCCGCGGCAGCGATCAGCGTCCCGGTCGGCGGCGTCACGTTCGACGTGCCCGGCGGGAGCACCGTGCGACTGGTCGGCGGCTCGATGGTCGGGATCGATGTGCGCGACAACGCTTCCGGCGTGGTGTCGGTGTACGCGAGGGCCGAGGATGCCACCAAGGCGCGGTGGTACCGGGTGTCCACCGACGCGCTGGGTGTTGCGGTACCGCGTCTGCGGAGGGTCGAAGGGGCGCTTTTCCGGGAGGACGGCGTTGCGCGGGTCGAGGATGTGGTGCAGGGCAATGTCGGTACGTGTTACCTGCTCGCGAGCCTGATATCGCTGGCCCGGCGGTATCCGGACTGGGTCCGTCGGATGGTGCGGGAACGTTCGGACGGCAATTTCGAGGTTCGATTCACCCGGCCGGACGGCAGCGTGATCCGCGTCGCCGTGGACCGGCAGTTCTACCACTACGACACCGGTATGGCCTATGCCGCCCATGTCGAGGGACAGGCGCTGTGGCCCGCCGTCATCGAGAAGGCCTGGGCCGTAGCCTACGGCGGGGAGATGGGCTACCTCGGCGTCCATAGTGGTCTCGCGGGTTCCTCGGCGGGTATGGTGCGGCCCGCGGCGGCGCCGACCGCGTCGGGGCGGATCCAGCCGACACGCAGCTTCGACGGCGTGTTGTTCGCCGACCCGTTCCAGCTGGATCGCGACACCCTCGGCGACCTGGTGAACAGCCCCGGGCTGGCGCGAATGATCCTGGACTGGGAGTACCTGGTCACCGGGGACCGATACGGCGCGTTCGCCGACATCCTGACCACCAAGCTCCAGGACGCGATCGACACGGTGTGCGAGACGATGCTGGAAGACGGCGACGACGGCGACGAACTACTGCCATCGCATCTCGCCGCCATGGATCACGCCACGATGGTCCGCGAACTGCGCTGGAGTGACGGTCTCGCCGCCGCCGTCACGGACCTGCTGTCGAGATGGAACCGCGCCGGACACCCCGGCGAGCTGCGATTCGACGACAACCACGAGGCTTTCGAGATCGTGCTCCGAGAGCAGTGGATATCGCAGAACAACGTGTTGACCCAGCTGCGGGCGTGGGAATCGGATATCCCCCTGTCCGATACGAGAATCGCGCGGTGGTTTGCCGAGCGGATCGATCGCATCCTCGGGCACGGCGATACGGTGAACCTCAACACCGGCCCGCGGACCTCTGTCATCCAGCACGCGGGCCCCAGGCTGATTCCGACGCACGCGTATTCCGTTGTCCGCGTGGAACGGGACGGGGTGGGGAATGCCGCGGCGCCGACCGCGGTCGTGATACTCGATCCACACGGGGGACCGGAGCTCACCGTCGCGATCGAGAACCTCAACCGGTTCTACAGCATAGGCACCTCGGGCCCGGGCACCGTGTCGGCCTACGGCCCGCAAGCAGCGGGCACGGCGGACGTCAGCGCGCGTCTGGCATTGCTCGAAACCGTGGCGCTGCCCGGATCGAACGGCGCGTCCGAGCGGTCCACCATCGAGACCGATCGCCGGTGGATCGCACTGAACAAGCAGACCGCGGTCCTGTCGAACCGGCTATCGCGGGCCGGGACGAGTTCGGCGGTTCAGGAACTGCTGAACGCCCATATGTTGGAACTGCTCCAACGGCGCGAAGATCTCGGACCGGCGCAGGATTCCCCCGATCTCCCGGAGCCACCCTCGGGTGCCGACCTCGTGGATTTCGCCACGATCGTCGCGCCGCGTCTTCCGACCGAACTCGACGTCTCGGGCGCGACGGTGGATTCGGCCGCGCGCATGGCCGGTTGGTGGGGCGAGCACGGCGGGCAGTGGTGGAATGCGCTGAATTTCGCCGCTCTGCCTCGGGCGCACCGATCTCTTCTGGTGCGCGACTACCCCGCGCTGCGCAATTCCGAGGGAATTCCGGCCGCGGTGCGGGACACGCTCAACCGTGAGTACGTCTACACCCTGTTGGAGGAGTTCGCACGCGATCTTTCCCGGCACGGCGCGAACGCCGATTCGACATCGCTGTCCGATGAGCACCGCCGATTCCTGCGGCTGGACGACATGCTGTCCGTCCTGTGTGAGGCCGAACTGGAAACTCGGCTGACAGCCGGATTGTCCGGTATTCCGGCGCCACCGGTGCATCTGCTGAAATGCGATCCCGACGCGTTCGACCTGCGCGGCGCGCTGGTCATCGGTTTCGGGAATACCGACACCGCCACGCGGGTGGCATGGCACGTTCCCGGATTCGACACCGAGCGTTCCGCGGCCGGTGACGGCATCGCCCGCGCGCTGGACATGTACGCGGCGGCGAAGCAGGAAGATCCGTCGGCGGATATCGCGACCGTGCTGTGGCTCGACGACGAAACCCGGCGCGAGTCACGCGATCTCGACGGCACCGGATCGGCGGACGCGCTGGCCGCTTTCCGCGCCGGTCGTCGAACCACCGCCGCCGACCAGCCCGCCATCGAGGAATACGACGACAGGCTTACTTCGACGCGGGGCGATGCCGGGACCTCTCGGCTGGACCGGCCGGTGAATCACCCATCGAACAGGCCCGCGGCCGCGGTGATCGTTCCCGAGTCCGTCGAGGTCGAATCCGTGATCACCGGGTCGATCGTGCGCCTGATCGCGGGCGAGCCGGTGGCCGCGTTCCCCGATGACGATGTTCCCGGCTACGTCTGGGTGTTCGCCCCCCTGGAGGGGGAGGAATACAGCAAGTGGCAGTCGGTGCCCGCGGATGCCCTCGGCGTCGAGATGCCGATCGTGACCGAGGCCCACGGGCCGTTGTTCGGCGCGGACGGGTCCGTGCGCACCGCGGATGTGCTCGAGACCGGTGTGGGTTCGTCGGCGCTGCTCGCCGTGCTGCTGTCGCTGGCGCAACGTCCGGAGTGGGTGCGTCGAATCGTGCGAGAACGCGTGGACGGCAATTTCGAGGTGCTGTTCAGGACGGCCGAGGGCACTACGGTGCGGGTCGCGGTCGACCGCTGTTTCCACGCCTACGGCAGCGCCGGTGAGATGGCCTACGCGGCACATCTTCCCGATCAGCCGCTGTGGCCCGCCGTGATCGAGAAGGCATGGGCGGTGTACTTCGGCGGGGAACAGGGCTACGCGGGTGGACGCGACCAATGGTCCGGGGCCGCCGCCGAGGCGTTGCGACCCGAGGATGTCAACCGTTGGACATGGTCGACCGGGGCCGTCCGCGCCGGTGATTTCGCCCCGCATCCCATGGCGATGGGCCAGAACGCGCTGGCGACATCGCTGGGTAGCACCGCGGTGGCGGCGGAAGTGTTGGGGCTCGAGGACCGTTGGCGCACTCGCATGCGCGACTGGTACCGGGCCCAGCGGAATCGGGGCGACTGGTCGTCGGCCCGTGTTGCCTACGATCGAGCACACGCGGTCGGTCGAAACCACGCTGTCGCCAAGGGGGTGACCGGCGATCGCGCGATCGACGCCTATGCCAGGCAGTTCGCCGAGCGTGAGTTCCGGCGGTGGATGGGACTGCACGATGTTCGCTACGCCGACGGCTTCGTCGACTTCCTGAAAACGATGCTCGGCCGAACCAAGCGTCGAGAACTCGGCCTTCCCCTGCGCACCGTCCGCAGGCATATGGCCGCGGTGGATCCCGAGGTGGTGCGCGAGGAGGAGGAGAGTTTCCTCGACTCCCTGCCCGACTACGACGGACTGGAGACCCAACAGTACGGACCGGAAACGGAGTCAGGACCGATCCGCGATATCCGACCGGTGTTCGCGGGCACCGATATTCGCGTCCCGGATCGAAACACCGCGAGTGATACGGTGCTCGCGGGGGTGGCGCCCACGGCGGAAACGGCCGCGAAGGCGACACCCGCCGAGCGGGAGAGCTTCCGCATCGTGGTGGGACCGCGCGGACTGCTGTATCGATCCGACGGTGGTCTGTTCGATACCACGTGGGGCACAAATCTTCTCGGCGGCGCGAGCTCGCGTGCGGTGCTGGTTATGGACGAGTACGCGAATATGTACGCGATTCCGGAATTCGAGCAGCGCGGCGAACGGCGAACGCACGCATGGCTGCTCGGCGGTGGCCGGGCCGCCGCCGCGGCGCTGATCGACGTTCGCGCTGGCGTGCTCACACTCGTCTCGGATCAGGGCGGGGAATACGCGAACACCTCCGCACTCAACGACGCGGCACTGGATCATCTCTTCGGTTCGTCGCAGCCGCTGCGGGTCGACAGGGATTTGCGTCGGACCCATCTCGTTCGGGCCGACGGACCGTCGGCGGAGACGACGGGATGGACCGAGCAGGTGCGGCGGCACATCGTGCCGATCGAGAACACGCACACGCCCGATCCGGCCATCGACGGTCCGCTCGCGCTGGTCCCGCGCGGGGCGACGAGTGAATCCGTGATGTTCCCGAGTCGGCACCGCCACCGGATCACGTTGTCGGACAACGCCGTACGCACCGACCTCGACCAGATCCTCACCCCGTCGAATGGAATGCTGCGGCACATCCCCGGTCCGGACACGGTTCGCGACGACAACGGATCGACGTTCTACCTTGTGACCGGAGTCGAAGGCAGCGGTTTCGTCTCGCACCGCGCCCTCACCGAGTCCGAATATCTCTGGGACGCGGTCAGAGGCGGGTTCGTGCGACATCGGACGCTGCCCGGTGCGCCGGTGGCGATAACCCTGTCCGTCTACGACCGGATCTCGGTGGAACCAGGGGCGGACGAAGACGAGGTGCTCGTGAACCGGGTCGGCGGGACCCCGATTTCGGTCGCGGCGTCGGTGGCCGAGTCGGTGGGTCTGCCGCAGGTGTGGAACCTGCGCGGCCCGCTGTTCGGGCCGGAGGGCGCGGTGGCACAGGACCTGCGGGTGCTGGACGGACGACATGCGGATCTCGCCGAACAGCTGCGCGAAATCCTCCGTACCCGACCGGGTTTCATCGAGCGGATGGTGCGGCCCGTGGCGACGGGCGCGGGCGGGATCGAGCGCTTCGATGTGCTGTTGATGGTCGCGGGCCGACCCCAATGGGTCCGTATGGATCGCGCCACGTCGGCGCCGAGCCAAGCGATCCGCGACGACGATCCGATCTGGCCGATACTGCTGCTCGAGGCGCATACGAGGTCGACGTTCGTCGACGATCCGACGCCCACCGAGCGGGTTCCCGCGGCGATGGTGGTTGTTCCCGACGGCGGTCTCACCTACGAGTGGAATGGCGAAACGGTAGAACTCGCCGCGGGTGAGAACGTGGCGATCCGCCCGTATGACGACGCGCCCGATCGGATCCTGCTGTTCGACGACAGCGGGACCGGCGACAGACCGATGTGGCGGGTGATACCCCAGAACACTTTCGCGAGCCTCGGTGAGGATTTTCCCGAGCTGGTGACGGTCGGCAACGAGCTGTTCGGCCCGCACGGTCCGCGGCGGTCGGATGTGTGGCAGGGCCAGGCGGGCACCTGCTATTTGCTCGCCCCGCTCATCGCTCTGGCGCAGGACCACCCGGACTGGATACGCGACATGATCCGGCTGCGCGCCGACGGCGATTTCGAGGTGCGGTTCCTCGAGGCGGATGGCCGCGCGGTGTGGGTGCCGGTCGATCGCCGTTTCTACGCCTACGGAGACGGGGTTCTCGCCTACGCGGCCGGTGATCCCGGGCAGCCGTTGTGGCCGGCGGTGATCGAGAAGGCGTGGGCGATCTACCGCGGCTCGGACCTGGGTTACAGCGGAATCGACGGCGGACTCTCCGGCAGGATGGCGGGAGTAACGCAGCCGCGGCTGATACCGGGTGTCGCAGGCCGGACGCAGCCGACACGCGCCGTGGACGAACTCCTCGCGGTACATCCGATGGAATTGAGTCAGGACGTGCTGGCCGAACTCGTCGGCGGAGTGGATCTCGCGCACGAGGTGCTGTCTCTGGAAGACGCGTGGCGCCAATGGCTGCACGACTGGCGTAACCACGGCCGTTGGCCGAGGGCGAAGCGAGTCCGAAGGAAATTGCGCGAAAAGGGGTTCGAAGGCGAAGCGTTCGAGGACGAGTACCGGGCATGGCTCGAGGCCAATGACGCCAGAAAGTCCGTCGGCTTCGAGAATTTCCTCGCGGCGACCATGCCGAAAGGCCGATACGATGAAGTGATCGAACGCGTCGCACCGCTGTGGAGGGTGTTGGACGAGTGGGAAACCGATGCGCCGCAGACGGATTCGGTACTCACCCGATGGCTGCTCGATCGCATCGTCTACCTTTTCGAGCGGGGTGACACGGTTGTCCTCAATACCCGCGACCGAGAGGGAGAGCCGCTTCCGCACACGGGATTGCCCGACAATCACGCCTATGCCCTCTCCGGGTTGATGACCGACCCGGTCACCGGGCGTGTTACGGGTGTGAAGCTGATCGATCCCGGCAACCCCGCCGACACCGAAGGCGAGATAGTCGAAGTACTCGCTCAGCACCTCAACCAACTCGACCTCGTGTCCTCCGCGGGTGCGGGCACGAGCGCGATCTATGGCGACGCCATTCCGCCGTCCTGGATCGGAAGCAGCATGGTGGTGGAGTCGAGGGGGGCGTCGCAGCCGCGTGGCGTGTCCGGCCCGATTCCGCTTGTTCCGCCTGGCGTGTCGACCGATTCGGTGTGGACACCCGTTCGTCGGGGTTCCCGTGTCGAGTTGCCGGGCAAGCTACCGACCGATCTGCTCGATGCGGACGGCAATCCCGATGAGGTCGCCAATGCGGCGAACCTGCGCGCGAACCGGCGGTTCGACCTGCGCGCGGATACGGGGCAGTGGCTCGAGCCGTTTCCCGATGGCGTGCTGCGTCACACAGCCATGCCCGCGAGTCGGAGACTGGATGAGCGGGGAAACACGGAGTTCTTCGTGACCGGGGCGAATGGATCGGGTTGGGTTCTGCAGCAGCGGTTGACCGAGGCCAGTTATCGCTTCGGACACGACAACGGGTGCTTTGTCGCCCGGGTCAAGTTGTCCGGTCGGCCGAAGTCGATAAAACTCGCGATGAACGAGCGAGTCACGGTGACGCGGGATCCGGATAACCTGGACCGGGTTCTGGTGCGTCGTGGTGGTGAGCCGCCGGTGTCGGTGTCGGCGGAATTGGCGGCTAAATTCGGGTTGCGTGTGTCGCGTCGGCTCCAGGGACCGCTTTTCGGGAGTGATTCGGGTCCGGTTGTCGGGGATCTCCCGGATGCGGTGCCCGCGGCGCTGGCTCCGGCTGTCGCGCAGTTGCGTGCTCTCGTCCTCGGTGAAGCGGGTGCGTCCGCGATCCGGCGGATCGTGCGGGAGGATCGTCCGGGCGCGATCGATGTGTTGTTGATGGTGGGTGGTAGTCCACGGTGGGTTCGGGTGGATCGGTTCACCGATCTGCCGTTCGTCGTGGATGGTGCTCCGATCTGGCCCGCGGTGATTCTTTCGGCGTTTGCTGCCGTGGAGGCCGATGAACTGAAGCGCGAACACCGTCAGGCTCGCCGTGACAGGGAATATGACGAGGCGGACGAGTCGCGTGCGCGCGGACGCCTGCCCGCGGCCAGTGTGCGAATCCCTGAGAATTCCACGATCAGGTTCGTCTCGGCTAACGGTTACCGGGAGCGCTTGGCCGGTGGGACAGTCGTCGCAGTGCGCCTGGACGAGGGCGGGCCCGATCAGGTTTCGGTGCTTCTCACGGACAAGGGCCGTTCGCCGGCATGGCATCTGGTGGACCGCAAGGTATTCACCGACGCCGGGGTACCGTTGCCGGACCTGGTGCGGGCCACTGGTTCGCTGTTCGGTCCGGGAGATATGCCTGTCGCTTCCGATGTGCGGCAGGGTCGTGTCGGCACGTGCTATTTGCTGGCTGATCTGATCGGTTTGGTGGAGCAGCATCCGGACTGGGTGCGTCGGATGATTCGTTCGCTTCCCGACGGTGATTTCGAGGTGCGATTCATCGAGCAGATCGGTGACGGACGGCAGACGTTGCCCAACGGTGAGGTGGTGTTCGGGCGGCCGGTTCGTCGTGAGGTGTGGGTGCCGGTGGATCTGGGCTTCTACGCCTATGGCGGGAGGATGGCGTATGCGGCGCATGAGCCGGGACAGCCGTTGTGGCCCGCGGTGATCGAGAAGGCATGGGCGATCTATCGCGGCGCGGACGCGGGGTATGCGGGTATTTCCGGCGCACGCCCCGGGGAGGCCGCGAGGGCATTGTGGCCTGCGGAGACGGCCGGTGCGGCGGGCCGGGTGCTGCCGATTCGGGCGGTGGACGACCTGGCGTTCGCGCATCCCATGATGCTCGGTCGGGATGCGTTGGCGGAGTTGGTCGGTAGTGATGAGATCGCCCGCGCGTTGTTGGACGTCGAGGCGGACTGGCACGACTGGATGGCCGAAAGGTACCGCTACCCGTGGATCGGACGCCCCGACGCCCGAACGTCGGCCGGATTCGCTGACTTCCTTCGGGAGAAATGGGGCCTTTTCGGGTACTGGAAACGGTCGCGGCAATTGAAACCAATGCTGAAAGAGATGAAGAGGTGGGAGTCCACGACACCGCTGGCTGATTCGGTGGTGACCCAGTGGGTGGCGGACCGCGTCGCGGAACTGTTCAAACGTGGTGACACTGTGGTGATCGGCACCCGTCTGCTTCCCGATGGGGCCCGCGAGCACCCTGGCACCGGCCTGGTGCACGGCCACGGCTATGCCGTCTCGGGTGTCGTGACCGACGAGGTTACCGGGCGTGTGACCGGTGTGCGCTTGCTTGATCCGCACGGGCAGGGGCCGGGGAGGCGGTTCCCGAATGGGGTTGTGGTGCCGACGAAACATTTCAATCAGTTCATACTGATCTCGTCGACAGGGCCGGGTGCTCGATTCGTATACGGCTGGGACAGATTGTATTCCGATATGACCGCGGCCGTTTCGGCATCGCCGTCGGATTCGGTGCCGTCGGGGGTGGAGGAGTTCGGCGTACCGTCGCCCGTTGCGGTGGTTTCGGATGTGATCACGCCGGGCGACCAGCCGGTGGTCGACCATCCCGCGCCGTCGGAGTCGCAGCATGTGGATGCCGGTGCTGTGGAGCGTGAATATCTGCGTGCGAGTGGCGAGCTGGAATTGGACGCGCGGACAGGGATGTGGCTTCCTCCGGCGGTGACGAGTGTGGGGGCGGAGTCGGTCGAGGCGGATGCGGTCTCTCGGCCCAGGGCCACGGATGTGGACGATGGGACCAGGGTGGTGGAGTGGGTTCGCATCGGTGTCCGACCGGGGTCGCAGTCCGGTGACGGTGTGCTGTACGGCGAGTCGGATCAGGGTCCGGGGGGTGTGCGGTCGATCGTCGGAGATTTGTTCGATGAGTCGGATCTTCCGCACCTTCGGGATCTGGAGGTGTTGGAGACCGCGGAGTTCCTGGCATCGAAGTACGCGGGCGTCATGGATTGGTTGCGTGCCGCTGTCACGGACCATCCGACGGATTTGCGGGACAGGTTGCGTCGGGGTGCCGGGGACGCGGTAGAGGTGTTGTTGAAAGTGGGGGGTGAGTGGCGCTGGGTGCGCGGTGACGGTCGTACCGATCTTCCTGTGGTGACGATGTCGCCGGATCGGCCGTCGTGGCCGGTGTATTTCCTCGAGGCATATGCCCGGGTGGACGCCGGAGACGTGGTCGCGGGGGACGAGGGCGACCGTCGGTCGGCCGGCGAGCGCTCGGAGCACAAGGTCGAGCGGTGGCTCGCGGGACTGTCGGAATTGTCGTCCGATGACGAGAGTGATACGCCACCGATTGCCCCGCGCCAGGGCGATGAGGACGTTCGGTGGGACGAGTGGGCGGGGTCCCGATTCGATGCGGAGTTGGTCCCGGGGGATTCGGCGTCGCAGCGCGGCAGGGCCAGGGAGATGACGGCCGAGGACGTGGCCGATGGCGGCCGTCGGGTCCCAGATGTTGTGGACGACAGCGTGTTCGACAGTCTGCCGGGGAACGACAGTCGTGTGGGTGGTTCGCAGGACTTCCCGCAGGTGACGGGCACCGAAATCCGGCGCGACAGCGATAGCGACGAAAGTGCGCGCACGATATCCGATGTCGAGTCACCCCTCGCCATCGAGCCGGCTTCCGAGGACAGGCCTGTTGCCGCGGACGAGTCAGAGGCGCGCAAGCGCCTCCCGGCTGCGGCCGTGCAAATCCCGGGCCATCTTGCGCCCACATTTTTCGCGGACCAGTTCGGGATAGTGCAGTTGACCCCCGGTTCGTTCGTCGCGGTGCGCACGGACCTGGGCGGTGGTCCCGAGGAAATCGCGGCGGCTCTCCCCAAGGAGTTCGCGGGTCGCGTGCAAGCGTGGGCCATGGCGAATCGCGCGATATTCACCGGTTACGGCATCAGGGTGCCCGAGGTGAGGTGGGTTGCCAACCCGTTGTTCGGTCCGGACGGTGTGCCGCGGGTTTCGGATGTGCGGCAGGGTGGGGCGGGCACCTGCTATCTGATGGCGGATCTGATGGGTTTGGCCGCGCGGTATCCGGAGTGGGTGCGGCAGATGATTCGTGAGCGCTCCGACGGTGATCTGGAGGTGCGTTTCTTCGAGGACGCCGACGATGGTGCGGGGCAACGGGTTCGCCGTGAGGTGTGGGTGCCGGTGGATCGGCGCTTCTACGCGTACGGCGAGCAGATGGCCTATGCGTTGCACGAGCCGGGGCAGCCGATATGGCCCGCGGTGATCGAGAAGGCGTGGGCGATCCACCAGGGCGGATTCAGGGGTTACGCGGGTATCGAAGGCGGCTCGCCTACCGAGGTCGCGACGGCGTTGTGGCCGCAGGGCCGGGAGTCGGATCGGGGCGCGTCGACTCACGTGGTGGACGACATGGCTTTCGCGCATCCGATGATGCTCGGTCGTGATGTGTTGGCGGAGTTGGTGGGTGATGAGCCCGCGCGGGAATTGTCGGATCTCGACGGGGCCTGGCGCGACTGGATCGCCGGGTGGGTCGAGCGTGACACCTGGGCTCCCGCGATCGCGAAATACACCGAGTTCACAGCACGGGGACTGAACGATGAGATGGCCAGGGCGTTGGTCGCCTCATGGCTGCACGGTATCGATCCGCGCACGTCGTACGGTCTGGTCGAATTCCTCGAGGTGAGCTGGGGAGAGTCCAAGTTCGCTCAGTTCGAGCCGCGGCTGGCGCCGATGCTGGCGCAGATGCGGCGGTGGGAGTCGGGTGAGCCGCTGGCCGAATCGGTGGTCACCCGACGGGTTCTGGATCGTGTCGCGGAACAGTTCGAGGGGGGCGCCGTCCTGGTCCTCGGAACCAGAATGCGTCCCGATGGGGTGCGGGCGTTCCCGGGTACCGGTCTGCTGCCCGGTCATTCTTATGCGGTATCGGGTGTATCGGAGGTGTACGACGACGCGGGTACCCGACGTGTGACCGGTGTCCGCGTGATCGATCCGTTCGACAGCAGACGCGAGATCGAGATCCGGGCCGAGTACCTCAACCAGATCGAGCTGCTCGCCTCGCTCGGGACGGTCGGCCACAGCGAGCCGTCGGGTGACGGTGGCGAGATCGGTGCGTCGATGGAACTGGTTCGCCGTGGCGCGCGTATCCAATTGAAATCCGTTGACGGTGTAGGGGAATCGGGGGTGGGACCGCGAGTGGTGCGGTTCGCTGTTGCCCAGGACCGTGTCGAGTGGGATATAGCCGTGGCGGGTGTGCCATCGAAGGTGGCTGTGCAATCGACCGAATTCGTGGAGCTGTCCGAAGAGGATCGGGTAGTGGTCGAGGAGTTGGCGGGCGATGGTGACCGGGTGTTGTTGCGTCGCGGCGATGACGAATTCGCGGTGTCGGTGGCTGATGCGGCGGCGGTCGGACTGCGTCCGTTGCGGTTGATCGTGGGGGATTTGTTCGATGAATCGGGTGTTCCGCAGCCGCGGGATCTGGAGGTGTTGGACAGTGCTGAGTTGCGGGCTTCCGGGTTCTCGGCGGTGCTCGACGAGTTGCGCGGTCTGGTAGCAAATTCCCCGATGGCGCTGCGCTCCAAGTTGCGCCACGGGGTCGCGGGTGGTGTCGAGGTACTGCTGAAGGTCGCGGGTGAATGGCGGTGGGTGCGTGGGGATGGTCGTACCGATCTTCCGATGGTGACCTCGCCGGATCGGCCGTCCTGGCCGGCGCACTACTTGGAAGCCTGGGGCCGAGTGGCGGCCGATGATACGGCCGTAACCGAATCGCTCGGGGAATTCCGCGATGACGGGGCGGACTTGGCCGCACTGTTCGCCGCCGACGGCGCGTCGGTGGTGATCGGTGACCATCGACCGGTCTTCGCGGGTACCGATGTGCGGGTGCCGAATCGATCGACCGGTGCGCCGGAAATGGCCGGGGTCGAGAGGGACGGCGTGGGCGGCTGGGACTACGTCGAGATATCCCCGGCTCGGCGTGAGGAGTCGCGGATCGTGGTCGGCCCGGACGGTCGATTGTATCGGGCAATCGACGGCGGCCTCTTCGACACCACGTGGGGTACGCGCATGGGGATGGATCTCCCGGACAACGGTGGCGCGCGAATATCGCAGGACCCCCTCGACCGGCGCGCGATTCTGGTGATGGACGTGCGGGGGAATATGTACGCGATCACCATGTCGGACAGGGCGTCGCGCAAGGAGGAGATCACCTGGGCGTCGCTGCTGGACGGTGCCGCTGCCGCTGCCGCGGCGGTGGTCGAGGTTCGTGGCGGGGTGCTGACGGTGATGATGGATGTCGGTGGCCAGTACCCGATCACCTCGGCACAGAATGCCGCCGCGCTGGACACGCTGCGCTCGGGTAGTCCCGGTCTGGTGGTCGACAAGGATTTCCGTCATGTGATGCACGCCGATCGGGCGGAGATTGTCGACGAGGATTTCCGTCGGGTGATGGGCGTCGAACGCGAGGAGGACCAGCTGGATTGGATGGTTCGGGAACACGATCACCGGCGCGCCCCCGATCCGGCATTGCCGGAGCCGATCGTTCGCGTCAGCGACGACGCGGCCGGTTCCGGTCCCATTCCACTCGTTCCACCGGGGACGCTCAGCGATGCGGTGTGGATACCCGTCAACCGGGGGTCTCGCGTGGTGTTGCCGAAACTGCCCGTCGATGCGGGCGACGCGCGCAGCGCTGTCGACCGAGCCGCGGATGACGAGATTCCGCGCTATGACGTGGAAACCGAAGGGGGACAGTGGATCGAACCTTTCCCCGGCGGCTTCCTGCGCCACGGCGACGGTCCAGCGACGCGCGGAATCGACCGGAACGGGAATACCGCGTACTTCGTGACCGGCGCGAACGGTTCCGGGTGGGTTGCGTCGCAACGCCTGTCCGATCTCGGATACATCGACGAGCGTCAGAGCGGGCGCTTCGTCCTGAAGGTATCGATGCCGGGCCTGTCGAGTCAGGTATCCCTAGGATTCGGCGATCGGGTCGTCGTGGAAACGGATCCCTATGATCCCAGGCAGGTCATCGTGGAACAGGACGGCCGAGAACTGGGATCGGTGCGAGCCGATATCGCGGCGAGGTACGGATTGCGGCCGAGTCGACGCCTCGCGGGCCCGCTTTTCGGTGCGTCGGGCCCCGTCGCCGCGGACCTTCCCGATTCCGCGTTCTTCTCCGGGTCGACGGCGCTCGCCCAACTGCGAGCGCTCGTCACCGGTGCGCAGGGTGCGTCCGCGATCCGACAGATGGTGCGCGAACCCGCCGCCGGCAGGATCGAAGTGTTGCTGATGGTGCAGGGACACCCGCAATGGGTGCCAATCAATCGGTACGTCGATTTCCCCTTCGCGACGGGCACCGACGTTGCGATCTGGCCCGCGATGATCCTCGCGGCGCATGCCGCCGTGGCGGACGAGGAACTGGAGCGCGAGTACCGGCAAGCCCGGCGCGACAGGGAATACGACGAGGACGCGGGCGTCTGGGTTCCGCTGGCGGAATCCGGTGATCGGCTCGCCGCGCTACAGACCAGGGTCGGCGAATGGTTGGACGGGCAGGACGGGGAATACCTGCGCGCGCGAGATCGGGCCGACAATTGGGCCGACGATGTGCCTGCGGATTATCGCGATATTTCCCCGCGGGAGCGGGAAACGACCGTGGTCCACGTAGAGCAGGGACCGCCCATGGACACGGTCGCCCGAATCGAATTCCCCTCTGACCGGCCCGACAATGGATCGACCGAAGGTTCTGCCGCCGCCGCTGTCATCACCACATCGCCGGTGCGGCCCGACCCCGAGGACGAACCGCGGGCGGGTGCGCGCCTCCCGGCAGCGCTGTTGCGAGTCCCGCCTCATCTGTCGTTCGCGTTCGGCTCGGATACGCACGAGACGGTGCGGTTCCACGGTGGCTCGATCCTCCCGGTGCGTATGGATCTGGGCGGACCCGACCAGATCGCGGTGTATTCCCCAGAAAGCGCCGGTGGTGCGCGGGAGTGGTTCCTGATCGAGCGCAAGGCGTGCACCGACGCCGGAATCGTCGTTCCCGAAGTGGTGCGGGTTTCCAATCCGCTGTTCGGGCCGGACGGCGTACCGCGCGTCTCGGATGTGCGACAGGGTGAGGCGGGTACCTGCTATCTGATGGCGGATCTGATGGGTTTGGCCGCGCGGCACCCGGATTGGGTTCGGCAGATGATTCGGTGGAGGTCCGACGGCGACCTGGAGGTGCGTTTCTTCGAGGGAATGGTGGATGGACGGGAGAACCCGGCCGGTGGTGACGTGGTGACCGGGGAGTCGGCTCGGCGCGAGGTATGGGTGCCGGTGGATCTGCGGTTCTATGCCTACGGCAAGGACATGGCCTATGCGTTGCACGAACCCGGGCAGCCGATGTGGCCCGCGGTGATAGAGAAGGCGTGGGCGGTATACCGGGGCGCGGAGAAAGGCTACGCGGGCATCGATGGCGGGATGGCGGCCAAGGCCGCGATGGCGCTGTGGCCGCAAACCGAGGGAACAGACCGGAGCGCGCCGATTCGCGCGGTGGACGATCGGGCGTTCGCCCATCCGATGGCGCTCGGTCGTGATGTGCTGGCGGAATTGCTCGAGAGTGACGACTTGGCCGAGGAGTTGCTCGACCTCGAGGGCGACTGGCGCGATTGGATCGCCGGCTGGGTCGACCCCGACAACTGGCGCCACGCGAGGGCCATGGTCGACTGGATGCGGCAACGGGCGCGGTCGGAGGCGGACCTGAGGTCCTGGTACGTCTCGTGGCTGAACGGCATCGATCCGCAGAAGTCTAGTGGCTTGCTCGAATTCCTGCGGGTGACCTGGGGTGAAACGAAATTCGTCGATCTCGAGCCACGTTTGGCGCCGATGGTTGCGGAGATGGTGCGGTGGGAGTCGGGCGAGCCGCTGATCGAGTCGGTGGTCACCCAATGGGTTCTGGACCGTATCGCCGAGTTGTCGAAGCGCGGCGACATCGTGGTCCTCGGCACCGTGACACCGACGGGCCACCTGTGGGAGCTTCCCGGCACCGGCCTGTTGGGCGACCACGCACATGTCGTGTCCGGTGTGGTCACCGACGAGAGCACGGGACGTGTGACGGGTGTGCGGGTGATCGATCCGATCGAGCACCGACCGGGACGCCGATCAGCCGACGGAATCGTGGTTTCGGCAAAGTATCTCAACCAGTTCGAGAATTTCTCGTCGATCGGGATGGGCACGCGGTTCGCGTACGGCTGGGACCGTTCGCCGCATAGTGTTCGCGCGATGCGCGGGGACGGATCGTTCGATCAGCGGGTCGCGAGTCGGAACAGGGCGCGATGCGAGATCCGGATAAACCCTGAGGACGGCCGCTGGTACAACCTCGATGGCAGACCGATAGAATCGGGTTGGGGCACCCTCCCCCAGGGCGACGACGATTACTGGGTGCCGCGTACGCCGTCGACTCGTCATCTGGAGGTCGCGGTCGGGTTGCAGGGTCGGGTATTCCTGATGCCCCCCGAAATCGACCACAATCGGCAGAGCGCCACGCTGGCGTTCGGTGTCCCGATTATCGGAACCCTGCGGATGGAAGTGCACGACGGCGTCACCGTGTCGCTCATCGACCGGAATCGTGGCGGGCGGACCCTCCGAGCATTGGCCGATTCGGCGCTGGCGCTGTGGACGCGCCGCGGTCTGGTCGTCCATCCCGATTTCCGGCAGCTGGAGTCCGAACCCGGTGACCCCGGTGCTCTCATCGAGCGACCGCCGACCGCCGTGGTAACGGTGCGGCGATTGGATCAAGCGGTGCCGAATCTCCCCGACCCGGGGCCGTATCGTCCGTTCTTCGTCGTGCCGAACGGCACCCAACTCACGCGAATAGTGCACGCACCGCCGACTCCGCCGCGGCTGCGATTGCGGCCCGGTGTCGACGGCGAATCCGACGGCATCAAGGTCGGAGGGCATTCGCGTCGCGTCCGGTTGGTAACGGTCGCGGGGGTGGGTCCGTCCGAGGTCGGCTATCTGGTCGACGGGGGACGGTATTTCGTCGGTCAGGAAGCCGCCGACCCGAAAATCGTGCAGATCAAGTCCTTGGCAGGCGATACCTGGCGGATGGCGACCGATGACGCGGCCGCCGTCGGGCTGCGGCCCGCAGTTCAGATGACCGGTCCGCTCTGGGATCGGTCGACCGGACCCAAGCCCGAAGATGTCCCGAAGGATTTGGCGGACGCGGCGATCGTCGACGAGCTGCGTAGATTCGCCGCAGCCGACCCGGACGCCGTGAAAACGATGTTCATCGCGATGCGGCGGACGGAAAACGGCGGTTGGGCACCGGTGCGAGTGGAGGAAACGGAACTGATCGGCAGCGAGAGATTCGGAGTCGCCATTGTCGTGGACGATGATCCGATTCTGAGCTCGGTCGACCGAACCGTCTATCCGACGGCGACAGGTACGCCGGTGGCCGAACCGGGCAATCCCATCTGGCCGCTGATGATCATCAAGGCCTATAACTACCAGCTCCTGGCGCAGACGAATTGGTCCGAGAACGACATCGCCAAACGCGCCGGGTTCATCGACTGGTGGTTCGATGAGAACGCCAAGGCCGAGCGGTTGTTCCGGCGAGCACATCCCGACGACATCCCAACCGACGACGGCGGTTCCGTCTCGGCCCCGGCGAACTCCGAACCATCCGGCAGCAGCGCGCAGATTCCACCGACACCACCGACACCACCGTCACGGCGTCGGCGTGCCAGGGACATCGTCGGCCCTATCGACCCCGACGACCGCGTCAACAAGCGTCAACGTCGATAGAAGTGAGGTAACCCCCGAATGGAAGCCGCACGGATGCGCACGCTTCCGGTGGCCACGCCATGATCGAGATCCCGCCCGACGTCAGGTGGCTCGGCTGGCTGGTCGGCATCGACCCGCCGCAGGGCGACGAGGACGCGCTGTTCGCCATCAGCGCGGCCTGGCACGAGGCGGCGAAGGTGATCGCCGCCCAGATCGATCCGCTGGCCGCCGTCCAGCGTGACGCGATGGGGGCATACACCGCGGGCTCCGGCGCGGAAACCATCGGCGCGCTGTTCGACACCCTGCTGCACGGTACCGGTTCACTGGACGCGTTGGCCACGGCCTTCGACGAGATCGGTGACGCCGCTTTCGATTTCGGCACGACGGTGCAGCAGGCGAAGTTGATGATGATCCTTTCCTACGCCCTGCTTGCCGTGGAAATCGCGTGGGCCTGGATGTTCCCGCCGACAGCTCCGGCCCTGGAAGCGGCGGCGGTGAACGGCACCAGGTCGAGCCTGCGCCTGCTCGAGGACCTGGCGATCGACACGATCGAGCGGGCGATCCTGCGGGTCGCCGGAGCCGTCGGACAGCGGTCATGGGCGAGGCTGGTCGTCAAGAATTTGTCCACCTACGCGGTCAAAGGCGCGGTGTCGGGCGCGCAGGCGGCAGTACTGGATCTGGCCGTCCAGGGTGGTCAGCTGGCCGGGGGCACCCGGCGGTCGCTCAACGGCAACGAGGTGTTGCTGTCGTTCGGTTCGTCCTATCTCGGTTCGTTGACCGGCCGGGCCGCGGGCCACTGGGGAGGTATCGGTTTCGACGCGTCCATCGGCAGGCTCACCAACAGCCTCGGTCCCGCGGCGAGTGTGTTCCGCGGTGCGGCTGTCGGCACGTTCGGAGGTGTGGTGAGTACCGCGGGTGGTGCGGTCGGGTCGGCGATGAATTCGGGTGACTGGCACGGTGCTTTCAGCGGAACCGGACTCGGCTCGGCGATGACGGGCGGACCGCTGCGTGGCGCGGTCGCGGGCGGGAGCCGCGGCCTGTTCCAGCTGAATCGGATCCCGGACAGTCCCTCACGGACGGGATTTCTCCGCCATTTCCAGGTCGACGCCGAGGGGAATGTATACGCGCCAGCGAGCCGAGCCGCGGCTGCGGGCGGCACGCCGTCCACCGAGGGCCCCCAGCGTCCCGTACCGGTGGAGCGGCCAGCTATCGATCGATCGGCGCCGTTCTCGGCGCATGAACGACGACGATTGCGCGCCCTCGATCGCCAGGATGCCGCGAATCTGCGCGAGTACCAGCGGGAGTTGCGTCTGCGCCAGCCCCAGCTGCGGGCGCAACCGACCGATCCGACGGCGGACGCGCCGCGGACCACGGGCGACCGGACGGGACGGGTATCGGGTGAAAGGGAACCACCCGAGCAGCTCAGGCCGCGTGCCCGCGCGCTCGGTGAGCCGTCGGGATCGGAATCGGTGGACCGGCAGCCGCCATGGTCCTCGCGCATGTCCGGGCGTGCCCACGCCATGCAGCAACGGGCCGAGGTGGCCCAGGAGAGGGCCGACATCGCCCAGACCGGTGCGGACGCCGCGCAGGGGCGAGCCACCACGCAGCAGACTCGCGCGACGACGGCGCAGGAAGCGGTCGCCACCGCGAAGTCCGCGGTGGTGGACGCGCGACGCCAGGTGGATGACGCCAGGAACCAGCTGGCACAGCAGCGCGCCGCGGACAATCCCGACCCGCGCCTGCTCGAGTCCGCCGAGGCGGAAGTGGTTCGCGCGCAGGCGAGGCGAACCCGCGTCGGCGACGAACTGGAGACCGCCGTCGAACGAGCGAGCCAACAGCAGCGCCTGGCGGACCGATTGCAGACCCGCGCCGATGACCTCCAGCGCGTGGCGGACAGCGCCCAGAGCCGCGCCGACGACCTTCGTATGGTGCGCGTCAGCCGTGAGGCGATCAACCGCAAGGCCGACGGTGAGGCCACGACGATCGTGCCACCGGGCGCCGATGAGAACACCTGGTGGAAACGGGCGTTGATGCGCAGCGAACGGCTCGGGAAAAAGTACGGCACAGGCGGTCCCGGCGCGGATCACCATCAGAGCAAAGGTACCGATCTACGCGGCAAGACCAGGCCGAAACTCGACATGTACCACGCTCCGAAGATCAGCCCGTACGTCGCACCGGCGGCGCCGGATCCCTCGGAATGGGGGACCCCACCGCCGGTCTCGCCGCCGCCCGAGGGCGATGGCGGCGGGTGTCGCCATGAGGGCTGCGACGGCGATGGTTGTCGTCATGGCGACGGCTGCGATCACCGCGGTTGTCACGAGGAGGGCTGCGACGGCGACCACGATGGCTGCGACGGTGGCACTGGCTGCGAACGCGGCATCAGAACTTCGTGTTAGGAATATGTTTCGCCGTCTGTCACACGCCATCTCGGTGCTGTCTCGAATCCATTGCGAGAGTGGACTACTCGAGACAGTGACCAAGTGGATGAGATGTGGCGCAGCGTATTTCGATAGAATCGACGGACCGGCTACGGCTCGGGGCGGAAGGACTGGACCGCGTGCACGCGGCCGTGAACGACGCGCTCGACACCCTGGTACACACTCTCACCGGGCGCGGCGACCCGATTTCGGCGCAGCCGACCGATAACGCGGCCGTCGTGGTCGGCTCGGTGTCGGCCGACCAACCCCCGTGGGGCACCGATTCCTACGGTAGGACGTTCGCGTCCGGCGCCGACGGTTACGCGACCATGAGCGTCGAACTGCTCCAGGGCGGTTTCGATATGGCGCGGACGCTCGCGGAGTTCGCCCGGGGCATGCGTCGGGCGGCCGGCGGTCTGGACAACACCGAGGAGTCGTCGATCACCGCCTTCACGTGATGCCACCGCCTTCACGTGATGCCACCGCCTTCACGTGATGCCACCGCCTTCACGTGAGGCCGCCCGATGGGAACGGATGCCCCCGCAGGGTTCACAGCGGGGGTAGCTGACAGATCTGGACGAGCTCGCGGCCCTGGGTGCGCGACACCAGCATGCCGCGCCCGGGCGGATACTGTGCCGGGCGCACGTCACCGAGCAGCACGCCCTCGTCCTTGGGCGTGCTCATCAGAAACGCGCCGACCGACATATCCTTCATCGGGCCGAGCACATTGTCGTAGAGAGCCCGCGACGCGCCACCCGCGCGGCGCGCGATGATCACGTGCAGACCGATGTCACGGGCCTGCGGGAGTAGATCCACCAGCGGCAGCAGCGGATTGTTGGACGCCACCATGTCGTAGTCGTCGACGATCACGTACACCTCGGGCCCGGTCCACCAGCTGCGCTCACGCAGCTGGGCCGGGGTGATGTCGGGACCGGGGATGCGATCGGACACGAATTGCGCGACCTCTTTCAGCGTGGGCACCGAGGTCTGGGCCGAGGTCGAATATCCGGCCAGATGGGGGCCATCGATCGCGCCGAGCATGGTCCGGCGATAGTCGACGAGGATGATGCGCGATTTGTTCGGATGGGAATTCTCGACGATGCCCTGTGCGATATTGCGCAACAGCGTCGTCTTGCCGCAGCCGACATCGCCGAATATCAGCAGATGTGGTTGCTCCGCGAAATCCAGCACAACCGGCTGGAGTTCGGATTCGCTCGAGCCGATCAGCAACCGCGTCTCGTCGAGTCGGATGCCCTGCTCGCGGGCGGTGTCGAGCACCTGATCGCGGGGGAGCTCGAGCGGCAGCATGCGGACTCCGGGGGCGCGTCGATCGCCGTACAGTCGGGCGAGTTCCGTCTTCGCCGTCGAGACCCCCTCGGACAGGGTATTCGGATCGACCGCCGTGTCGAGGCGGGGAAGGGCGATCAACATGTGCAATTTGTCGGTGGTCATCCCGCGGCCGGGCCGGTTGATCGGAACATGCACTGCCGCACGGCGATCCATCTCCGAGTCCGACGGTTCACCGAGGCGTAACTCGATGCGGGTGCCGATCTGGTCCTTGACCGCGGGACGGATCTCGGCCCAGCGGTTCGCGCCGAGCATCAGGTGGATTCCGTAGGACAGACCGCGCGCGGCCAGCACATGCACCTGGGGTTCCATCATTTCGAACTCCTCCCGGAACGCGGCCCAGCCGTCGATCACCAGGAAGACGTCGCCGAACTGATCCGCCGAGAGCGGATGCGCCGCTCGCTCGTCCTCGGGCAGTTGTGCGATCGCCGCCTTCAATCTACGGAAATCACGCATGTTCTCGATGCCGAGTTCCAGGAACCGGGCCTCACGCCTGCGCAGCAGCACGCCGAGTTCGGCGACCGTGCGTCGGGCCCGGTCGCCCTCGAGCCGTCCGGCCGTCGAACCGATATGCGGCAGGCCGTTGAGCGCCGCGAGTGTGCCGCCGCCGAAATCGAGGCAGTAGAACTGCACCTGTTCGGGAGTGTGGGTGGCGGCGGCGGCCACGATGATGGTGCGCAGTGTGGTCGACTTGCCCGACTGCGGCCCGCCGACGACCGCGACATTGCCCTGCGCGCCCGCCAGATCGATGGTGAGGACATCGCGTTTCTGCTCGTAGGGCTTGTCGATGATGCCGATCGGCAGCCACAGATTGCCGGTGCGGTTGCCGGGTGAACGCCAATCCTTTTCGGGCAGCAGCATATCGACGGAGGGCGAGATATCCAGTGGCGGCAACCACACCTCGTGGGCCGGCGTGCCGTGCCCGGTCAGCCGCTCGACCACCACCTGTAGCAGCGACCGTTCCGATTCCACGGGTGGGGGATCGGCGAGGAGTTCGCTGAGATCGGGCAGCGGTACTTCCCGACTCGGCGCCGCGCGCACCGCCACCGGCGCGGCGGTGAACGGATCGACGGCGCCCGATGTGGCGCTGCTCGGTCCGCCGTCGGCCCGACGACCGACGGCGGGCACGTACGGGCCGGAGACATAGGTGGCGTTGAACCGCAACGGGTCCGAGGAGTCGCTTTTCAGATACCCCGCGCCGGGCTGCCCGGGCAGGTGGTACGCGTCGGTGATGCCGAGCACCTGCCGGGATTCCCCGGCGGAGAATGTGCGCAAACCGATCCGGTAGGACAGGTGCGAGTCCAGGCCGCGCAGCCGGTTCTCCTCCAGGCGCTGCGAGGCCAGCAGCAGATGCACTCGCAGCGAGCGGCCCAGTCGTCCGATCATCACGAAAAGCTCAGCGAAATCCGGTTTCTGCGAAAGCAATTCGGAGAACTCGTCGACGATGATGAACAGCGCGGGCAGCGGATCGAGTTGCGCGCCGTTGGCGCGAGCCTTCTCGTATTCGGTGACGTTGGCGAAGTTTCCGGCCGCGCGCAGCAGTTCCTGGCGGCGGTTCAATTCGCCGGCCAGCGCGTCGCGCATGCGGTCCACCATCGAGAGTTCTTCTTCGAGGTTGGTGATGACCGCGGCCACGTGGGGCAGCGGATCGAGACCGAGGAAGGTCGCGCCACCCTTGAAGTCGACCAGGACGAGATTCAGCAGATCCGGTGAGTGCGTGGTCACCATCGACAGGACCAGCGTGCGCAGGAATTCCGACTTTCCGGAACCTGTCGCGCCGATACACAGTCCGTGCGGGCCCATGCCGTTCTCGGCGGACTCCTTGATATCGATCTCGACCGCCGTGCCGTCGGGGGTGACGCCGATCGGCACCCGCAGCCGCTCGCGCGCGGAGCGGGGTCGCCACACGGTGGTCGGCTCGATGGTGGCCGCGTCGGGAATCGAGAGCAGGGTCATCAGGCCGGGATCTCCGCCGACGTCGTCGCCCAGATCGACGACCTGGGCGGTGGTGGCGATCCGATAGCGTGCCATCGCGCGTGCGAAGGTCGCCGCCGTGTCCGCCGCGACCCGGTCGGGACCCGCGAAATTCTCCACCGAACCACCGGTGCGGGCGCCGATGGTGTCCTGCTCGACCACCAGTTGCAGGCCGCGGCGCACCGCGAGTCCGTTCTTGGGGGCGGTCAGGTCCAGCACGGTCACCGAGTCCAGGCCCGCGTCACTGATGACGCGCTCGGAGCCGCTGACATAGCCGTCGTCGATCACCACCACCACGTGCAGCCGCCCGGATGTCGGCGGGGCGTTGCGCAGGAAACGGCCCCGTTCGAGCAGATCCTCCGACAACGCGGTCTCCAGCTCCGACAGTGACTCGTAGAGCATACGGGCCGAGCCGATTTCGTCCCTGTCGCGGGGATGTTGCAGGTGCGGAAGCCATTTGGTCCACTGCCACGCCTCGCCGTCGGGATCGGCGGTGGCAATGGCGACGGCGAGGTTGTCCGGGCCGTGGAAGGTGACCAGTTCCAGGATCATCGACCGGACAAGTTCCCGGCCGTACTCGCGGGGACCGTCGATGTTGACCGCGGGGAACGCGCGCAGCGAGATCGCGGTCGGGAGGCCGTGGACCACGGAATGGGTGCGGACGAACCGGCGCAGCGCCACCGTCGACACCGGTTCCAGGTCCTCGAGCGGTCCGGTCTCGGGGCGAGCCAGTTTGGTGGCGATGCGGTGGCTGCCGACCCCGATGCGGACATGGCCGAAGTCCGGGTCGCCCGGCCTGCGTTCCCACATGCGGCGGGTGCCGATCAGGGCGTGCAGATCGACCGGATGCGGATGGCTCCACAGCAGTGCCTCGCGCTGCGCGGCGCCGGTGCCGCGCACGTCGCCGCGCAACTGCTCGAGATATCGGAAATAGTCCTTGCGTTCCTCGTTGAGTTCGGCGGCCCGTTTTCCGCCACCGCCGGTGCGGCCCGCGAACATCGCGACCATCGACATCAACATCATCATCGGGAACATCATGGTGATCGGATTGGTCAGCATGGATTTGCCGCTGACAGTGAACATCAGGCCAACCATGCCGACCATCGCCACCACCATGACGATCGGCATCAGACGTTGCCACAGCGGGCTCGGCACCGGCGAGGTGATCTCGGGCGGCGCGTTGAGGACCACCTCGCCGCCGGGTGAGCGGGGCGGCGCGATACGGGCCAGTCGGATGAATCCCTGCGTAGTCACACTCGTTCCTCGAAGTCGTCGCCCGGCAGGACGAGGGGTTGTCTGCGCCGGAACGGAGCGGACAGGAGCAGTGCCAGTCCGAGCAGCGTCAGGCAGATCACCGCGCCCGCCACACCGATCCGACGCGGCCACGGGTCCCGCGGCGCGGGCGGTATCGGGGCGGCGATCTGTTTGCCCCCGGCGGGATCGCGACCGGTCACCGGCGGCAGCACCGCGGTGAGCGCGGCGACGGGATCGATCAGGCCCGCACCGACCCGGCTGTCGTGCCCGTTACCCGGTGCGTGCGCGGTACGCACTATGCGGTCGATCACCTGCGTCGCGTGTAGTTGCGGGTACCTGGCGCGGACCAACGCCGCCAGACCCGCGACGTAGGCGCTGGAGAAGCTGGTCCCGTTGACCGGCGCCACCTGGCCGTCGGCCTGCGGTGTGCCGTTGACCAGGCCGGTGCCGCCGGGCGCGCTGTCGAGAGACATCAGATTGCTGCCGGGAGCGGCGACGCCGACCCACGGTCCGTACAACGTGAACGGCGAGGGTGCTCCGTCGGCCTCGACCGAGGCGACCGACAGCACATACGGGGAGAACCAGGCCGGTGTCGCGATCGTATTCACCGCGTTCCACCCCGCGGTGCCGTTCTGCTCCTTGCAAGCCCCCTGGGATTGCAGATTGCCCGCCGACGCCACCACGACGACATCGCGGTCGCTGGCGTATTTCAGGGCCGCGCCGAGTGCGCCGTCCACCGGGGCCGCGCCGGCGGGCAGACACGAGACCTCCGAGATGTTGATGACCGAGGCGTGCATGTCGACCGCGTGCACCACCGCGTGCGCGAGCGTGGTGACCGTTCCGTAGCCGCCCGCTGACATGCCGCCGGACTGCTCCGCGCCGTAACTGTTCTTGGCCTGGTAGGCGAGGCTGGTCTGGCGGATCGACAGGATCGTCGCGCGCGGCGCGACGCCGGAGAACCCGTCGCTGCCGTCGGGCGCGGGGCTGCCCGCGATGATTCCGGCCACCAACGTGCCGTGCCCGTCGCAATCGGCCGTGCCGTCGGAGTCGGAGACGTAGTCGCCCCCCGGGACCACCGCCAGCCGCGGATGCCGGTTGACGCCGGTGTCGATCACCGCGACGGTCTGTCCTTCGCCGCGGCTGAAATCCCAGGCGCGTTCGAGCCCGAGCGCCTTTTGGGCGGCGGGGACACCCGTCGGCGCCGGGCCGGTCCAGATCGGGTTCGAGCACAGCAACCGCTGTTGTGACGGTTCCGGTGGTGCGACGGGGGCACCGGTGATCAACGCGCCCGGATCGACACCGGGCGGCGCGACGCCCCGCGCCACACCGGCAGGCGCCGTGGCCAGCAGTACGGACAGGGCGGCGGCGGTGATCGTGTCGATGGCGGTGCGCGCCGCGCCGCGCCGCCGAAGAACACGCTCACGCATTGCGGGCGACGGCGTAGACATCGAGAATCCAGAAGGCCAGCGGGCCGATCACGCAGATCATGAAGTACTCCAGCACTTCACCGGCTCGCTGGACTACCGGCGACACGTCGAGATTCGGCCCCGCCACCCCGATGAGCATGGCGAGCGCCGCGATCACCAGCAGTGCGCCCGCCGCGGCAGGGGTCGCGTCCGGCACGCCGATGCCGACGAGCGCCGCCGTCGGTATCAGTACCGCGAAACCACCCGCAACCAGCGTCGCGGCCTGGGTCAGATCGGAGAACGACCGCCCGCGCCGGGTGAGCACGATACCCACCGCACCCGCCAGCGCGTCCGCCTGCCAGCGATGTCCACTCGCCCCGGCCACCGTCATGATCGTGGCGCAGACGGTCACCACGACGATGCCGATGGTCATTCCGGACTGGTAGTCGTTGGCCAGCCGGGACCGCAGGCCCAGCCCCGCCGCCGACGGGATCGCCGTCGCGCCGATCGCGCCGATACCTTCGATCGTGGGACGCGGCTCGTGGTCGCGCGGGTCGATCACCCCGCCCGCGGTCGGCACCGGCGGCACCGGTAGCGCGGCGGCCGCCACCGCGAGCCGCGGCGCCAGCGTGATGGCGAGCAGCGCGGCGACTACGGTCGCGGTCGCCGTCTTGTACGGCGCCACGTCCCACAGTGTCGAGGTACCCGCGGCGGCGATGCCGAATACCGCGACGGTCACGACCGTTGCGAACACCGTCGGTCGACCCCCGATGACGCGCAGTGCGATCACCGCGGGCAGCAGGGTGGCCGAACACCCGAGCAACACATGCGGCGACCCCGCCGGGCCGGGTACCAGTGCCGCCGCGCCACTGCCGATCAGCAGGAGGCCGCACAGCCCCAGCGCACCGGCCGGCGACGGCGCCGCGTACATCCGGGCCACCAGCCCGGCGCCGATCAGCGTCAGCAGCCCGATGCCGAGACCGGCGGCGGCAGCCAGGGCTCCCGAACCGTGCGCCGCGGCGACCAGCAGGAGCAGGCCCGCGCACGCGACCGCGGCGACAGCGCCCGCCAGGCCGGCCAGGCCCGCCGATTCCGAGGTCCAGCCACGGAATGAGCTCTCGGTCAGCCGGGCGACCGCGTCGATGACATCGTCGAAAAGCGCTGGCGCCTCGACCGAGTCCACCGCGCGCAGCACCAGCAGCTCACCGTCGAAGACCTCGGCCTCGGTGAGCGTGCGCCCCGGATCGATCGCGCCGCGACCGAGTCGCGACAGCGTCCAGTGCTGCGCGGCAAGCGGGCCGTTGTCGTCGTGCTCGGACAGGTCGGGATTGCGGGATGCGATGAGCGCCACCACATCCGGAATGAAATTGGCGATCGGGATCGCGGTGGGCAGCACCACGTCGACCTGAGTGTTACCGCCGATCACCGAGACTCGGCACAGCTGCGGCTCGATGGCCGTCGATTCCATCACGCTGAAGACTCCCGAATTCCTTGGTTGCGATGTCGGGAAGGTAGCAACGAGGCTGATCGCTCGCAGGTGGCGTGGACGGAGTTTCCCTCGCTGTCACCGGACGGCCGGAACCGACATGGCGTTATTCCGCGCCCGGCGCTTCGGCGCGTGAACCGGCGGTGAACACCCGGTGCGCGCCGCACGGTCCGGCATGCCACCGGATCCCCCGGCGGATACGTTGCGGGCATGTCAGCCACTCGGCAAGCGCAACAGATCTTCGACGCGGGCGTGCTGTCGCTGGGTCTGATGGTCGACGGTCAGCAGGCCGCGAAGAATCTCGACTACGCCAAGGTCGCGTTCCGCCGCGCCACCGAACTCGACCCGGACATGTGTGACGCGTGGCTGGGGCGCGTCGCCGCCGGTGACATGAGCCGAGAAGTGTTGCGCCAGCTGCACCGGACCTCCGCTACCTCGCTGTATCGCGAACAACGCCGACTCGGGCTGCCACCGCGCCAGCTCGCCGGGCGTTTCCAGATCGGGCAGTACATCGACTATCCGATCGCGAGTTCGACCGAGATCTGGCTCGCCTGGGCGATGCGACTCGTCGAGGACAACGAATACGACGAGGCCGAGCGCGCGCTCGGGGAGCTGGCGTATCGCCGCAGGCAGCTCGTCGACGATCCGGAGCGGGATGTCGACGACAGAGTCTGCGCCTACGCGCACGGCGTGCTGTACTTCACCGCCCAGCTCTGGCCCGACGTGATGGCGGTGCTGGCGGGCTCGGCGGAATGGCCGGACAAATACATGGCCGCGGGCGCGCATGTCATGGTCGGCACGGCGTGCGCGCACCTGGGCCTGCTCGGTGAGGCGACCCGACGGCTGGAACTGGCCGAGCGCGGACCGATTCCGGCGGCCCGCACCGCCGCGATGTACTGCCGCGGCCTGGCGCTGCGCGAACAGGGCAACGAGGACGAGGCCAGGGCCCTGTTCGAGACGGTCTACACCCAGGTACCCGATTTCGCGGCCAACGCCAAGGCCATACGTGATCCGAAGTTCCGGATCGTGATCACCTCCAAGGAGCACATCGAATCCCGTACCGATCGCTGGGATCCGGCTTCGGCGCCGTCACTGGAGGAAGCCGCCGAACAGGAGCAGCACCACCGGGCCGAGGTGATCCTGGCTGCCGCCCGTGCGGAGCTGGACGCCCAGATCGGCCTGGCCGCGGTGAAGGTTCAGGTCGCCAAGCTGCAATCCTCGGCCACCATGGCCAAGATCCGGGCGGAGAAGGGGCTCAACAGCATGTCGCGCGGGCAGCACCTCGCGTTCACCGGCCCGCCCGGCACCGGAAAGACCACCATCGCGCGTGTTGTCGCCAAGATCTATTGCGGGCTCGGGTTGCTCAAGACCGACAAGGTGGTGGAGACCAAGCGTGCCGACTTCGTCGGGCAGCATCTGGGTTCCACCGCGATAAAATCCAATCAGCTCATCGATTCGGCGATGGACGGCGTGCTGTTCATCGACGAGGCGTACACCCTGATCCAGTCCGGGTTGTCCGGCGGTGACGCGTTCGGGCGCGAGGCAGTCGACACCTTGCTGGCGCGCATGGAGAACGACCGCGATCGGCTGGTGGTGATCATCGCGGGCTACGACGGTGAGATCGACCGATTCCTGGCCAGCAATGACGGCTTGGCCTCGCGTTTCGCCAAACGCGTGAAATTCGACTCGTATTCGCCCGACGAGTTGTGCGATATCGGCAGATTCATCGCCGGTAAACGCGATTCCACGGTCGCCGATGAAGCGATAGATCTGCTGCGCGCGGCCTGCGCGGAATTGTACGACGCCGAACGCATCGACCAGAGCGGCCTGTCGCGTCGCGGTGTCGACATCGCGGGCAACGGTCGTTTCATCCGCAATGTCATCGAAAGTGCCGAGGAGGAGCGGGAATACCGGCTCGCGATGGACGAGAGCCTGGACCCGCACAGTCTCGACGAGGAAACCCTGATGCGGATCGAGCCCGCCGATATGCGCAACGCGCTGCAGATCGTTCTCGCGTCGCTGACGTAGTGATATCGGCTCGCTGACCACCCGCGAGCCCGGTGGGCCGCGGGGGAGTCCCGCTGGATGATTTCGACGCCGCGGCGCGTGCGTTCCCGCCACGCCGCCGAACAGTCCCGTCCCGTTCGCTGACCGCCCGCCGCGGAATCACGGCCGATCGGGCGCGATTCGGTTCCGCGATCCGGAATCCCGATATCCGAATTCCCTCGACCGTGTGGAGCCTTTCTCCCGTATCCGGTTCGGACGATTCCGAACTCGTGACCGAATCGGCCCGGCCGTCTTTCGCTCCCGATGAGCGGCACACTGTGTTCGGCGCCGGGCGCGTCGGCCGCCCGCCGCCGTTTCGTGCGGGTCGTATCGAGAATCGTTCGGGGATCGAGCGATTCGGCGTGAATTCACCGTGAACCATCGGTGCCGGGTGATATTGGTCCTCGGTCGAACTCGCCGGACGCTTTCCCGGAATCGTGCGGCGAGTCGTCGAAATCGAAATGGCGCGAGTGTTAATTCTCTAACAATCGATGAATTGGGATGGAACGCAGTGGGTGCCGTGACCGGGACCGCACAGGATTGGACCGGCTCGACGATCGTGGGGTCGTCGGGCCGGACAACGCGTCCCACGAATTCTCGAATACGATGAAGGATCAGCGAGATACGATGAAAATAACCAAATTCGCCACCGCCGTCGCACTGCTGGCCGCGACCGGTGTCATGTCCGCGGCCGTGAGTGCGGCCGCTCCGGCCGAGACCCCGATCAACTTCACCGCCAGGGCCACCGACGACGGCCGCTCGATCGTCACCGTCGACTCCGGTTCCCTCGTGGTCGAGGACGGCGCGTTCGAGGTCAAGACCGGCGGCGGCACGGTAGTCGCCGCCACCCCGCTGACGTTCCGCCTCGATGACTTCGAATTCCCCATCGCCGCAGCCATTTCCGGCCACACCGCGACCCTGACTCCGAATCTGGACCCGGCTGCCGCGGTGTACCGGCCGGTCGCGCTGCCCTACGAGGAGGGTGCGCCGTGGAAGACGCCCTACGACCGTGAGCAGGCCGCCTGGAGCCGATTGACGTCCACCATCAGCGCGGGCGCCACCATCGGCACCCTCGTCGGCGGCCTCGCGGGCGGGGCGCTCGGCTGTGTTCTCGGCGGTATCGCGGGCGCGACCGTCGCTTCGGCGACCATCATCGGTCTGTTCGGACCGTTCGTCCCGGCCGCGGCGGTCGGATGTGTCGCGGGCATCGTCGCGGTCGGCGCGATCGGCACGCTGGTGGGGCAGATCCTGGTCACCGCCCCGGTCTCGATCGGCGCGGCGATCCAGTACTTCACGACCATCTCGGGGCCGTTCAACGCCCCGGCGAAGTAACGCGCCCGAGGTCCCGCCCGGCCGCGCCGGGGCGAAGTTGCTGTGCGTGAACGGATATGGCGTGCACGTGAACAACTGAACGGTCGATGAATCCGGCCGTCCGTGGCGGCGGACACCGGCACGGACCAGGCAGGATCAATAGCGCGGCTCGTTCGATCCCTCGGGATCACCCCTCATCGCGGGCCGTGGGAAATCGAGGTAACCCGGTAGTTGTCTCGACGGGACGGCGGTTCCCGCCCCCCTTGCCCGGCAGGGCGGGAACCGTCCCCCGAACCGATGCCCCGGTTCCGGGGGCCGACTCGCGGAGGACGCCGTGAACACTCCAATCGTGCACACCGTGCTGCTGGCCGAACGATTCGACTGCGGCACAACATCGTGGGCCGTGTCCAGTACGACGAACGCCCACTACACCATGCAGATCCACAAGAACTGCTCCGTCGGGGAGTGCCCCGCGAAGACGGCCGCGTTCGGACTGCTGGCGTCGGAGAAGAAGCTGGTTCCGGACTCGGGCCGATCCTGACCGGCACGGGGAGATCCGATATGGCGCGCGACCTGTTCGCGACGTGGATCCGTCGGCTGCGCGGCGAACCCGGGGCGAGCACCGCCCTGGTGTGCTTCCCGTCAGCGGGCGGCGCGGCGGCCGGATACCGTGACCTGGCCCGGCATATCGATCCGGCGGCCGACGTCTACGCCGTGCAGTATCCGGGGCGTCGAGAACGTATCAGGGAGGCCCCGATCTCGTCGCTGACCGGGCTGGCAGCGCGCATCGCGCCCGCGCTGGAGCCGCTGCTCGGCCGGGAACCGGCGCTGTTCGGGCACAGTATGGGGGCGACCGTCGCCTTCGAGACCGCTCGTCTGCTCGAGGCCGGCGGCACGACACTCGCCGCCCTGTACGTATCCGGTCGTTCGGCGCCGTCGGAACCCGCGGGTGATTGGCTACCGAACGCCGACGACGCCACCCTGATCGACGAGATGGCGCGCCTGGCCAACGATCCCGCCTCGATTCGGTTGCTGCGCGAGGCGCCGGAACTGGCCGCCGCGGTGCTGCCCGCCGTGCGTGCCGATTTCGCCGCCGTCGCCGGTTATGTCTACCGGCCGGGCCCGCCGTTGCGCTGTCCAGTCATCGGCTTGACCGGAGTGGACGATCCGATCACCACCCCGGCCCAGGTCGGCGCGTGGTCCGCGCACACCACCGGACCGTTCGAACTGCACGTGTTCCCCGGCAGCCACTTCTATCTCGACCTGGTGCCCGCCGACGTCGCGGCGATCGTCAATTCCGCACTGCGGCTCGCCGGCTGAGTCCGCAGTTCACCGACATGTCACCAAGGTGGATTCCAAGAATTTTCCGGCGCCACGGGGTGCGGTTCGAACCGAGTGGTTCCTACAGTGTCACTGCCTGCCGCACCGTGGTTCGTGAAATCGCACCGGGGCAGCGGCTTTCGCGCCGTCGACAGCGTAGTTCTCGGCATTCCAGCCTCTCTGACCGGAGTTCTGTCATGACTGAAGATGCCGTCATACCCGGGGTGACCGTCGAGCGGGTGCGGGCCTGGCTCGCCGACCGGATCGCCTGCGCGACACATGTCGACCCGTCGGAGATCTCCCACGACGATTACTTCGACTCCTTCGGCCTCGATTCCGCCCGGGCGCTGGTCCTGGCCGGCGAGCTGGAGACCTGGCTCGGTATCGAGCTGGAGGCCACCGCGCTGTGGTACCACCCGACCGTCAGTGAACTGGCCGCCTACATCGTCTCGGAAACGATTGCCACAGAAACGATTACCACAGAAACGATTGCCGCGGAAACGATTGCCACAGAGGAGATTCGGTTCGGCACGGCCGAGCATCGCGCGCCGACGAGGACACAGATATGAATAATTCCACGAAACTCGGTGATACCCCGATCGCGATCGTCGGCCTGGGCGCGCTGTTCCCACAGTCGACCGATCTGTCCGAATTCTGGTCCAACGTGGTCGAGGCACGAGACTGCATCGAAGACGTTCCGGCGACACATTGGAAAATCGGGGACTACTACGATCCTGACCCCACCGCGCCGGACAAGACCTACGCCAAGCGCGGCGGTTTCCTGCCGTTCGTCGACTTCGATCCCATGGAGTTCGGCCTGCCACCCAACCAGCTCGAGGTCACCGGCGTCCTGCAACTGCTCAGCCTGGTCGTGGCCAAGCAGACCCTCGCCGATGCCGGTGCCCCGCGTTCCACCTGGTACGACCCGAGCCGGACCGGCTGCATCCTCGGCGTCATCGGCACCAATTCGCTCGCCCAGCCGCTGACGAGCCGATTGCAGACCCCGGTGCTGAAGGAAGTGGTGCGCAGTTGCGGGCTGAGCGAACGCGACGCCGAGGAGATCGCGGCCAAATTCGAGAAGGCCTACGCGCCGTGGGAGGAGAACTCCTTTCCCGGCATGCTCGGCAATGTCATCGCCGGCCGCATCGCCAACCGATTCGACCTGGGCGGCACCAACTGCACCGTGGACGCCGCGTGCGCCAGCTCGATGGCGGCCGTGCACATGGCGGTATCGGAATTGGTGTCCGGCCGAGCCGATCTGATGATCACCGGTGGCTGTGACGCCGAGAACACCATCCTCATGTACATGTGCTTCTCCAAGACGCCCGCGTTATCGAAGTCGGAGGTCATCCGACCGTTCGACGAGCGGTCCGACGGCACGATGATCGGTGAGGGCATCGGCATGCTCGCGCTCAAGCGGCTCGCCGACGCCGAACGCGACGGCGACCGGATCTACGCCGTGCTGTGCGGTATCGGTTCCTCCAGCGACGGCCGCTTCAAAAGTATCTACGCGCCCCGCGAGGAGGGCCAGACCGTCGCGCTCGAACGCGCCTACGCCGACGCCGGTATCGAGCCCGAGCAGGTCGGCCTGCTGGAATGCCACGGCACTGGCACCGCTGTCGGCGACCACACCGAGGTGTCGGCGCTGCGCGCGGTGTTCGGCGCCGCCACCACCGAGAAGCAGTTCTGCGCGATCGGCAGCGTGAAGTCGCAGATCGGGCACACCAAGGCGACCGCGGGCGCGGCCGGGCTGATCAAGGCCACGCTCGCGTTGCATCAGAAGGTGCTGCCGCCCACCATCAATGTCACCGAACCCAGTCGCGGCGCGGAGTTTCCGAAGTCGCCGTTCTGGGTCAACACCTCCACCCGCCCGTGGCTGCTCGAGCCGCGCCGCACGGTCCGCCGCGCGGGGAGTTCATCCTTCGGATTCGGCGGCACCAACTTCCACTGCGTGCTGGAGGAATACGAATCGGGCGTGGAATCCGCTGTCCTGCATCAGGATTACCGCGTTCACGTGTGGCACGCCACGGACGCGCATAGCCTGCTCGCCGCGATGGCGAGCGACCCGCGCGGTGGTGCGGGGGAGCAGGCGATACCCGCCGAGCACGCCCGCCTCGCCGTGGTAGCGCGTACCGCGGCCGAACTCGACGCCTTGCGGGACACCGCTGCCGAGCGGCTTCGTGCCGCACCCACCGCGGAGTCGTTCGAACTGCCCGGGGGGACATGCTATCGCCGCCGCGCGGGGGTGCCTGGCAAGGTGGCCGCGCTGTTCGCGGGACAGGGCAGTCAGTACGTCGGAATGGGGGCTCGCGCCGCCGTGGCCGTCCCCACGGTGCGGGCGGCATTGGACGCCGCCAGTCTGATGTCCGACCCGAGCGAGCCGCTCAGCCGGGTGCTCTACCCGCCCCAGGCCTTCGATGACGAAACCGCCGCCGCCCAGGAAGCGGCGCTCCGACGCACCGACTACGCCCAGCCCGCGATCGGCGCGCTGGCCGCCGGTCAGTACCGCTACCTGACCGAGCTGGGGTTCGACGTACAGGCAGCCCTCGGCCACAGTTTCGGCGAACTCACCGCGCTGTGGGCGGCGGGCGTATTCGATGACGAAGCCTTCCACGCCCTGGCCTGGGCGCGCGGCACGGCGATGGCGCATCTGCCCGACGAAATCTCCGATCGCGGCACCATGGCGGCGCTGCACTGCGACCCCGAAGCGCTGACCGAGCTGCTCACCGCGCACCCCGACGTGGTGATCTGCAATATCAACGCACCCGAGCAGACGGTGGTCGGCGGCGGCACGCGAACGGTGCGGGATTTCGTCACCGCGGCACGGACCGCCGGTCTGTCGGCCGAGCTGCTGCCGGTGTCGGCAGCCTTCCACACCCCCTATGTCGCACACGCTGTCGAGGTGTTCGGCAGCGTGGTCGCCGAAGTCCCGTTCGCCGCACCCGCGTTTCCGGTGTACGCCGACACCGCGGGTGCGGAGTACGGCGAGAACGCCGAGCACAACCGCCGGGTGCTGGTCGAGCAGATCACCCAGCCGGTCGCCTTCGCGCCGCGTGTGCGGCAGTTGTACGAGGCGGGTTTCCGAGTCTTCGTGGAGTTCGGTCCCAAGTCGGTGCTGTCCGGCCTGGTGCGCAGAACCCTCGCGGAGCACGAGGACGTCGTCGTGCTCGCCGCGGATGCCGGTCCCGGCGGCGACGGAGACCGCAGCCTCAAACAGCTCGCCGCGCGGCTCGCCGTGCTCGGGCTGCCGCTGGCGGGTTTCGACCGATACAGCGCGCCGGTCCGTGAAATACCCGAGAGCAAAGGAATGAGGATCTCCTTGAACGGCAGCAATTTCGTCCCAGAGGAGCGCAGGCGCTCCTATCAGGACGCTCTGGAGAACGGATATCGGATCACGCCGCCCGTGAACGCCGACGGTCACGTCGACGGCAGCCACGACGGCAGACATGCCAACGGTAACGGCGGCAACGGTAACGGTAACGGCAACGGAAACGGGTACCCGCCGTCGCGGCCCGTCGAGCCCGCCGCGACGATTTCGGTCACTCCCACGGCGACCGCGGACATGGTCGCCGACCATTTCGCGATGCATCGCGAATATCTCGCGGGTCAGCTTCGGGTGGCCGAACGCCTCAGCGGCATACTGGAATACGACGCCCGCCGCGGTTCGCTCGATGAGCGGACCCTGGCCGGTCTGGTCGCCGTCAGTGATCAGAGCGTGTCGATAGGCCAGGCACACAGCCACGCGAGCGAGGTGCAACTCGGCCTCGCCTACCTGGAGGCCGGACTCGGCGCCGTCGCTCCGGTCCGGCATCCGCTGGAGCGCGTGTCGCGGCCCGAGCCGGTGCCGGGCCCCGTCCTCCATCGTCCGGAGCTTCCACCGGCCGCCGCCCCGCTGATGCCGGCGGCCGGATATGTCCCGGCGACGCCGGACGCCCAAGCGCCCGCGGCGATCGGATCGATCCCGGAAACCGAATTCGTTCCGGCGACAACGGTTCACGTTCCCCCGCCCGCGCCGATCGCACCTGTTCCCGCGCCGGAACACACCGCTGTCGCCGCGTCTGCTCCGGTCGCCGCGCCCGCCGAGGATGTCGCCACTGTCGAGAATGTCGCCGCCACTGTCGAGCAGGCGCTGCTCGAGGTCGTCGCCGACAAGACCGGCTACCCGACCGACATGCTGGAACTGACCATGGATGTCGAGGCCGACCTCGGCATCGATTCCATCAAGCGCGTCGAGATCATGGGAGCGCTCCAGGACCGTTTCCCTGACAGTCCGCAGGCAGGCCCCGAGCGGATGGGTGAGTTGCGCACGCTCGGTGGCATCGCCACCTTCCTCGCCGAGGGCGTGGGCGGTGGTGTCCACCCAAAAGCTGACGGCGCGCCCGTACCCGGGATCGCCCGGATGCAGGCGCGCCTTGTCGAACTCCCCGCTGTCTATCCGCTGGCCGCGGCGTACGGCGAGCAGTCCGTCGCGGTCCTGGCCGGCACGGACAGCGCCCTGATCGGCCCGGTCGCGAGCGCCCTCGCCGCGTCCGGGTTCATCGTGCGACACGGCACGGAGTCCACGCGATGGGACACCTCCGACCGCGTCGATCTGGTGATCTTCTTCGCACCGGACGACCCGGTCGGTTGGCCGGAATCGGTCGCAGCACTGGAAGCGGCGCAGTTGCTGGCCGCCGCGAGTCAGCGCTGCCTGGAGCGCGCGGCCCGGCGCGACCGGGCCGCGTTCGTGACCGTCAGCCGGGTCGACGGCGTGCACGGGCTGTCCGGCGCCCGCGACGCCGCTGGACTGCTCGGCGGTCTGCCCGGGCTGACGAAGACACTTGCCATCGAGGCGCCTTCGCTGTTCTGCCGGGCGCTCGACCTGAGCCCGGAACTACCGATCGCGCGAGCGGTCGAGCGGGTGCTCGCCGAGATATCGGATGCCGACACCGGGCCCGCGGAGGTGGGCATCGCGACCGACGGCCGTCGCCGACAGCTCGTCGCCGGGCCCGGTGACGGCACCGATCCGCTGCTGCCCCAAGGTAATCCGATTTCGGAGCCGACCGAGGCGGATCTGTTCGTTATCACCGGTGGTGGGCGCGGCGTCACCGCGGCCTGTGCCGTCGAGCTCGCACGACGCTATCGAAACGGGTTGCTGCTGCTTGGGCGCAGCCCGCTCGCCGACGAACCCGAATGGGCCGCCGGAGTTCCCGAATCCGATTTGAAGGGCGCGATAATCGCCCGAGCGCGCGCGGCCGGTGACACACCGACTCCGCGCGATGTCGAGCACACCTACCGAACGCTGGTGGCGGGCCGCGAGATCCGCGGCACCCTCGACCGGATACACGCGGCGGGTGCCACCGCCGAGTACCTGGCCGTCGACATCACCGATACCGCGGCCACCGCCGCCGCGCTGGCTCCGTACCGATCGCGGATCACCGGTCTGGTGCACGGCGCGGGCGTCATCGCGGACCGGGCGATCATCGACCAGCGGCGCGCGGACGTGGCAGCGGTGCTCGCGACCAAAGTGGCCGGGCTGCGCTCGGTGCTGGACGCGGTCGACGCCGAACGCCTGCGACATGTGGTGCTGTTCTCCTCGCTCGCCGGATTCTTCGGCAACCTGGGGCAATCCGGTTACGCCAGTGCCAATGCCGCGCTCACCAGGATCGCCGCCACACTGCGCCGCCGACAGCCGGGCACCCGGGTCACCGCCATGATCTGGGGTGCGTGGGAGGGCGGCATGGTGACACCGGAACTGGCGCGGATGTTCACCGAACGCGGGGTCCCGCTGATCCCGCTCGCGCGGGGCGCCGATTTCCTCGCGGGTCAGTTCGCCGCCGAACGCGCCGGCGACGTGGTGTGCGTGGTCGGACCGAATCAGCCGCCGACGCCCGTGGCGCCGAGTCCGGTCCCGACCGGACCGACCGTGCTCGGGGTGCCGGTCACCGGCCTCGCGTGGGACCCGGTCTTGCGCGATCACGCGATCGACGGCGCCCCGGTGCTGCTCGCTACCGCGGCGGTCGGCGCGATCCTGGGCGCCGCGCAGCGGTTACGCGGTGCCGAGACGACCCGGCTCACCGGGTTCTCGGTGCTGAAAGGTGTTGTCTTCGAGCCGGACTCACCCGAACAGCTGGCCGTGACGGTGACCGGCGAGCAGGTCGTCGTCGCCGACCAGGCGGGCCGCCCGCGCTTCCGGGCCTCGGTCCCCGCGGATCAGACGCTGACCGGGCCGGCGGTCGTCACTCTGCCCGCCTTCGAGGGCTTCGAGCCGGTGACCGCCTACGCCGACGGTGTGTTGTTCCACGGCCCCATTCTGGCCGGGATCATCGGCACCGCGGCGACGGCGGACGGAGGTCTGGTGGCGCTGTGCCGCCCGGTACCCGAGGCGATCGGCGGCGGACTGTTCCGCGCCGGGGCGTATGCGCCGGAACCGGCGGACCTGCTCCTACAGGCGATCGGGGTGCTGGCGCACCGCATGACGGGCCTCAACGCGCTGCCCGCGGGCATCGGCGCCGTGGAGGTCCGCGCACCGCTGCCCATCGATGCGGAGTTCCTCGTCGTGGTGAGTCCACTGCGGATCACCGGCGCCCAAGGGCAGGGCGACGCCCTGGCCTGCACCCGCGACGGCCGGGTGCTGCTGCGGTTCGCCGACGTGCGGCTGATCTCGGACGCGGCGCTGGCCCCCAAATTCCGGCGGAACCGAATCGAAACCATCGGAGCCGACCCGAAAACCATGACGGACCAATCGGATCGGATCGCGTGACATCGATGACGGACCTCGAACGGCACACCCCGATCGCGATCGTCGGCATCGGCTGCCTGTTCGCCGGCGCCCACAACCCCCAGCAGTTCTGGGACAACCTGGTCGACGGAGTGGATCTGCGCACCGAGGCCGGCGTCGGTGCCGCTACGGGTACGCCCCCGATCGCCTCGATGCGCGGCAGCTTCGTGACCGAACCCGAGCCCGCGGTGCACGGTCTACGGGTCGACGCGGCGGCACTCGACGAGCAGGGTCCGGTCGTTCGGTGGCCGCTTCATGTGATTCGGCAGGCACTGGCCGACGCGAGCATCGATGAGAACGCCGAGGTACTCGCCCGCACCGGATTGATCCTCGGCAACTATTCCCTGCCGACCGAGCAATCGATGCGCCTGTGCCTGCCGTTGCTGCGCGAGGGGGTCATGCGAGGCATGGAGCAGGCCGGACTGCCATTGTCCGGCAACGATTCCGGACCGTGGCGGCCGGAAGCGCCCGCGCGTTCGCTGTGGCCGTCCGGGCTGCCCGCCACCATGATCGCCGAGGCCCTCGCGCTCGGCGGTCCGCGCTTCGCGCTCGACGCCGCGTGCGCGTCCGCGGTCTACGGGATCAGTCTGGCCCGCGACTACCTCGCGACGGGCGCCGCCGATGTCGTCCTGGCGGGGGCGGTGTGCGCGCCCGACCCGGCGCTACTTCACCTGTTCTTCTCCACCCTGCACGCACTCGCGGACAACGGGATCAGTCGCCCGTTCGACGCCGCCTCGACCGGCATCGTCACCGGGCAGGGCGCGAGCGTGCTGGTTCTCAAGCGTCTGGCCGACGCGCGGCGCGACGGTGACCGCGTCCACGCGGTGGTCGAGGGCATCGGTCTGTCCAACGACGGTGCCGGAGCGCATCCGCTGGTACCCGGAGTCGCCGGGCAACTGGCCGCCTACCGACAGGCCTACGAGGACGGCGGTATCGACCCCGCGTCGGTCGACTACATCGAATGTCACGCCACCGGTACGCCGGTCGGCGATCCTGTCGAACTGACCGGCCTTTGCGAGTTCTTCGGCGCGGACGGCATTCCGCTGCTCGGCTCGGTGAAGGGCAATATCGGTCACCTGCTGACCGTGGCCGGCTTCACCAGCATCCTGAAGACGGTCTTGGCGATGCGCCACGGCACCATTCCCGCGACCCCGCCGCCCGCGGTGCCGATCCGTCCGAAAGGGGTGGCCGACGTCGCGGGCAGGCTGGTGACCGCCAACCGGCCGTGGCCGGACAGCGATGGCCGCGTGCGCCGGGCCGGCGTATCCGCCTTCGGATTCGGCGGAACCAACGCCCACCTGATCTTGGCCGCCTCATCCGATACCGCCTTATCCGACACCACCGCCCGCACCGCCGACCCGGTTCCCGACCGGCCGCGGATGGCCGTCGTCGGCGCCGGGGTCAGGGTGGGCGCCGTCTCGGGCGCCGCCGCGTTGCGCCGCGTTCGTCGCTCCGGTCGCCCCGCCCTCATCGACCGGCCCCAGAACCGCTGGTACGGACTGGAAGCCGTCGGCGCAGCGGGACCATCCGCGCAGGCACCGGCCGGCTATGTCGACACCATCGAGGTCGACGTACGCGGGTACAAGACGCTGCCGAGTGAGCTCACCTGGGCCAACCCCCAGCATCTGCTGCTGTTCGAGGCCGCCGACGAGGCGCTGATCGATGCCGGCCTGGCGGGTTCGGCGACCTCGTCCGGAGGTCCGGCGCGCCGATCGCGACGGGTCGCGGTCGTGGTCGCGATGGAGATGGAGCCACGCACCCACGCACTGCGCGCCCCCGCCGATGTCGGCCATCACCTCCGGTCCGAGATAGCGCGTGCGGGGATCGGTCTCGGCGCCGACGAGGTCGAGCGGCTGGTGGCGGCGGCACAGGCGGGCATCCACGGATCCCTCAGCGCCAACGAGGTGATGTCGTACACCGGCAACATCATGGCCGCGCGCATCGCCTCGGCCCACAATCTGACCGGACCCGCGTTCACTGTCTCGGTCGACGCGACCGGCGGCGCCCTGGCACTCGAGGTCGCGAATCTGTTGCTGCTCGATCCCACCGTCGAGGCGGTGCTGGTCGGCGGCGTGGATCTGGCGGCAGGCTACGAGAACACCATGGTGCGTACCGTTCTCGCGGGAGGACGGCGCCCGGTACTCGGCGATGGCGCCGCCGCGGTAGTGCTGACCAGGGCCACCGACGATTCCGAACTAACCATCGATGCCGTCGTGATCGGGCATGCCGACGAAATGCCGACAGGCATCGAAACAGCGCTGTCCGCGGTGGGATTCGACACCGATCGGGTCGGGTACCTCGAGTTGGCGACCACCGCGGGCGCCGCCGAGTTGGACGCGCTGGCCGCTGTCTACCGTTCCCGCACCGATCTGCCGAATTGCGCGGTGGGCAGCGCGGTTCCGCTTGTCGGCGACACCCAGCAGGCCTGTGTGCTGACCGGTGTCGTCGGCGCTGTGCTCGCCCTGCGCCACCGCGAGCTGCCACCGGCGCCATCGGATCTGCGTGAACGCGCCCGCACCACCACGACGGAGGGGTTCGGCGCCTCGGCCCTGCGTCTGCTCGACGCCCCGGCACCGTGGCTGGCACGACAAGCGGGTGAGCGACTGGTGGCGGCGGTGCACGCCGTCGACGGCGCCGCCGCGGCGCACATCATCGTCTCCGCGGCGCCCGCCGCTCCCGCGCTCGAAGCCGTGCACTGGCTCGGATCCGGTGCGCCGGTGCTGATTCCGCTGTCCGGAGACGACGGCGCCGCGCTGGCGCAGGCGGCCCGGCAGTGTCTGGACGACCTCGACGCGGGCGCTGGTCCCGCCGACCTGGCCCGTGTCCGGATCGCCGCGGCGCGGGCCGGGCGATATATCGCCGTCCTGGTCGCTTCCGACGCGGCCGTGCTGCGGCGAGAACTCGGCGCCGCGATCAAGCATCTGCCCGACCGGCTGGCCGCCGGAATGGATTGGTCCACACCGGCCGGCAGCTATTGCACCGCGCGCCCGGTCGGCACGGGCCGGGTCGCCTTCGTCTATCCGGGCGCCTTCACCGCCTATCCAGGGGCGGGTCGCGAGCTGTTCACCGTATTCCCCGGACTGCTCGGCGAGTTCGAACGTGACTCGCGCGCACCCTGGAGCGAGTACAAGCACGCGGCGCTGTTCCCCAGCGCGCCACATGGCCTCGACCGCAGCGCGATGATGCGCCACGAGGGCGAGCTGATCGAATCCATCCCGACCATGTTGGCCGTCGGCACCCACCTCGCGGTGCTGTCCACGTGTCTGATGCGCGACATCCTCGGCATCTCCCCGGACGGCGGGTACGGCTACAGCCTCGGCGAATCCAGCATGCTGTTCGCCACCGGAGTCTGGGACGCCGCGCGGCGTGACGACTCGGTGCTGCGGACGACACCGCTGTTCGTCGACCAGTTGCGCGGGCCGAAACAGCTGGTGCGCCGCCGGTGGAAGCTGCCGGACACGCTGCCCGACACCGAAGTCTGGACCACGAAGGTGCTGCTGAGCGGTGCCGAGGCCGTCCGCGCGGCGATGAGCGGCCTGGATCGGGTGTATCTGACCCACATCAACACCCCGCGCGAAGTGGTTGTCGCCGGATTCCCCGACCAGGTGCGCGAACTACTGCGACGGCTGGGGTGCAAATCCGCCCGATCACCGATCAACAGCGTGATGCACTGCGACATCTTGGATTCCGTGCACGACCAGTGCGCGCGACTCAGCGACTTCCCACTCGGCGCCACCGCCCCGGACCTCGAACTGTTGTCGAGTTTCGACTACGACCGGATCGCCGTCACCGACCGCGCGGATATCGCCCGACGTATCGGTCACACGATGTGCCGCACCGTCGACTTCGTGCGGTTGACCGAGACCGCCTACGAGCGTGGCTTCCGGGTGTTCGTCGAAGTCGGTGCAGGCGCGACTTGTACCCGATGGATCGGCGATACCCTCGGCGACCGTCCGCATGTCGCCGTCAGCGTCGACCAGCGCGCTTTGTCCGTCGGTCAGTCCATCGGAGCCGCCCTCGCCCGCCTGGTCAGCCACGGTGTGCCGGTCGATCTGGCGCGACTGTTCCCCGCGCCGGAACCGGCGCGCGCGGTGTTCCGTGCGCGTGCCGCCTGTGGCGGCGAATCACTCATCGAACGCGTGCGCGTGCGCGCGCAGGCGGCCCTGGCCGACGTCGCGGTGCCGATGGCCGCGTCCGTGCGCGCCGCCGCCGCGCCGGTCGTCGTCGACGTCGTGTCGAAAGTGACCGGTGACGGCATCGCCATCGAGGGCGAACCTTTCGTCTTTCTCCCCGCTCGCTCGGCGATCCCGGCCGCGGCGGCTGCCGGACCGTCGATCGCTGTTCCGGTCGAGTCGTCGACCGCGACACTCACCGCGCTGCCCGCCGCATCACCGCCAGCCGCGTTCGCCGCGTCGCCGATCCCCGATGTGCCACCCGCGACAGCGTCCCCGGTCGGAATCACCGCGCCCGCTGTCGCTCTCGGAATCGATGCGGCCCGCACTCGGGTGTTCGCGCCGATGAGGCGCACCATGATCGAGGCACACGAATCGTTCCTGCGGTGGCAGGACGCGCTGCTGTCACGCAGTCTGGACGACCTCGAGGCGCGTCGTGCGCTGCCGATCGGGGGCGGGGGCGCGGACACCGCCGCGCGACCCGCCGCCGACGGGCCCGTCGCCGCTGATCCGGCGCCGGATCGCCCCGTTGTATGGGACCGGGCGCAGCTGCTCGAATTCGCCTCCGGCAAGGTATCCGGTATCTTCGGGCCCGATTTCGCCGAGATCGACACCTACCCGAGGCGGGTGCGGCTGCCCGCCCCGCCGTATCTCTTCGTGACCCGCGTGACGGCGCTCGACGTTACCCCCGGTGTCTACGAACCCTGTTCCATCACCACGGAATACGACGTGCCGGTCGACGCCTGGTACGCCGTCGATGGTCTCGTGCCGTCGGCCGTCACCATCGAGGCCGGTCAAGGTGACCTGCTGCTGATCGGTTACCTGGGCATAGACCGCCGCTATCGGGGGCAGCGGGTCTACCGCCTGCTCGACAGTGAGCTGGTGTTCCACGCGGGCCTGCCGCGTGTCGGCCAGACCCTGCGCTACGACATCACCATCGACCGCTTCGTATGGAACGGCGACACGCTGCTGTTCTTCTTCAGCTACCGCTGCTACGCCGACGGTGTGCTGATCCTGGAGCTGCTCAGAGCCAGTGCGGGCTTCTTCTCACCCGATGAACTGGACAGCTCGTCGGGCGTGGTTCCCAGCGGAATGGACCGCGCACGCCGACAAGCCATGCGGCCCACCTGGTTCAAGCCGCTGGCCCGCACCGAGCGGACCTCGCTGTCGAGCGCGGACCTGGATCTGCTGGCCCGGGGACGCCCGGGCGAGGTGTTCGGCGCGGCCTGGGATCAAATCCGAGACGGCTGCAATCGGTCGATCCGCATCCCCGCCGCGGGCGCGAACGAAGGCTCCACGGGCTCCGTTCCTCGGTTACGCATGATTTCCGACGTCACCACCATCGACCGGCTCGGCGGACCGCGCGGCCTCGGTGAGATCGACGCCATCGCCAAGGTGGATCCGGATGACTGGTATTTCCGGAGTCATTTCCCCGGTGACCCGGTGCTTCCCGGCTCTCTGCTGGCCGAGGGCGGTGTGCAATTGCTGCAGATCTACGCCATGTACCTGGGTATGCACCTGGTGTTTCCCGATGCCGAATTCCAGTCGGTGCCCGGAATGAGAACCGAACTGAAGGTCCGCGGCCAGATCACTCCGCGGCGGTGCGTCCTGCGCTACCGGGTGGAGATCACCGAGCTGACCATGCTGCCCCGCCCGACCGTGATCGCGGATATGACCGTCTATGACGGCGACAAGGCGATCATGAGCCTGCGGAACTTCGGCGTGCGTGTGTGCGAGAAGCCCGGCACTGCGTTCCGGGCCGGAATCGGCGGCATCCCACCGTTTCTGGGACGGCGGAATCAGCACGGCGAGGCGGCCCTCATCAACGAACTACATCTCGCGCACGCCGCCGAGGGCGATGTCGCCATCGCGTTGGGACCGGAGTTCGAAATCTACGCCGGACGCAAGCCGTGTCACATGCCCAGCGGTGATTTCCGATTCGTCGACCGGGTCATGCGATTCGACGGTGTCCGCGGAATTCTGACGCCGGGCGCCGCGATGGAGACCGAGTACGACTGCGCGCCGGAAGCGTGGTACTTCCACGAGAACGCGTTTGCCGGCATGCCGAACTGCGTGTACATGGAGTCCTCGCTGCAGGCGGCCGCGCTGCTCGGCTGCCACCTTGGCGCGACATTGGCCACCCCGGACGAGGATCGCAGCATCCGCAATCTGGACGGCACCGCGACCGTCGTGGCGCGGATCGATCTGCGCGGCACAACGATCCGGCAGCGCACGGTCATGACGTTCAGTCAGATCATGCCCGGCACCACGCTCCAGCGATTCAGCTACGAACTGTTCGCCGACGGTGTGCTGTTCTATCGCGGAGAATCGCTGTTCGGCTTCCACACCGCCGACGCACTCGCCAACCAGACCGGCTTGGACGCGGGCGAATACGTCGCTCCCTGGCTGCATCAGCGGGAGCGGCTGTCGTCCTCCGACAACCGCATGCCCGCGGCGCGCGCGGACGAGCGCCGGTTCGACCGGCCGGGCCTGCGCCTGGCCGACGGTCGTCTGCGCTTGGTCGACGCCTTGGAGATACTGCCCACCGGAGGTCGCTACGGCAACGGCTACCTGTACGGGCGTCGCGACATCGGAGCCGACGACTGGTATTTCGAGTGCCACTTCCATCTCGACCCGGTCATGCCCGGTTCGCTGGGTGTCGAGGCCCTGATCCAGGCACTGCACGTGTACGCGATCGAGTCCGGGCTCGGCGCGGAATTCGCCGACCCGGTCTTCGCCATGCCGCTTGGCGTCGCGATGACATGGAAATACCGCGGCCAGATTCTGCGGACCGAAGGCCCGATGACCTTCGACCTGCACATCAAGGAGATTCGACGCGACGAGGACGAAACCGGATCCGCCCGGATTCTGGTGATCGCCGACGCCAATGTCTGGAAGCCGGGCATGCGCATATACGAGATCACCGACATCGCGGTCGAGGTGCACAACCGTCGAGAGGACCAACGATGACCGCCACCATCGGCACCCCCGATTTCGCCGAGCCCGTGGTCCACACCGACCACCGGGGCTTCTATCGAATCCTGACCGATCTCGACTCACCCGTGTACGTGGTGCGCACGCCCGATGCCGTCGGCCTGAGCACCGCACGCCCCGCCGATGACACATCGGTGATCGCGGCTGTCGGACCGTTGCCCGCGCAACGCCTCGGGTCCGCCGCCTTCCGCACCCACCACGGGGTGCGATACGCCTACATGGGCGGCGCGATGGCCGGTGGCATCGCGTCGGAGGAGTACGTGATCGCCCTTGCCAGGGCGGGGTGCCTCGGCTCCTTCGGCGCGGCCGGGCTGATTCCTTCGCGAGTGGAGGCGGCGTTACGGCGCTTCGCCGCCGAGATCCCCGGACTTCCCTACGCCGCGAACCTGATCCACAGCCCCAGCGAACCAGCCATGGAACGCGCCGCGGTGGAATTGTTCCTGCGCTACCGAGTGCGCTGCGTCGAGGTCTCGGCGTTCATGGATGTGACGCCGAATATCGTGCGTTACCGGGTGGCGGGATTGTCGCGGACGGCCGACGGCCGACTGGTCGTGCGGAATTCGGTGATCGCCAAGGTGTCCCGCGCGGAGGTGGCCGAGAAGTTCATGCGCTGCGCACCGCCGGCGATGGTGGCCGAACTGGTCGCGGCCGGTCACCTCACCGCCGAACAGGCCGAACTCGCGCGGTATGTGCCACTCGCCGACGATGTCACCGCCGAGGCCGATTCCGGCGGTCACACCGACCGCAGACCATTGACCACCCTGGTGCCCTCGCTGATCCGCACCCGCGATCGAATGCGGGACGAACTGGGTCTGCCGTTCGCGGTACGGATCGGCGCGGCGGGCGGCATCGGAACTCCGCTCGCGGCGGCCGCCGCCTTCACCATGGGCGCCGACTACATCGTCACCGGCTCGGTGAACCAGTCCTGCCTGGAGGCGGGGACCTCCGACGAGGTGCGCCGCATGCTCGCGGAGGCGGGGGTCGCCGACGTCGAGATGGCCCCGGCGGCGGACATGTTCGAACTGGGCGTCGAACTGCAGGTACTCAAGAAGGGCACCATGTTTCCGATGCGCGCCCGTCGCCTCTACGAGTTGTATTGCGGTTACCCGTCTCTGGAGGCCCTGCCGACCGAGGAACTGCAACGACTCGAGACCCAGGTTCTCCACCGCAGCGTCGAGGACGTTTGGCAGGACACGGTCGAATATTTCACTCGTCGTGATCCCGGTCGGCTCGACCGGGCCGCCGGTGACCCGAAACGTAAGATGGCCCTGGTCTTTCGGTGGTATCTCGGCATGGCGTCGCGCTGGGCATCCACCGGTGAGGCAGGCCGGGGGCTCGACTACCAGATCTGGTGCGGCCCGGCGATGGGTAGTTTCAACGAGTGGGTGCGCGACTCCTATCTGGCGCCTGCCGAGAACCGCCGCGTTGTCGACGTGGCCATGAACCTCCTGCACGGCGCTGCCTTCGCATCCCGGGTGCAGCAGTTGGCGCTGTGCGGGGTCCGCGTCCCGCCCGGCTGCGCCGACTTTCGCCCTGCCCCGCTGCCGAACCAGGGGCAGCCCTGACCACTGTGTCGTTTCCTCCAGCGGTCGGCACGACCGTTCCCGCGTCTCCGCGATCACCGTGTCGGAAACACCCCCGGCCCGCAGGCGACGTACTCGCCCCCCGGACAGAACAGTCCCCGGTAGTCTCCATCGAAACCATCAGTCTCAGTCGTCGCTGACAACTGCGGTATTTCGACTGGCTTGCCGGGGGCTTAGCCAGATCCTGGAAAAACGTCCCTACGGTCGACGGACGTCTCCGTCGGCTGCGCGGCCCTTTTCCGGTGTTCCGGTATGTATCCAGTCTTCTCCCGATTTGCCCGCTGTCAATACCTGCGGGCCAAGAATTCGGTCGAATTTCGAGGTTCCGCGAGGGAGCGTCCGCGCTGCATTGTGCGGACGGCGAGCGAGGAGGACAGTGGGTGTGTCCGGTGGCGTCCACCGGGGGCGCCGCCCTTCCTGGAGTGGGAGGTGGCCTGTGTACGCACGTTCGAGCACTATCGCGGCCCAGCCGTCGTCGATCGACAGCGGGATCGCGTACCTCCGCAAAGAGGTGATGACGAATCTGCCCGGGGTCGATGGCTGGGTCGGCCTGTCGCTGATGATGAACAGGGCGACGGGGCGCTGCATCGCCACGACCGCGTGGGAATCCGAGGATGCGCTGCAGTCCAGCAGGCCGCGCGTCCAGTCGCTGCGTGACGGTCTGGTCCAGGCGCTGAACGGGCAGACCGAGAAGATCGACGAATGGGAAGTCGCGGTCATGCACCGCGATCACCTGGCCGGTGCACGCGCGTGCACGCGATGCACCTGGTTGCAGGTCGATCCGGCCGGGATCGACACGATGATCGACACGTTCAAGACCAGTCTGCTGCCGGAGTTCGAGAAGATCGAGGGATTCCGCAGCGCCAGTCTGTTCGTCGACCGGGCGACCGGCCGAGCGGTGGGCTCGACCGTCTGGTCGAGCATCGAGGAGCTGGAGAACAGCCGCGAGCAGGCGGATCGGATCCGGGCCGCCGCGACCCGAAGGATGGATGCCGAGGTTCTCGAAGTGGCGGAGTTCAGGCTGGGTTTCGCGCATCTGCGCGTGCCCGAGCTGGTGTGACGCTGCGAGCCCGTCCGGCCGCAGAGCGCAGACTCCCGGCCGGATGAGCTCGTTCGGAGCGCAACCGTGCGAATTCGAGGAATCGAGCGGTCATGTTCCAGCGAACCTGGCGTAATCGTCGTTGCGGTCCGGTCGATACGGTAGTTCTCGGGTGAATCCCCGGGTTTCGCTCGCGGCGCAAATCAATAGCTAGTGCATAGCGATGAGAAATAATTGTGACTTCTCCCTGTGCGTTGTCCGATAAACTCGACGATGACTGAAGCGTCATTCTCGTCGGCGGTCCGCCGGTAACCGACCGTATCGTCTGCTTCGCTTCTCCATTTCGTGATCTCGGCGCAACCGTCCAGTAGTCTTTCCGAGATGCTAGACATCTATCACTTCAGTCACGGGTGGTTAACGCCACTGCTGTCCTACTGCATGTCTTTCATCGGCTGCCTGCTCGGATTGCAGTGCGCCGCACGCGCCAGGCAGGAAAGCCGGATATCGTGGCTCGGGCTGTCCGCCTTGGCGATCGGCGGCACCGGGATCTGGGTGATGCATTTCATCGCGATGCTCGGATTCTCGATCGAGGGCGCGCAGATCCGATATAACGTGCCGATCACCTTGTTCAGTGCGGTCACTGCCATCGTGGTGGTGTGGATCGGATTACTGCTGGTGGTGAAGCCGGAGCCGACGATACCCGGATTACTCGCCGGTGGCGCCATCACCGGGATCGGTGTCGCGGGCATGCATTACACGGGTATGTATGCGATGAAATCCGATGCGGCCGTCACCTACGACGCCGGATTGGTCGCGCTGTCGGTTCTGATCGCGGTCGTGGCCGCCACGGCGGCGCTGTGGTTCACGCTGCGGATCGACGGAGCGTTCGCCACCGTGGGTGCGGCACTGATCATGGGCGTCGCGGTCTCCGGCATGCACTACACCGGCATGGCCTCCATGCACGCCCATGAGAGAGGGCACCACGGCACGCCCGCGGGAGCGGAAGCGCTGCAATTGCTCGGCCCGTTGATCGCCGTGATAAGCATCGTGACCATGCTGCTGCTCATCAGCGTCGGCCTGACCTCGATCGAACGCGGGCCCGTCACTCGCACCGCTCCCCGCACCCCGAACTGGCCGACCACCGACATCGGGATCGCACCGCCGAAACGCGCCGAATACCCTTCGGCCGAAGATATTCCGTGGTGGCAGGACAGGGACCGCCCCGAGTCGACGCGACCCGCCCGTCCCCCCGCCTCCCAGTACTGGCCGGCCAGTACGCCGGATTCGCCCACTGGTCAGCGTCCCCACATCCCCAGGTAGGCGGTGGCACGAGCCGCCGTGTCTCGGGTCGGCGACGATCCGCCCCCGAAAGGCCACCCGCGCAACGGGGTCCGCGCGATGGTGCGCGGAAGTCGTTGTTTCCGTTTGCCGTGCGGCGGGCATTCTCCGCGAGATAGTCTCCCGGAAACGGGCGACGGGGAGGTGCGGTCCTGGACACGCTGTGGAATTTCGTCGTCTCGCGGCGGCATCAACTGCTCGTCGACTCGTATCTGCATGTCTCGGCGGTGGTGCAATCGCTGATCATCGCCACCGTCGTGGCGGTGCTGATCGGGATCGTGGTGTATCGCAGTCCGCTGGGCTCGTCGGCGGCCACCGCCGTTGCCAGCGCCGTACTCACGGTTCCCTCCTTCGCGCTGCTCGGCCTGCTGATCCCGCTGCTCGGCCTCGGTGTCGGGCCGACCATCGTCGCCCTGGTCGTGTACGCGCTGTTGCCGATCCTGCGCAACACCATCATCGGGCTCGCGTCGGTGGACCCGGCGGTGACCGACGCCGCCCGCGGTGTCGGCATGAATCGGCTGCGCGTGCTCGCGGCGGTGGAACTGCCGTTGGCCTGGCCGTCGATCCTGGCGGGTATGCGGGTGAGCACCCAGATGATCATGGGCATCCTCGCGCTCGCCGCCTACGCCAAGGGGCCCGGTCTCGGCAATCTGATCTTCTCCGGCCTGTCGCGGCTGGGCAGCCCCAACGCCGTGCCGCAGGCGCTGACCGGCACCGTCCTCATCATCGTGCTCGCACTGGCGCTCGACGGGATCCTGCTGCTAGTCGGGCGTCTCACCACCTCGAGGGGTATCCGTGACCGAGACTGAAACCCGCACCGGCGGGTCCGGATCCGCCGTGAACGGAGTATCCGGGGTCGAGATCGTGCTCGACGCCGTCACCAAACACTATCCGGGACAAGTTGATCCCGCCGTCGACCGGGTGTCGATGACGATTCCGGCGGGGGAGATCGTCGTGCTGGTCGGCCCGTCGGGGTGCGGTAAGACCACCACCATGCGGATGATCAACCGGCTCATCGAACCGAGTTCGGGCACGATCACGATCGGCGGCCGCGACGTCACCGGCATGGATCCCGACCAATTGCGGCGCGGGGTCGGCTATTCGATCCAGCAGGCCGGGCTCTTCCCGCATATGACGGTCGCCAAGAACATCGCGACCGTGCCGGGACTGCTGGGCTGGGACCGGCGCAGGATCTCGGCGCGTGTAGACGAGATGCTCGATCTGGTCGGCCTCGATCCCGGCGCCTACCGTAACCGCTATCCGCGTCAGCTGTCGGGCGGGCAGCAGCAGCGGGTGGGGGTGGCGCGGGCGCTCGCCGCGGATCCTCCGGTCCTGTTGATGGACGAGCCCTTCGGCGCGGTCGACCCGATCACCCGCGCGTCGTTGCAGGACGAATTGTTGCGCCTACAGACCGAATTGGGTAAAACCATCGTTTTCGTCACCCACGATTTCGCCGAGGCGGTGAAACTGGGCGACCGGATCGCGGTGCTGGGCGACCGATCCCGCATCCTCCAGTACGACACCCCCGCCGCCGTACTCGCCGATCCCGCCGACGACACCGTCGCCGGATTCGTCGGCGCGGACGCCTCCCTCAAACAGCTGACCCTCACCCGGATCGAGGACGTTCGCCTCGACGACTGCCCGGCCGCGGTCGAATCCGAACCGACCGCGACCCTGCGCGCCGCCATGGGGGACCGTCCGCTCGCGGTGGTCCTGGACGAGAACCGCCGCCCGCTGCGGCGGGTCACCGCCGCTCAACTCGCGGTCGCGACCTCGCTGCGCGAGGCGGGAACGCCGGTGGGACAGACGGTCTCGGCACGGTCCACACTCCAGGACGCGCTCGAGGCATTACTGGCCGAGGAGTCCGCGAGTGCTGTGGTCACCGCGCCCGGCGGCGAATACGCGGGTCTGGTCACGATCGCCACCCTCGTCGGTCATCTGTCGGCGGTGCGCGCCGCGGCGGGCGAGACCTCGGAGCCGGCGACGTGACCGGGGCCGTCGAGACCGCAGGTCCGGCCAGCGCGCGACCGCGCGGGGCGCGGCCCGCCACCGAGGGCAGGGCGGAATACCTGCGGCTGCTGGCCCAGCCGGTGCTGGTGCTGCTGCTGACCGTCGGCGTGCTGACCTGGGCGTTGCGCCGCGACCTCACCGTCACCCAGCAGGCCAGCCTCGACACGAGCAATATCGTGACCGTCACCTGGCAGCACATCCTGATCACCGCGACGGTCGTTGCCATCGTGGTGGTGATCGCCGTCCCGCTGGGCACCCTGCTGACCAGGCCCGGATATCGCCGTCTGACACCGATTTTCGTCGGTGTCGCGAATGTGGGGGCCGCCGCGCCCGCCATCGGCCTGATCGTGCTGTGCTACCTCGCGACCCGCACCACCGGATTCTGGATCGGCGTCGCGCCGATCGCCTTCTACTCGCTGCTTCCGGTGCTGCGCAATACGATCCTCGGCTACCAGCAGGTCGATCCGGTGCTCATCGACGCGGGCCGAGGACAGGGCATGTCGGCGCTGACGGTACTGCGGCGCATCGAGTTCCCGCTCGCGGTGCCCTACATCCTCGCGGGCCTGCGCACCTCGCTGGTGCTCGCCGTCGGCACCGCGACGCTGTCGTTCCTGGTGAGCGCGGGCGGACTCGGCATACTCATCGACACCGGATACAAATTGCGCGACAACGTGACCCTGGTGGTCGGCGCGGTACTCGCGGTCGCGCTGGCCCTGCTCGTCGACTGGCTCGGCGCGCTGGCCGAGCAGTTCCTCGGACCGAGGGGGCTGCGATGAGGGCGGCGCGCGCGCTGGCCGCGCTGCTGGGGACGGCGCTGATCGCGGCCTGCGGTCTGCAATCGGGCGGCGCGGTGCCGTTGCGGGTCGGACCCGCCGGCATCGGCCCGGTCCCCGAACTCGGCGGCGTCGCGATCACGGTGGGCTCCAAGGATTTCACCGAACAGAACATCCTGGGCTACCTCATCGAATTCGCCCTGGTGGCCGCGGGCGCCGACGTGCGCGATCTGACCAATATCCAGGGGTCGAACAGTCTGCGCGACGCCCAGTTACACGGCCAGATCGACCTCGCCTACGACTACACCGGCACCGGCTGGATCAACTATCTCGGCAACGAGACCCCGATCGCCGACGAACTCGGTCAGTTCGAGGCCCTGCGCGCGGCCGATCTCGCCGCCCACCGCATGGTCTGGACGGCGATGGCCCCGCTGAACAACACCTACGCCCTCGCGGTGAGCCGCCGCGTCTCCGAGGAGACCGGGGTGCGCACCCTGTCCGACTACGCGCGCCTGATCGATGCCGATCCAGCGGCCGCGACCACCTGCGTCGGCACCGAATTCAATGTACGCCAGGACGGATATCCCGGAATGGCACGCACATACGGCATCGACATCGGGAAGGTGCGCAAGCAGATCGTGCAGGACGCCGTCGTCTACCAGGCCACCGCCGACGCCACGCAGTGCCGTTTCGGTTCGGTCGCCGCGACCGACGGCCGCATACCCGGGCTGGATCTGGTGCTGCTGCGCGACGATAGGGCGTTCTTCCCGAAATACAATGCCGCCCTGGTGATGGGCGCGGACTTCGCCGAGGCGCATCCGGCCGTGGCCGAGATCATGACGCCGATCTCACGACTGCTGACCAACGAGACGATCACCGAGTTGAACCGTCAGGTCGACGTGCAGGGCAGGGAACCGGCCGAAGTGGCCCGCGACTGGATGGTCGCGCAGGGCATGGTAACGAAGGGCTGATACCCGATCAGGTTGGGCCTGCGGGCGGATTCGGCGCTTCCGACGTGCTCGGCACGCCTGTTGTGCGTCACCGCTGAGCCGCGCCGAGGACGAGCGCCGCTGTGTCGTTGGAGGCGATGAGACAGAGAATGTCGAGAATGGCTTGGCGGTGCCGTCTCCGGGGCAGATGCGGACACCGTGGCCGCACTTACATCGAAGGAGGCCCGAAATGGCGATTCAGCGGATGGACAACGTCCTCATCGTTGTCGAGGATCTGGACGCTGTTATCGCGTTCTTCGTCGAACTCGGTATGGAGCTGGAGGGTAAGGGGCCACTCGAGTGGCGTGGGGCGGAGCGCGTCATAGGGCTCGACGACGTCGAACAGGACGTCGCTATGCTGCGGATCCCGGACGGCCACGGCCGAGTCGAGCTGGCGAAGTTCCACCGGCCGAAGGCCGTCACCACCGAGCCGAAAGACGCGCCAGCGAACACGCTGGGTATTCGTCGCATCATGTTCGCCGTCGACGACATCGAGGACGTCATCGCCCGGCTCCGCGCCCATGGGGCCGAACTCGTCGGTGAGCTGGTGCAGTACGAGGATATCTATCTGCTCTGTTACGTCCGTGGCCCCGAGGGCATCGTCGTCGGACTTGCCGAGCAGCTCAGCTGAAGGTCGCCGTAGGCGACGACCAGGTCCTTGGCTCAGTTGCGGCACCTCACCGCCACACCGGTGCCCTCCGATTACTCGCGCTGCTGCAGGTCCCTACTTCGTACAGCCGGAAGAAAGTAGTCATCGATCTTATCCGGCCCGGGCACATCGGAAAAGGTGACGAGCGCGATCGGAACTGCCACCACCATGTACAGGTCGACCAACCACACAGCCAGCAATCTTCCGAACGAAGGGTAGGCGCCGTCGTCGGGCCGAATGACGCGCAATCCGAACAATGCCTTTCCCACCGTCGTATGGAACACCGCTTGCGCAAAGACTCGATCGGCCGCCGATGCCGACAGCCAGAACCCGAGCGCGATGATCGGGTTCACGCCGAGATGCTTCCAATCGAACCGCGTAGCGGCCTCGATCGAAAACGCGGGGCTGACAGCGATCGCCGCGCCGAGCGCGACGCCGAGGTGTACGACACAGTCGAAGGCGAAGGCCAGAACTCGCCGGAGCATGCGTGGTGACCCATACCTGGTATCACCTTTCGCGCCGTGCGGTATCGGTTCCTCCGCTTGCGCGCCAACGGGTTTCATCATCAACTGACCGCGTTCCCGCGTCAGCTCGTACTTCGGGGTCACCGACACGGGGTCACCGTGATCCTCCTGATCGCTCGGGTTGTGCACCCCGAAATCGAACCGCGGAGGCTGGCGGGCTTTCGAAGAATAGGCGTATCGGAGGTCACCGCCTCCGGGTCTGGAGAGGACGCCGTACTTCATTGGATCGCCCGCGAACCACACCTCTGACGTCGTGTGATTCACCAGCTTTCCTATGTCTTTCGGCCACGTGCTCAAAATCAAGGCAGAAACCGGTTGACGGTTCTGATCGAGCAGTTCGACCCATTCATAGCGCCCGGTGGAAATGTAGTTTATCGGCCAGACAATCCATGGGTGACGTGTGAGTGCCCGATGCCTTCTACGGTTCATCCAGAGCAGACCTCCGCCGAAGATGAGACCTACAGTCGCACCGATGGCGGCAAAGTTCATGCAGACGCCGGCAAGTGCCGATAGCCGCATGGACTCGAGCCGATCTCTGATATCAATCAGCACCACGGTCAGCGGCAAGCACACCGAACCGAACAATAGCAGTGACCAACGAACGACTTTCCCCCTCCGCGCCGCTGCCTTGGTTGTCGGCCACGACATCGCCGGAGGTGCCGCAGTAGATCCGCTGTAGGACATGACCATACCCTCACAGGTCCAGCGAGAATGAGGTCGTAGACCTTCTCGATATCGGCACGAATTCTATCGACGCGGCCATCACGACAATTGTCGAAAGATATTCGACTCCGTGTTCCACGAACGGCGTGGAAAACTCGATAACCGCGATCGCGGAACCGTCCGGTGCGGGAACAACGGCCTCGAGTTGATAGACCGCCTGCTCGGGATCGGAGGAGTCGTACCCGGGCAGTTCGGGTGTCGGCGTCGCTCTCACTTGGTCGAGTAACAGCACCGGTCGCCCGGATACCTCGACGAACTCGGCATTCTCGAATTTCTCACCGGCGTCACATCTCCCCTTCAGTACGTCACCCAATGTCAACCGGGGGTTCCTGCGCTCGCCGTACTCGTGCAACGAAACGGTCAGGGTCGACGAGATCTGCCGGCCGGCCGCTGACAGATGCCTGCCGAGGCCGCAGTACACCGTATTGAGCTGCGCGAGGCGAGTGAGCAGGACCTGCAGCGCCTGGAGCACCGCAGGAGCCGCTGAGCTCACGGTGCCGGGGCCGAGCGAAGCGAACATCGATTCCGCTTGTGCTATGGCCTCGTCGATGGTGCCGAGCGGAAGCGCCACGAACCCCTGCGGCACGGCCATGGCGATTGAGATCGTCGGCAACGCGTCGGTTTCCGACATATCAGTCATCTCCGATCATTGATCCGACCGGACCGGCGACGGACTTCCAGTACTTACCTGTCCGGGCAAACAGATCGACAGCCTCGAGGGAAGTGACGGGCCCCGCATGCGAACCGACGTAGCCTGTCGCCTGATATACGTCGCGAGCCCAGTTGGTGAGTCCCACACCTTCGGCAAGGCTCGACACACCGGGGATTTTGTTGACGATCTTCGACGACAGCAGCGGCTCATGCGTCACCGCGTTGTACAGGGCCCTGCCGAGTCCCGCTCCCTCAGTGGCCTGTGCGGCATACCTACCCAGTTGAACAGCCTCACCACCGCCCCTGAGCGCAGTCCACCCGATCTTTCCGGCGGCAAGACCGGCGCCGCCGACGGGAGCGATCCCCAAGGAGTCGAGTCCGACCTTTTTCCACGCGTCGAGTTCGCCGTTCGCGAGGCCCTGTCGTATTTCTGGATCGGACAGATCAAGTCCAAGCAGGCCCACTGTCGCGGTTGCGGCTACCGCGAAGCCGATGATGTCGAACGGCGGAGGTGTGCAGACGGCGATGACGCTGCCGATCGCGGCGATGATCGAGAGCACTTGGTGAATACCCTCGCGGTGCTCATCGATCCATTCGCCCAGAGATTCGATGGCGTCGGTGATCCGATCCCAGATGCTCTTGTCGGGCGGGCTGGGGGCGAAATCCTTCGCGGCAGCGTCCAACTCGCGGGCGATTCGACGGGCAAGGGTGTCATGAGTCCCTTCGAGATCACGGGCGCGCTTGATGATCGCGTCGATCTTCGCTTGCCAATCATCCACTGATGCGCTGGCCGTTCGCACCTGGGCGACCGCAGCGTCGAGGCGAGTCTGCGCGGTCTGCAAACTTGCCGAGTCCGAGAAACTCGTGTTCGCCAGCGACAAGTCCGGATTGGATTGAGCACTCTGCAAATTGGCGACAGCCTGCGTGTGTTGTCCCTTGGCTTCCGCCGCCTCGGTCTCCAGTCCCTTGGCGGTGTCCTGGAAGGCGATCAGACTCGTATGCCACTCCTGGATCAGCGCGACCGCTTTCTCGAGTGAACTCTGCGCATACCCGAGGTCCTGTGCCAGTGTGGCATCGAAGTCGGCGCGGAACGCGTCGCCTGCTTCGCCCTTCCACACGTCGTCGTTGCTGTTACGCAAGCGACTCAACAACCCATTGGTTTCTTCGACCGCCTCGAACGCCTTGCTGATCTGCCCTTGCAGACTCGCCACGTCGGTCACCGCGCCCGGAACCGGGTTGAATCCCAGGCTGGGGTATGGATTCTCGCTCATGCGTTCTCTTGGGCACTCGGCTGCTGCGTACCTGTTCCGTCGACAACGGCCTTCGCCTGCTCGAGCGCCTTCGCGAAGGCATTGTCGGTTGCCAGATAGGCCTCGAGGCACTTCGAGACGCCCTCCGCCGTCACCTCGGCGGACTGACCGATGCGCTCGATCCCGTACTTCCACCGGATCTGAAAGCTGTTGGCGGCGTCGTTCAGCTCCTTGGTACCGATATCGGCATGGCTGTCTCCGGACATCGCCTTCATCGCGTCGGACAGCACCTGCTCGGCACTCTCCAGCGACCGGACGGCCTTACCCAACACTTCGATGTCCACACTGAGAACACCGGCCATGCCCACACTCCTTCGTGCCGAAATGGTTCGAGCCGGTCCCGGGATGGGATCGGTGGAAACCACACGCTTCAGTAGTTGGACGTAGCCGCACGAAAAACGGTTCCATCGAGCAGGTGAACACCCGTGACGACTCCGGGGAGTCCGTACGACCACCCTCATGGCTGCCCGAAAACGCCTTCGCCCCTCGCCAGGAACCCACGTTTGCGGGGTGAGCGCCTGATTCGGGATAAGCATCGACTTTCATCGAACGGCGAGCCTATAGTCTATCTAGCCGATCGGCTAGTAGCCGATTCGGATAGGTCTGTACCGCCGAGTGACTCGAGGTCCGATGCAAGCAATCACCGAGGCGGAAGAATCGCCCATCGCAACCACTGACATCACGACCCAGTCGATCAGCTTATGGTCCGGCCCGGTCGCCGGTGGTGTTTTGTTGATCGCGTTCCTGGCCTTCCCCGGCTTCTATCCGCCCATGTCCCCGGCCGACAGCGCCGAACAGGTCGCGGCCTTCTACGCCGATAACCAGGCGCTGATCCGGTTCAGCATGATCACCCTGAACCTCTGCGGGATCCTGCTGGCCCCGTACTTCATGGTGATCGTTGTCCAGATGAAGCGCATGGCCACTCAGAGCCATGTCTTCGCGTACTGCTACCTGACCGCTGCCGTGAGTGGCGCGACGATTGTCGCCCTCGCCGATATCTTTTTCCTGGTCGCGGCATTTCGGCCCGAACGCGATCCCGAACTGATCCTGCTGCTCAACGATCTGGCGTGGATCACCCTCATCGCACCGGTGGGAATGCTGGTCGCACAGAACCTACTGCTCGGATTGGCGATCTACTTCGACGACGGGCCCGAACCCGTCTTCCCGCGGTGGGTCGGTCACCTCTCGGTGGTCACCGCGCTGGCGATGGCTCCGGCCGTGGGCGCGGCGGTCTTCACCAGTGGTCCGCTGGCCTGGAACGGCGCGATCTCGTTCTGGCTGCGCAATATCGCGTTCATCGCCTTCGTGGTGGTGATGTTCCCGGTGCTGCGTGGAGCGCTACGCCGCCAGGCCGCCGCGGAGAGCGTGGCATGATGCGGTCGCCACTGTCCCGGGAGGCAGTCACCGAGCCTGCCGACTCGAGTCCGAAACCCGCGGGCAAGCGCGATATCTGGATCTGTTACTGGATCGTGCCCGCCTTCTATACGGCGTTCGGGCTGATCTTCGTCCTGCTGACCCGGGTGATGCCGCCCCCGCGACCCGACACCGGCCCGGAGCAGATCACACATTTCTTCGACGACCACGCCGTCACCATCCAGATCGGTTTCGCGCTCCTGCTACTCATCGTGGGCGGCGCGGGCGTGGCGAATGGCATCATCGTCTTCCACATGAAGCGGATGACCACCGGCTCGGTCTGCGCCTACATCTACATGGCGGGAATGGCCGTCGGCGCGCTCCCCGGATGTCTGCTGGTCGCGTTCTGTTTCCTGGCGGCGGTGTACCGGCCCGACCGGGACCCGCGGCTGCTGGCGCTGCTCTACGATCTCGGCCTGCTCTCCTTTGTGGGATCGCTGGGCTGTTTCACCGCCGCATACGTCGGATTCGCGATCGCGATCTTCTATGACCGCAACGGCATATTCCCCAAATGGCTTGCCTACGTGACGATCTGGCAGGTCGTCACCGAGATCCTGGCGACCCCGGTCTTCGTGATGCGTTCCGGGCCTTTCGCGTGGAACGGGTCGATCTCGTTCTGGATGGGCACCGTCGTCTTCGGTGTCTGGCTCATGTGCGTGATCACCTTCCTGCGCAGGGCGACCGAACTGCGACCCGCCGACGAACCGGCGCTGCCGTGAACCGCCGCGACCACGTCCGGCGCGAACCAACGACATGAGGACCTTTCGATGACCAACACCGATTACGGCACGCCGAGCTCCGGTGTCGCCGAGCCGCCCGGTGCCGGGTCCGCTCCGATCGCCCACCTACCGGGTGATGTCCACATGTGGATCATGGTGCTCGGCGATCTGCTGATCTTCGGGGCCTACTTCGTGATCTTCATGGTCCACCGGGCCATGGAACCGGAGGCATTCCTCGCTGCTCAGCAACATCTCGACCTCGACCTGGGTACGCTCAATACCCTTGTATTGCTGACCAGTTCATGGTTCATCGCCCGTAGCGTCCACGCCGCGCGGACCCTCCAGCATCAACGTGCCGTACGACTGACCTACGCGGGCGCCGCGCTGGGCGTGCTGTTCATCGTGATCAAGGCCCGAGAATGGACGGCGGAGATCTCGCGCGGCCACACCTTGGTCTCCGACGAATTCTTCTCCTTCTACTATGTGCTCACCGGCGTGCACCTGTTCCATGTCGCACTCGGCCTGCTCATTCTCGGAGTCGTCGTGCGGGAACTGCGCCGCCCGGACCGTCAGCGCATCGTGCGAAGTCCGAACCGCAGCCGCATGAGCATGGTCGAATCCGGGGCGATCTACTGGCACATGGTCGATCTGCTCTGGATCGTCATCTTCGGCCTACTCTACGTCATGAGGTGAAATCCGTTGAGACCCATATCGACTCGGACAATCACGGTGATCTGGCTCGCGCTGTCGGCGATCACTCTGCTCTCGTGGTGGCTGGCTCCGGGCCATTCCGGCGAACCTGCGGTACCGAGTACCGTCGTCACCCTCGCGGTCGTCGTGCTCGGTGCTGTCAAGGGACGCATGATAATCCGGTATTTCATGGAGGTGCGCGCCGCACCGCGATGGTTGCGCCTGGCCACCGACGGATGGTTACTCGTCCTGTGGAGCGCGATCTTCGCGGTGTACCTGTGGTGATTCGCCGCACGACAGGCACGCCTCGGCCGGAATCGGTCGCAACCCGACCATCCACATCGACCTGTCGTGGTCTACGTCCTAGTCGGGCAGATCGAGCATCCGTTGGGTGAGGTGAATCAGCGTAGACCGCAATGTCTCGTCGTCGAGATCGGTGACCAGCGGGTTGACCACCGCCCCCGCGATCGCCGCGGACAGGACCGCCGCCGAGACACGAGCGACCACATCGTCATTGCTGCGCTCATCGAGCAGGACCGCGTAGAGCCGGCTCATGAAGATCCGGAAAGGCTCGTACTGGCCGAGCAGACGTACGATGATCGGATCGTTGGTCAGGGTGCTCACCCACCGACGGCGTGTCACCGCCAGCTCGATGACGCAATTCAACAGCACTTTTCGGGCGCGGGGGCGGTCCTCCTCGCCCTCGGCCGCGACCAGCGCGTCCTCCAGAATGGACAGTTCGTTCGCCGTCACGGCGATGACGATCTCGTTCTTCGTCTTGAACTGGAAATACACCGCGGCCTTCGTGACACCGACGGCGTCCGCGATCATCTGCAGCGACGTGCCGCTGACACCGTGCGTCCCGAACAGATCCAGCGCGGCCGCCATCGTCCGACGCTGCGCTGCGCTCCACTGAATACTGCTGAAAGGGCGTTTCGGCGGGCTGTCGGCGAGCATAGCCATCAGGCTAGCTCGAGTCTCGGTCTGTGCCGGAGGGTCGTGGTCTCGGCCGACTCGGATGCTTGGCCGTTGCTGATGTGGGGCTCCGGTCAGGGGAACGGCACTTGATCGAAGCTCCTGCGGCCTCACCCCGGACCCGCCGGAACTAACCGCCGACGCGCTGGAGCGGTTGCAGTACCCGCTCCACCAGCGTGGTGTCGCAATGTTCGATCACCTCGGTGAGCCGGCCGTTGGCGATCCGGAAGATGAAGCAGTAGGTCTGCTCGTACGGCTCGCCGGCGGTGGTGATGCCGTGTCCGCGGACCTGGGCGACGACGCGGTCGTCCTCGGCGATCACGAAGTCGGCCGCGCTGCGGTACTCGGTGAACTGGGTCATCAGTGGCCGCAGAAGTTGGTTCAGCACAACCGACTTCGGTTCCCAGGTCGCGGACCAGGACCAGTTTCCCGGAAAGATCCAGCGGCAGTCCTCGGCCATGGCTTCGCTCATCGCTCGGGTATTGCCCTGGGACATCTGCTCGAAGATGTGCTCGATCAATTTCTTGTTCGCCGCTGTGCTCATACCTCGACGCTAGGGGGCGTCGAGGTATGCGGCAAGCGATCTTCTCGCATATTTGGTATGAGTGGATCGCATGGGTGAGTTCACGATCGTCGGGTTGCGGGTGGTCCGAGAGGCCGCTCGGTGCGGGTCGTTCTCGACGGCCGCGGAGAATCTGGGCTACACGCAGTCGGCGGTGTCGCGGCAGATCGCCCTGATGGAGCAGGCGGCCGGTCGGGTGCTGTTCGAGCGGCACGCACGCGGGGTGCGGGCCACCGAGGCGGGCCGGATCGTGCTGCGGCATGCCGAAACAGTGCTCGGTGGGCTCGGCTCCGCGCGGCAGGAACTCGACGAACTGTCCGCCCGCCCGCCCGTCACGCTCCGGGTCGGCGCATTCTCGACTGCCATGGCCGCGCTGGTGCCGAGGGCCGTTGCCGCCACCGCGCCACGACTCGCGCGAATACCGCTGCGCGAAGGAACCAGTCCGCGGTTGATCTCCGCCGTCGCGCGCGGGCGGCTGGATGTGGCGGTGGTGACCGAGACGGGGAATCTGCCCGTGGATGCCGAGATCGAGCCGCTGCTGGACGAGCCGCTGCTCATCGCGGTGTCACCGGACCATGCACTCGCCGGACGCGCGAGCGTCACCCCCGCACAGCTGCGCGGGCAGCGCTGGATAGCGGGCAGCACCGAGGTGAGCAGCACCCTGCTCGGCGCGTGGCGCGATGCCACCTGGGAACCGGAGATCGCCTTCGTCGCCCGTGACTGGTTCGCCAAGCTCGGCCTGGTCGCGGCGGGTATGGGCAGCACCGTGGTGCCCGCGATCGCGGTGCCGGTCCTGCCGCCGGGCATCGCACTGATCCGCGTCGACCATCCCGCCGCGGTTCGCACGACAAGCGTCGTCTATCGCGGCGCGGACTCGGCCACCCCGAGACAACTCTTCATCGAGGCATTGCGCGACGCCGCCGCCGACCTCGCCACCGAGGTTCGCCAGCGACTTCGATAGCCGACTTGTACAGCTTCGCGCCTGCGCCGAATCGCGTTATCGGTTAGCCGATTTCGACGACTCGCGCCCACGCCGGTGGATCGCGTTCGCTCGACGAAGGGGCCCGGCGGAACAGGCCGACGACGGTGCGGCACGAGGGCTCGGTCTCGGGCCAGGGCGTCTGACCGTCGGTTCGGTGGTGGCCTCGCCGAGCAGTGTCAGCAGATCAGCCGCGATATCGAGCTGGGAACCCTGAGGCGCGCAGGTGTGAGCGGCGGCGCCCGTGACAGATGTAGACATATGAATCACCTTGTGTTGTAGCAGGATCAGCGGATACGACGGTGAGAAGTGATCGCGCCGTCGCGGGTCTGGGTGGTCGCGCCGCGCGGCTGTGTGCGGTAGTCGCGAGATCGGGACGTGGTCTCGCGCCGGAGCGCACGCTTCGGCAGGTCAGTAGCTCGTCGCGTTGCGCGGGTGCGCGCGGCGATCGCGTGGACGCCGAACACCGGGGTAGTCGGGGGTCAGTTGCGGTTCGGACAGGCCGGATCGGTAGAGCCCGTGTGTGATTCGCTGTTGCGCGGTAGCTGTCAGTTCGTCCCGGAGAGCGCCGTCGCGCAGGATCGCCTCGGGACCGAGCAGGCCTTCGACGACGCGGAGTGCGCCGGCGACGTCGCCGTGTGCGAGACGTTCGCGAACTCCAGGGAGGCACTCCGGTTGGCGATGCGCCTGGTCGATAACCTGCAGGCAGGGGAGCGGGGTGCCGGTCAAGGCGGCCAGGAGTTCCTCGCGCCGGATCTCGGTCCGGTCGTGATCCAGCGCGGACAGCGCACCGTCGACAACGCCGATTCGATGTCGCTCGCTGCCGCATTCCACCAGGTGCGTTCGCTCCGCGTGGATTGGGCCCCGAACGGATTCGCTCGGCGAATCGTCCGGCACCAGCGCCGCGGCAACCAGCGGATGCAATCGGTCGATCGAGATCACGCCGGTGCGAAGCAGTTCCAGGTCGGGTGGTCGCCAGGTCGCGGCGTAGGGCAGCACCGCAAGCGCGGAGACGGCTCCGGCTGGATATGCCGGCGCGATCCGCAATCCGGCAGGCCCGAGTTCGGCGATCACCCGCTGCCGGGAACCCAACCGCACCAGTACCGTATTGTCCTGTCGCCCTTCGGAATCGAGCAGGATTCGTGCCTCGTCGCCCCAGCGATCAACGGCGTAGCCGCGATCGCGCGGCGCGATCTCCAGCAGAGCCGGGTCCGGCGCCGGCCGATCGGCGACCGGTTCGGCTCCACACCGTACCCCCAGCTCATCGGTGCGGCGCGCATCCCAGAGGTGACGGTGCAGGTCCATCCGGAGCGACCCTCGGCAGGTGCCAGCGCAGCAGATCCGGGGCCAAATGCCGGAGATCGGACCGGACCTCGGCCGCCAACTCCTGGCCGTGAGCCCTTGCCAGAGCACGTAGATCGATATCGACATCGAAACCGGCGGCCGCGCAGGCCCCGGCCCAATCCCCGGCGCGACGCCGAGCGGTAGCGGCCTCGATCATGGTCGGAATTCGAGTTGGATCTGCCAGTGTCGCAACTTGTTTCCGGCTGGAATCCAGCACCGGCCTGGGCGTCGTCGGCGCCTTCGTCGGCGTGCGGTCAGTCGAACGGGCCTTTGTCGATGCCGCAGCCGGTACCGGCCGGGGGAAGTTCCCCGGATTCCAGGTACTCCCGCTTGACCTGTTCAGCGCAGGTGCTCGCCACGTACATGCTGCTGTGACCCGCGCCCTCGATCACGACTACTCGGGCGCTGGCGAGTTCGGCGGCGCCCGCGACCGCGCCGGCCAGCGGTGTGGCCGGATCGAATCTGCTGTTGAGGACCAGAATCTGGGCCGAGGCCGACCGATTCCACGGCCCGGTGTACCGGTCGGCGTCGTGGCCACGCCAGAAGGCGCAGACGGTGGTGTCGAAGACTGCCACCCGTCCGAAGTGTGGTATTCGCTGGTCCTCTGTGATGGCCGCGCGGCTGTAGACGGAGGGATCGGTGGGCACGACGCTGTCACTGCATTGGATCGTGTAGTACGCCTCGGTGCGGTTGGCCAGATACGAGGCCTCAGCGATCGACCGCAGGTCGGCGAGGTCAGGAAGGGTGGTCGCCGAATCGAACAGCGCCTGCAACAGGGTGGCGAGGTCCGGGTAGGTCGACGGCTGCGAAAGTGCGCTGGCCGCACCGATGATCGCCGAATAGGTCCAGCTCTGACCCGCTACCCTGATGGGCGCGATGCGCGCTCGCTGGGTGAGTGCCATCCATTTCAGTCGTGGATCGCCTGCACCGAATGCGCAGCGTGGACCGGCTACCGCGCACTCGCGGAGGAATTCGTCGAAGGTGTCCGCGATACCGGCGGCCACATTCTGTCTGACGTCCAACGGGACTGTCGTGCCCTGTCCGTCATGGCCGTTCACGTTGCCCTCGAAGTCCACCGACCCGTCGAACACCATCGCCCGCACCCGGCTGGGGAACATGTTCGCGTAGATCGCGCCGAGTTGGGTGCCGTAGGAGATTCCGTGGTAGGTGAGTTGCGGATCGCCGACCGCGCGGCGCAGCAATTCCAGATCGCGCGCGGTATTGGCGGTGGACGCGTGATCCAGGATCGGCCCGGCGTTGCGTTCGCAGCGGTCGGCGAGTTCCTCGGCGTACGCGAAGTACGCGGCTTCGTCGCTGGCAACCGTTGGCATTTCCGGGCTGGAGCCGAGGAAGGCGAGTTGTTCGTCCGCATTCGGGAAGCAGCGGGTCGCCGAGCTGCGCGCCACCGACCGTGAATCCCAGGCCACGAGGTCGAAGCGCGACCGCAGCTCATCGGAGAACAACCACGGCCACCGGGCCCGCTCCCGCAGCCGGTCGACGCCGGATTGGCCGGGGCCGCCGAAATTGACGAACAGGGTACCGATGCGACGGCTCGGATCAGCGGCGGGCAGCTTGATCACCGCGAGGTCGATGTGGTCGCCATCGAGCTGGTGGTAGTCCAGCGGCACTCGCGCGGCGGTGCAGTGAAAGCCGTCCTGGCAATCGGACCAGTGCAGTTCCGGCGTCGGCGCGGCCTCGGCGAGACCATCCAGATAGGGGTCGACGGCGTCGGTCGCCGTGGCGGGCGTGCCGAGCGCGGCGGCACCGAAGACAAGCGCGAGTAGCACAGCGCTGATTCGACGAGAACCGCCACGCCGCAGTCGCCGAACCAAGGGAGCCTCCTGTGTGTAGCGCAACGAGCCTCGGACCACGCCGGATCGGTGAAAGAGTCTATTCCTGAGCCGTAATCGACCGGTGAGAGCATTCCGATCGCCGAGCGGCACCGCTGACAATTGTCGAAATTCATCCAAATGTCAACTGCGGCAATGAATTAAGACTTCGCAATGTACGGTTTGACGCTTTCGCCCATGGGCGAAGATCGCCGATCACGACGAACCGCACTCCGAACCGGTCCCGAAACCTCGATCGGAACGTCTCGGCCACCCCGCCACGACCGAGACGGATAACGCGTGGACCCCGCGGTGCCTGGATGCGGAAACTTCGAGTAGTTCCGATCCGGGTGCGGGAGGGATGCACGTTGTCGCCGTTCGCGGCGGACTCCTGGCCACCGGAGGGCCGAACGGGACCGATGGCAGGGCGTGGCAGGGCACAAAGACCACAGTCAACGGCCGCGAGCGGGGGTAATGTCTCGAACAGAGAGGCCTCGGCGCGACCGAGGGCTACGGGCATCTCCAATCCGAGGAGATATCATGACCGATACCCGGATCGGCACCGGAACTCAGGCCGTCGACCGCACCGGCGACGGCGCCCCCGCTGAGCCGGACGAGGCCGCCCGCCGCAATGACATCGACGCGATGGTCGACGTCGCGACATCCGCGGCGAACGCGTTCCGCAAGCTCGACCAGAAGCAGGTCGACACGATTGTCGAGGCGATGGTCGAGGCCGGTATCCGGGCCGCGGTCGAACTGGCGATGGTGGCCGTCGAGGAGACCGGCTTCGGCGTCTTCGAGGACAAGGTCGTCAAGAACTACGTCGCCACCGAGTTCCTCTACGACTACCTTCGGGACAAGAAGTCCGTGGGAGTCATCGAGGAGGACGTCGAGCGCAGCATCGTGCGCGTCGCCGAGCCGATCGGAGTCGTGCTGGCCATCACCCCGGTCACCAATCCGACCTCGACGGTTCTGTACAAGGCCATCGTCGCCGCGAAGACGCGCAACGCTATCGTCTTCCGGCCGTCGCCTTTCGCCGTGCGCTCGTGCGAACGCACCGTCGAGATCCTCCGCGCTGCGGCCGAGGCGGCCGGAATGCCGCCCGGCGCGTTGCAGGTCATCCCCGACGCCGCCCATGAGGTGACCCACTACCTGTTCAAGCATCCCCTGGTCGACTTCATCTGGGTGACGGGCGGTCAGAAGATCGTCGCCTTGGCCAACGCGGCAGGAAAACCCACACTCAGTGTCGGCCCCGGCAACGCACCCATCTACCTCCATCGCACGGCAGACATCAGAGGCGCGGTCGTCGACATCCTGATCTCGAAGACCTTCGACGCGTCCGTGATCTGTCCCGCGGAGCAGACCTGCATCATCGACGAGGCGATCTACGACGACACGATCGCCGAGTTCGAGAGGATGGGCGCTCACGTGCTCACCGACGAGCAGTGCGCCGCGGTCGCCGACTTCGCCTTCGGCTGTGGCGACAAGGTCAATCTCGAGGCCCTGGGCAGACAGGCGCCCGAGCTCGCCGCCCGCGCCGGATTCACCGTCGACCAGGCGGTCAAGGTCCTCCTCGCGCCGCTGCCCGCCGATCTCGACGAGCTCGCCGCGCACCCGCTGGTGCAGGAGAAACTGATGCCGGTCCTCGGACTCGTGCGTGCCCGCGACGTCCAGCACGGCATCGACGCCGCCGTGCTCGTTACCGAACACGGCGGCCTCGGGCACACCTCCGCCATCTACGCCGACGATCCCGCCGTGATCGAGGCCTTCAGCCTCGCCGTACGCACCGGACGGATCCTGGTCAACGCGCCCACGGCGGTCGGGGCCCTCGGCGGGATCTACAACAATCTCACCCCGACCTTCTCCCTCGGCTGCGGTACCTGGGGCGGCTCCAGCACCACGGAGAACGTCAACTACATGCAGCTGCTCAACATCAAGACCGTGTCGCACCGGCGCACGCCGCCACAGTGGTTCCGCGTTCCCTCGAACACGTTCTTCAACGCCGGCGCCCTCGAGAACCTCCGGGACGTCGAGTGCGACAGCGTCGTGGTGATCACGGACGCGCTGAGCGAACAGCGTGGAGTGGTCGACGAACTGCGCGGCAAGGTCCGCGCCCGGCATCTCAAGGTGTTCAGCGAGATCGAGCCGGAACCCGACGAGGCCACCATCCGCCGCGGCGTCGCCCTGCTCGAGGCGTCGCCGCCGGACCTGCTCATCGCGATCGGCGGCGGATCGGTGATCGATGCGGCGAAGGCGATCCGACTGTTCTACGAGCACCCGGAGAAGGACCTCGCCGCACTCACACTGCCGTTCCTCGATCCCCGCAAGCGCATGGCCGACTATCCCCAGGATCCGCACAAGATCCGGCTGGTAGCCGTCCCGACCACGTCCGGTACCGGTTCGGAGGTCTCACCGGCGGCGGTCCTGACCGTCGCGGGCCGCAAGGAAACCCTGGTCGACTACTCCCTCGTACCAGACATGGCGATCGTCGACCCGCTGCTCGCGCTCTCCATGCCGCGAACGCTGACCGTCGACACCGGCGTGGACGCCTTGACCCACGCCCTCGAGGCCGCGGCCTCGATCTTCGCCACGCCCTACACCGACGCCTTCTGCGTCCAGGCCGCGCGGCTGATCTTCGAGGCGCTGCCACGCGCGTACGAGAACCCCGACGATCTGTCCGCCCGCACCGACATGTCCAACGCGGCCACGCTCGCGGGCCTCGCTTTCTCGAATGCCTTCGTCGGCACGAATCACGCCCTCGCCCACGCCGTCGGGGCCCGGTTCGGCATCGCCCACGGCCGCGCGAACGGGGTATTCCTACCGCACACCCTGCGTTACAACGCCGACCTGCCCACCAAGTTCATGCCGGCCCCCGGCTATTCGGCCTACGTCGCACCGGAGAAGTACGCCCAACTCGGACGGATCATCTTCGGCGGGCATGAACCCGACGAGAGTCGTCGCCGGCTCTTCCAGGGCGTGCACGACCTTCTCGAGCGGCTCGGTGTGCCGCGCACACTCGCGGAACTCGGCGTCCCCGAGGACGAATTCCGCGCCGCCCTACCGGAACTGGCGATTACCGCCTTCCAGGACCTGAGCAATCGCACGAATCCGCGGATGCCCCTGGTCAGCGAGATCACCACCCTCCTGCGGCTCGGCTACTACGGGGACGACGACACGCACTGACTCGGCGACCGAGATCTCCCCGCACCGCATCGCCGGTCCGGCGGTGTGGTGTTGCGGTGACATACCGCGATGAGATCTATCCGGTAGTGCACGGCATCCGCTTGACTGCACGCACGAAGTTGCCGATGAGTGGCTCCGGCTCGCCGACCCGCAGGCCGGGTACTCGGGTGAGCAGTTCGCCGAACAGGTGGCGCATTTGCATCTTGGCGACGAAATTGCCCATGCAGAAGTGCGGGCCGCCGCCGCCGAACCCGACATGCGGGTTCTTCGGCCGAGAGAGGTCGAACCGGTGGGGGGCGTCGAAGATTCGCTCGTCGCGGTTTCCGGAGCTGTAGATCATGGCGACCCATTCGCCCTTCGAGATCTTCTGGCCGCCGAGTTCGGTGTCCTGAGTAGCGGTGCGACGGAAGGTCATCACAGGGGAGGCCCAGCGAATGAACTCCTCGGTGGCCGTGGGGATCCGGCCGTCGAAGTCCTCGAGCAGCCACGCCTTCTGGTCGGGATGCTGTTGCAGGGCATGGGTGCTCAGGGAAATGGTGTTGCGCGTGGTGTCATTGCCCGCCACCGACAGCAGGACGAAGAATGCGGCGATCTCGTCGTCGGTCAGGCGCTGGCCTTCGATTTCGGCCTGCACCAGATTGGTCATCAGGTCGTCTGCCGGGTTCCGTCGGCGCTGATCGGCGAACTCGAGGCCGATGGTCAGCAGCCGGACCAGCGAGTCGTTGATGACCTCACCCGGCTCGCGTCCCGCGGCGACGTCATCGTCGTTGAACGAGACCATTTCGTCGGCCATATGCGCGGCCTCTTCCCTGAGCGCGGGATCGAGGCCGAGCATCTCGTAGACGGTCCACATCGGCAGCCGCCGCGACACGAGGTCGACGAAGTCGCCTTCGCGGGCTTCGATCAGGCCGTCGACGACTCGCCTCGCCTGAGAAGCGGTCTGATCGTCGATCCTCGCGACCTGCTTGGGTGTGAACGCCGAGCTGACGAGCCGCCGGAGTTGCCGGTGGCGAGGGTCGTCCATGGCCAGAAACGACTGTGACGCCTCGAGTAGGTCCTCAGGAAGATCCTCGAACTGCACGCCTTGGCCGGAACAGAACAGTTCCGGGTGCATGCTGACCTCGGTGATGTGCTCGTGGCGGGTGACCACCCACATTCCCTGCTCGTCGGAGGGCATGATGCCGCCCTGCATCGGGGGCTGCCAACTGACCGGAGCCTCGTCACGGAGTTGCTTGAACACGGCTTCGCGGTCGTCTGCGGATCGGGCCCAGAACGCCAGATTCGTCACAGCGAGTGGGTGGAAGTCGCGGGTGATGGTGCTCAAGGGTCTCCTCTGTGTCGGATAGGTCTGTGGGACGTTCGGTCAGTGCGGGGCGAGTGTCACACCGCCGCTCCGGCGGCACAGCGGCTGACCAGTTGCCTCTGACCAGTTGCCTCTGACCAGTGACCAGGTGCTCGGCGGGGTGTGGACATGTCATACCTGTAGGCGCAAAGCCGCTGTCGGACAGCCGGATACGGCCGCATCCACCTCGGCGCGCCGGTCCTCGGTGATCTCGTCCCGCAAGAGAATCAGGTCACCGGAGTCGTCGACCTCGAACAGGTCGGGGGCGACGGACTCGCACAGGCCGAGGCCAGTGCACTTCGCCCGATCGACGATGATCTTCATGGTATTTCCTTCGATGACGTGGGGCGGGATGCGTTTCAGAACAGCTTCCGCATGACCTTCAGCGCGGTGGCGGTGTACGGCGGGTAGACCAACCTCAGATCCGGGCGCTGTGGTTTGAGCAGCACCGACTTGCGGTGGCTGAGTGTTTCGAATCCGTAGCGTCCGTGGTAGCCGCCCATGCCGCTGTCGCCGACACCGCCGAACGGAAGTTGGGGCGCGAGGACGTGCATACCGATGTGGTTGATCACCGCACCGCCCGCGCTGACGCGTGAAAGAAATCGTCGCTGCACCGCGATCGACCTGCTGAACAGGTACGCGCCGAGCGGCTTCGGTCGGGAACGAACGAACTCGAAAGCGGTGTCGACGCAATCGACGGTGATGACCGGCAAGATGGGGCCGAAGGTCTCTTCGGTCATCACCGGATCGTCGACCGATGGATCGACGATCACGGTTGGTTCGATCGTGAGTGTGTCGCGGTAGGCGCCGCCGCCGACGGCGAACGAGCCGCTCGATGTCGCCAGATAGGACTCCAGACGATCGAATTGCCGCTCGTTGATTATCCGCATCGCCGGATTGGTTTCCGCGGCCAGGAATTCACCGATCACCCGCGTGAGTTTCTCGACGAGGGCATCGCGGACGCTTGCCTCGACGAGCACGTAGTCGGGTGCGATACAGGTTTGGCCGGAGTTGAGTAACTTGACCCACGCCAGGCGCCGCGCGACGACGTCGAGATCGGCGTCGGCGTCGACGATGACAGGTGACTTGCCACCGAGTTCGAGAACGACCGGCGTCAATGTTGGTGCGGCTGCGGCCATGATTCTGCGGCCGACCTCGGTGCCCCCGGTGAACAGCACGTGATCGAAGCCCAGCGCGATGAGCGACTGGGTGACGCTCGCGTCGCCCTCGACCACCGCCACCGCATCCGGGTCGAGGTATTTCGGAATCAGGTCCGCCAGCAATGCTGAGGTGGCCGGTGCCAACTCGGACGGCTTGACGACGGCGCAGTTGCCTGCGGCCACGGCCGCCACCAACGGGCTCAGGGTCAGATAGGCCGGGTAGTTCCACGGACCGATGATCAACGCGGTGCCGAGCGGCTCGTACTGGACCCAACCCACGGCTGGAAGCTGATTGAGAGAAAGGGTTTTCGGACGGGGAAGCATCCATGCGCGCACGCGCTTGCGCGCGTAGGCGGCTTCGGCTTTGGTGGGAGCGATGTCACCGAGCCACGCCTCGACCGGGCTGCGTCCGAGGTCGGCGTTCAGGGCCGCGGCGATCTCGGATTCGCACTGGTCGACCAGGCGCTCGATCGCCTCGAGCTGGCGGACGCGCCAGGATGCCGAGCGGGTTCGCCCGGTGGCGTGGACAGCGCGGAGGCGAGCGAGCAGTGCGGCGTGCTCGACTCCGTCGGCCGATGGGGTGCGGGTCGGTTCGATGGTGGTCACGGGTGGCCTCAGATCTGGGGGAGGGGGACCAGGCCGGTGAGGTACGTGCCACTCAACCCGCCGTCGACGATCAGCGGATGCCCGTTGACCCAGCTTGCCGCGGGCGATGCGAGAAACAGGATCGCCGACGCGATCTCGTCGGGGCCGGCGTGTCGGCCGAGCAGGTTCTCGGCGCCGTCGATGTTGTCTTCTCCCATGGATTGACGGAAGTCCTCGAGGATCGGAGTGCGGACGGGGCCGGGCAACACGGCGTTGATGCGCAAACCCATGTCGTGAAGGGCGACACCCATGGTCATCGTGTAGACGGTGGCGCACTCCTTGGAGAAGTTGTAGGCGTTGCCCTCCTGCGGATTCTTCGCGAACCACTGGGCGGCCTCGGCGAACGAGTCGGTGGCGAGGAGTTTCTTGATCGTGTCGAGGCGCTGCTGCCAGCCGAATCCCGCCGTCGAGGAGACCACGACGACAGACCCGCCGGGTGCCATCCGTTCGAACATCGTCTCGGTCAGGTGTCGCATACCGAAAACGTTGACCGCCATGACAGTTTCGGCTGGGGCGGTGCCGGGAACGCCTGCCACGTTGAGCAGGGCGTCGAAGGTGCCGTCGAGACGGTCGACCGCGGCGTCGATACTGTTCTCGTCCGCGAGATCCACCGGAAAATGGGTGGCGACATCGGCGGTCGGCTCGTTTCGGTCGAGGCTGACCACGTGGGCGCCGGCGGAGATGAGCTGCCGGGCGGTGGCGTCACCGATGCCCGACGCGGCGCCGGTGACGACGAAACGTTTGCCGGAGAAGTCGAACACGGAATTCCTTTCGGAAGAGGTACGGCCCCTGGAACGGGCGGCGGGGGAGAGAAGGTCGATCAGCGCGCTACCGGGCAGGTGGTCGAGACCGGCAAGCGTTTCACCGCGCAGGCGAAATTGCCGACCAGCAGGTCCGGGGTGCCGAGGGTGAGTGCGGGCACGCGGTGGAAGAGTTCGCCGAACATATGGCGGAGCATCATCTTGGCGAGAAAGCTGCCGAGGCAGAAGCGGGGTCCGCCGCCGCCGAACGCGACATGACCGTTCGGCCGTCGCGTGATGTCGAAGGTCCAGGGGTTGTCGAAGGCGTTGTCGTCACGGTTCCCCGAGGCGTAATACATCACGACCCAGTCGCCCGCGCGGATCTGTTTGCCGCCGAGCACGGTATCGCGGGTGGCGGTGCGGCGGAAGGTCATGATCGGTGTCACCCATCGAAGAACTTCCTCGACCGCGGCGTCGATGCGGCCGTCGAAATCCGCCATCAGGTACGCCAGCTGGTCGGGGTGATCCAGGAATGTCTTGGTGCCAAGGCTGATCGTGGTGCGGGTGGTGTCGTTGCCCGCGAACGACATCGAGACGAACATCGACGCGAGATCGTCGGCGTGGTGCTCTTCGCCGTCCATGCCGAGGAACGACTCCGCGGCCGTGCGGAAGTCGTCGGGGATTTCCTCGAGCTGGGTGCCCTCGCCGGAGCAGAACAGCTCGGGATGGGTGCTGACCTCGCGGATCAGCTCATTGGTGGTCACCGCCCAGAATCCTGGGATCTCGGGTGTCGCGATCGCGCTGTCGACCGGGCGTTGCCAGCTCACCGGGTCGCGCCTGCGCAGCTCGGCGAATCGCAGGTCGCGTTCTTCCTGGCTCGATGCCCAGAAGGTGAGGCTGGAGATGTCGACGGCGTCGTATGGAAGACGGTCGTGGTGCTCGGTCACTGCTGTCCCTACTGCTTCGGTGGTGTGGACCGGGCTCAGGCGATGAGGTCGGTCCGGCCGTCGGCCTTCAGCGTCTCGACGTACACGGGGAAGAGTTGTTTGCTCAGCGGGGCCAGCTTGAGCAGGCTCGCGACATTGCCGTCGACTGTGATCTTGCCCTTGGCCATCGCGAGCGGGAGATTGATCTTGCCCTGCCAGTAGGCGTTGCCGACCTCGGCCGCCATGGTCATGGTGGCGTTGGGGGTCGCGTCGGCGCCCGCGGGCAGCACCTTGCCCGCACCCATGTCGACCACGATGTCCGCGTCGGGATCGGTGAAGGTGGAGCGCAGGACCACGCCGGTCGCCGAGAGCTTTTCGCGCAGTTCGTCGTCGGCGAAGGCTGCCTCGAAGATTCCACCGATGTAGCGACGGACTTCGTCGGACGTGCTGAAAGCCATGGGGGAGTCCTTTCGGTGGCGGCTGCCGAAGAGTGACCCGGGGGGAAGCGGTGTGCGGTGGATCACTGTCGCAAACATAGCATAAGTTATCTTACTGACAAGAGTTTCGTAGACACAGCCGCTCCGCGACGTGTTCTACCTGCGCCGATCGCTGTTGCGACCGTCAAATGGGGCGGGTTCGGGTGCGCAGTTCGTAGCGTCGTTCGGCGTAGGCCATATCGTCGCGCCACAGGCGGGTCGCCGCGTGTTTCATCAGGGGCCGCAGCAGCGGTAAAGCCCGGTGCGCGTGGCGGAAACCCGGACGATCCGAATCGGCGATCACGGCTTCGACGACGGCCGTACGTGACCTGCCGTCGGGGCCGGACCCCATCGGGGTGGCGTGGGTTTCGACGACACTGCCCGCTCCTTCGCCGGAGATGATGCGCATGACGACGGTGCGCGGGTCGGGGCAGGTGAATTCGGCTTCGACGGGCACACCGAGGCGTCGGGTCACGCGGAAGGTCACGTCGAGCACGAATCGGTGATTGTCCTCGGTGATCGCCTCGCGCGGCGGTGTCCGCGTGACCCGCAGCCGGGCGAAGGAGTAGGGGTGGAACCATGCGCCGTGCCAGGGATCGAGACGATTGGCGATGATGTCGCGCGGTTCGCACACGCCCACCACCGTGGTCACCGCGTGCATCGTCGCGTCCGCGGGTCGCGGACCGAGGATCGGTGTGTCCGTGGGTGTTTCGCCGCCGAGCGCGTCCAACCGTACCCAGGCGAGGACGCCGTCGTCGTAGCCGGGGTACGGACACCAGCGGGTCGATTCGGTCGCGCCGATACGCATTCCGTGCCAGCGGCAGATCAATGCGGTGTCGTCGACCTCGGCGAGTGCCAGGGGCGCCCCCAGATGCGGGCATGCCCCCGGCCCGATACGCAAGGCGCCCGCCGCGTCTCGCCACGCGACGAGCTCCGTGCCGCCGATCTGCGCGCCGAACGGGCGGTCCGCGCGAATGTCGGTGCTGGCGGCGAGGACGTACCAATTACCGGACGGTTGCTGCTGTGACCAGCGCAGCGAGGCCGCGATCAGGCCGGGATCGGCGTCCTGGTAGGTCGGCTGTTGCCGTGCCCACGTTTGCGGCGAGAAGCGCTGTAGCGGAGAGTTCTTCGGCCACGTCGGCCGATGGCGATCGGCACTCATCGGACCCGCTCCCGTCGTGCGGCCAAGGTGCGCAGCACCGCCGAGCGCCCGTCGGCGGGGACCGTTTGCAGGGAGTGCTCGGCGGCGCCCCACTGCCTCAGCAGGGCGTTGGCCGCGAGCCATCCGGTGGTGGCCGCGCGCTCCATCAGGGCGACGGGCAGATCGACGCGGATGCCGTCGCCCGCGAGCATCAGTCGCGGGTGCGGTGTCATCACGCCCGGTCGTCGGGCGAAGTCACCGGGGGCGAACCGCGGGCAGTCCTGGCGCCACAGGATGCTCTCTCCCACGATGCGCGCCTGGGCGGTTTCCGGGTAGAGCTCGTGCAACCGCGCCAGCAGGCGGTCGCGCAGTTCACCGCCCGCGTCGCCCGGCACCGCGTAGGCGTGCAATTCGACGACGCTTCCGCCATGGCGGCGCGCCCACGCCGCCGCCTGGTTCTCGTATCGCTCTAGCACGCTGATGTTGTCGAGCGGGTGCAGGTTGCCGGTGCCGAGGAATGCGGGACGCTCGGGGCGCACCGGACGGTCGAGCCACAGCCGCAGCACAGCGAATGCCGGTGCGACGGCCGATTCGGCGACGCGCGAACGCCATTCGTCGTTCCCCAGCGTCGGTGACGCGGCGACGATATCGCGGAGACCCGCCACGTCGGTGGCGATGACGACGGCATCCGCGTCGAGGGTGGAACCGGTATCGACGGTCAACCGGAAGGTGGCCTCGCCGCCGGTGTCGATACTCGTGACGCAGACGCCGGTGTGGAACTCGACTCGGCCCGGCCGACCCGAAATTCCCGGCGCGGTGAGGTATTCCGCCAGCGGCGTCCACAGGCCGATATCGAAGTTGTCCCGTGCCACATCGAATATCAGTCCTTCACTGGAGCCGAGAAAATAGATGTGGAACATGGTCGCGAGTTCCGCCGCGGACATATGCCGCGGCTCGACGAAGAAGCTGCGGGAGAAGACCTCGAAGGCGAGGTGGCGGGCCGCGGGCGGAAAATTGATGCCGCGCAGGAAGGTTTCGGCGTCGAGGTGGTCGAGTTGCTCATAGATCCGCGGGACCGACACCGCGGCCAGTGGTGCGGCGGCACGCGCGTCTATGCGGATCAGATCACGAAGTTGGAAGCTCGGGCTGCGCAGGGCGAAGGCGAGCGCGTTCCACGGTGGGGTGCGCGGCAGGTCCCGGAAGGTGTCGAGGCGTCCGTCGGAGCCGGCGAGCGGATAGTCGTCGAGGCGGCGGAATCGGCTCAGCCGAGGATCGCCGCGCACCAACAACTTCCGCAGATTGTAGTACTGGGCGAAGAAGGCGTGGAAGCCGCGGTTCATCCCCACCTCGGTGCCGTCGGACAGCCGCTCGGTCCAGCCGCCTACCCGCCCGCCCAGATATCGTTCGCGCTCGATCACCTCGACGTGAAAGCCCCGCTCGGCCAGCCCGGTCGCAGCCGCCGAACCCGCGATTCCGGCCCCGATCACCACCGCTCGGGGCCGCGCCCCGTCCGCACCGACGTCGGGCAGTCCGGGCGCACCCGGGTACCGCACCCTACGATTATCCCTGCCGTAGACCGCCGTTCCATTGCTCACCGGATCGCTCCCGATGAGACGCGCACCGCGTGCGAACCCCGGCGCGCCCACCACGCCCGCACCAGGCCCTCGGCGCCGACTCGCAGGCGTCGTCGGGTTCCGACGGTGGCACGGCGGCCGAACACCTCGAAGTCGCGGTCCTCGATGCACTGGAGGATCTCGGAGTACAGCAGCAGTGCGGTCGCTACACAAGGACGTGATCGCGGCGCCAGCCGCTCGATGCCACCGCGTGCGAATTCGTATGTCTTCCTGGTGATTTCGTGCTGTGCGGCGAGAGCGTCGCGTACCCTCGGTTCGACCGTGCCGCGCGTGTGGCACCACGACAGCAGGTCCCGATCCACACCGTGCGCGGCCAGTTCGTCGGCGGGTAGGTATACGCGATCGCGGGCCAGATCCTCATCGACATCGCGAAGGAAGTTGGTGAGCTGGAACGCTTTGCCCAGGGCCGCCGCATAGGGCGCCGCCTCCCACTCCGGAACCGTCGTGCCCAGTATCGGCAGCAGTTGCAGGCCGATCACCTCCGCCGATCCGTAGACGTAGCGATCCAGTGCGGCGCGATCCGGATAGTCGGTGACCGACAGGTCCATCCGCATCGATGCCAGGAACGCGTCGAAGAGATCACCGCGGATGTGATAGCGGGCGGCGGTATGCAGAACCGCGGCGAGCACCGGGTCGCCGTCCGCGTCCGCGTGCTCGAATTGCGCGGCCAGAGTGTCCAATCGAGCGGCGCGTTCGGCGGTGGTGAGTCGGGCGTCGAAGTCGTCGAGTATGTCGTCGGCGCGGCGGGCGAAGCCGTAGAGCGCGTGCACGGCGGGTCGCTGATCCGGGGCGAGCAGCCGGGTCGCCAGGAAGAACGTCTTGCCGTGCCGGGCATTGAGTTCCCGGCAGAGTCGGTACGATCGGCGCAGGGACGGATCGGTGATACCCGCCGCGTCGAGTTCGGTGCGCGTCATGTCGGATCCGATCGGCTGTAGGGGCGGGTGGATGTGGTGGCGCGGACGGCGCCGGTGACGCGGTCCGCGGCGAGACGTCCGGAGATCAGCACCGGAGGTATGCCGACACCGGGCACGGTGGAGCCGCCCGCGAGTACGGCGTTGTCGATGTCGCGAATCATGTTGGCGGGCCGGAACGGACCGGTCTGGGTGAAGGTGTGCGCCAAGGCGAAGGGACTACCGGCGAGCATGTCCTGGGCGGCCCAATCGGCGGGTGTGACCACGCGAAGCAGTTCGGCGTCGCGGAACGCGTCGGTGTCGAGACGCTCCCGGAGTATGTCGAGGATCTGCTCGGCATACTCGGTGGCGAAGTGCGGCCAGTCGATCTCGCCTCGCTCCAGATTCGGGACCGGCGCGAGGACATAGAGCAGTTCCCGGCCCCGCGGGGCCAGCGCGGGATCGCTCGCGGTGGGCCGGGTGACCAGCAGCGAGGGATCGGACATGACCCGCCCGTCCCGGATGATGTCGCGGAAGGCCGATTCCCATGCCGCGCCGAACAGCAGTGAGTGGTGCGGGATATCGAGAGCGCCACGATCGCACCCGATATGCAGAATCGCCGCGGACGGGGCGGCCCGGACCGGAAACGGCCGCCGGGAATGATGTCCGAGCAGCTCGTAGGCGCGGTGCCGTTCGGTCGTCAGTACCACAGCGTCACACGCGATTCGCTCGTCCCGGTCGGTGTGCACGGCACTGATGGCCGACCCCTCGCGCACCAGTCCCGTCACCGTGGTCTCGTAGCGGAATCGCACCCCGGCGGCTTCGGCCGCGGCGGCGAGTGCGTTGGGCAGCGCGCGCATTCCGCCGCGCGGAAAATAGACGCCCGCCACGGTGTCCATATAGGCGATCACGGCGTAGACCGCGAGCGCCCGCTCGGGTGCGACACCGGCGTAGAGCGACTGGAAGGTGAAGATTCGGCGCAGATCCGGATCGCTGATGAATTCGGCGACCCGGCGGTCCCAGCCGCCGAAGCCGCCGAGCGCTGTCAGCCGCGCGAGTGCCGGGGTCAGCATCGACAGCGGCGAATCGACATTGGTGGCGATGAAACGATCGAACTCCACGTGGTAGAGCCGGGTCAGCCACTGACGCAGCCGCCGGTAGCCTTCGGCTTGGCCCGCACCGGCGAATTCGGTGACGGCTCGCACCATGGTCTCCTCGTCGCTGTGCACGTCGAGGGTGCGCCCATCGGCGTAGCGCGCACGATAGGCGGGCGCGACCGGCATCAGCTCCAGGCGATCGCCCGCCCGTTCCCCGACCGCCTCGAAGACCTCATCGATCAGATCGGGCATCGTCAGCACGGTCGGTCCGGTATCGATCCGGTAGCCGTCCAGATCGAGGCGGCCCATGCGGCCGCCCGGTACCGCGGCCCGCTCCACCACCGTCACAGCGCGTCCGCGTCCGGCGAGATGCAGGGCGGCCGACAGACCGGCCAGTCCGGCCCCCACCACCACGATGTGGTCGGTAGGACCCTTGACGGTGCGCATCATCGGACCTCCTCACATCTGCCGCGCGGTACACAGCAGCGCCATCTGGTCCAGTGCGGCCCGCCGACCGGAGGGCAGCGAGCAGGCTCGTAGCGCACTCCTCGCCTCGTCGACGCGGTCGGCGATCATCGCCTCGACGCGTTCGGGTGCGCCGGACGCGCCGATCAGGTCCCGGCATCGGGTGATCGCGGCCTGGTCGAGTGCCGGGCGGCTCGCCAGCTCCGACAGTTCCCGCCGGGTCGCGGGGTCGGCCGATTCGAGTGCCACGACGACGACCGTGGTCGCCCGGTGCTGCCCGAGGTCGCTGTCCTCGGGTTTGCCGGTGACGGCCGCCGAACCGAAGACGCCGAGCAGGTCGTCACGCAGCTGGAATGCCTCACCGATACGAGTTCCGTAGCGGCTCAGCATCATCAGCGTTTCCTCGGCGCATCCGGCCATCGCCGCGCCGAGTTCCAACGGGCGCGCGACGGTGTAGTTCCCGGATTTCGCGCGAGCGATCGCGAGTACCTCTTCCAGCGCGGGCCGATCACGGACGTCATTGGTCAGATCCGCGTATTGACCGACCGCGAGCTCGATCCGCATCTCGTCGTAGCCTGGCCACACCCGCGCCAGCGCGGCGGCATCGACACCGCTTTCGCGCAGCATCCGCTCGGCCCACACCAGGCACATATCACCGAGCAGGGTCGCGGCCGACGCCCCGAAACGCACGGCGGATTCGACGCCGTCGTGCCCGTACCCTTCGGACAGTCGGATATGCGCCGCGGGTGCGCCGCGACGCAATGCGGCGTCATCCATGACGTCGTCCTGAAGCAGGGCGAACGCGTGCAGCAGTTCCAGGCTCGCCGCCGCCCGCAGTGCGGCGTCATCCGGTTCGGCGCCGCACAGCCATCCCAGATACATGAAGCCGGACCGCAGGCATTTACCCCCGACGGCGTATTGCCGAAGGACGTCTTCGACTGCCGCCGAGCGCAATCCATCGGTCCGGACCCCGCGCAGGAAACCGGCGACCTCGTCGAGTACCCGCGTGCGCACCTCCGCGCGCCACCCGTCGAATCCGACGGCGATGTCGGGCAGGCCCGCTCCCGTATCCACGGCCGCCGGTGGCCACGCCGGGCCGATGTGTGTGATGCTCACCTGCGTCTCCTCTCTCGAATACTTCGAACGCGGTGCCCATGACCCGCGGACGGTCGTGCGCGCGGCGGCCGGGGCAGCGATGCGAGAACCTGTGCGATCGTCTCGAACGGAGTGTGATTCGCCATGTCGGCCGCTAGCCGACGCGCCCCGGCGCGGTAGGCGTCGGCGCTCAGCAGGCGATCCACGGCCGCGGCGATCCGGTCGGGTCGCGGGCGCGCGGTGCCCAAGTCGATGCCCGCGCCGAAATGCGCTGCCCGTGCCGCGATTTCCGGTTTGTCGGCGGTATCACCCGCGACTATCACGGGTATGCCGTGGCCCAGCGCCTGCTGCACGCCGCCGTATCCGCCATTGGTGATCATGACATCGACATGGGGTAACAGCCGCGAGTACGGCACGTAGTCGAGGACCATCGCGTTCGCGGGCACCGGTCCGATCGGCGCCGACGAGCCGCCGGTTGTGGCCACGACGACCAGATCGTCGCGTCCGCCGAGGGCCGACAGAGTCGGGCGGATCAGTTGACCGAGATCGGCGTTGTCCCACGTTCCCTGCGTGACAAGAACGACCGTTCGCCCGCGATCGAGCACATCCCAGCGGTCCGGGGACGCGGGCTCCGTATCGGCGGGTGGAGGAACGGGTCCGGTGAATACCACCGAGGACGGCAGATCGCGGCGGGGATACTCGAAACCGGGCACGGTGAATTGCAGGATCCGGTCGGCGAGAACCGGCCAATCCAGGAAGAAGACCGGCGCGCGCGCCACCGCGAGCTCCCGCAGGGCCGCGTCCAGCCGCGCCTGATCTGCCCGGAAAAGCACGTCGTGCACGAACCTGTTCATCGTCGTGTAGTCGCGACCGGCTCGCGGTCGCCACCCGATCCCGAACGGAGGCGTATCCGCGCTGGACAGCATGAGCGGCACGACACCGCACGCGAGGACCGGTGGCCTTGGCCGTTCGGACAGCAGAAACGGAATCGCCCCCGTATACATCACGTCGACCAGCACGGCGTCGTACCGATCGCGTTTCGATGCGGTCGCCAAGGCGGCGTATTGGGAGGTGAGCGGCGCGAGGAAACCGGACAGCAACTCCGCGCGACCGGTGCGCCAACGCCGCACCACATCCGGTAGCGGCCCGCGCCGCGGCGTGATCGGCCGGGGGTGTGCCGCCGCGGGGAGCAGCAGCGGCCGAACTCCCGCCCGGACGACAGCCGGACGGAATGCCGCGCCGGTGAGCAGCGCGATCTCGTGTCCGCGACGCCGCAGGTCGGCCGCGACCGCGATCATGGGCGTCACATGCCCGGGGATGGGGCTGGCGGCGAGTAGGTACCGTGCCACGGCGCTACCCCCGCGCTCGACGAATCCGCCGGTGCCCGCGCGCCCACGGGCAGCCGACCTCCGCGCCGCGGCCGTCGCGGCGCGGCAGCTGAGCGCGAGCGTTTCCGACCCGCCCGGAGAAACACATACGGGTGCTACCCATAACGACCCTTCCCAAGCAGACCAACCCATCTTACGTAGAATGATGCATATTCGATGCGCACCGATCGGAAACTGTTTCGGAGATGTCACCCTGGCGGTCGGCGCACTCGTCCGAACGCCGCCGCGCCTTTGTCCCGCCAGTTCGGCTGCGGCCCGATGGCGCCCATCGGGAAGGTCTTTGGCCCCTCTCGGTGCCAGTCGACGCTGTGCGAGAGTGGTTACACAACCGGCCATATCCGAGGAGTGCATCATGTGGGGATACGACAGCTACCTGCGTTGGCTGTATCGCAGCGGCAGGCCGAATCCGTTCGCCCGCATTCAGAACCGTTTCTCGGCATGGCTTTTCGCGACAGGCGTCGCGCCGAAGCGGGTCGCGGCCCTGGGGATTCGCGGGCGCCGCAGCGGTCGCGTGATCTGGTTCCCGGTAGCGCTGGCGGAATTCGACGGCGGACGCTATCTCGTTTCCATGCTGGGGAACAACGTGAACTGGGTGCGCAACCTGGCCGCCGCCGATGGCGCGGCGGTGCTGCGCTACGGCCGCGAAGACGCGGTCCATCTCGTGGAGATCGAGCCCGATCAGCGTGCCCCGATCCTGCGAGAGTACCTGCGCGTGGCGCCGGGCGCGCGTCCCCACATCCCGGTGAGCCCGAAGGCCCCACTTGCCGAATTCGAGCGCGTCGCCCAGGACTATCCGGTGTTCCGAATCGACCCGGCGGCTCGGGAGTAGACGACTCCCGAGTCTGCGTACGCGTGTCCGGTGGTCGAGCGCTGCGCCTCAGCGGGGCCGATTCGTGCTGGGATCAGGCCACTGGAAGGGCCTCGATATCTGCGAGATAGCCGTCCATGCGGCAGGGTCGGGCCGCGATGTCGTTGGCCGCGAATGCGTCCGAAGTCCCTGCCGACAGGGCCGTCGGGCCCTTCTCAGCGCGGAGGTGGCGGTGGGACCGTGTAGCGACATCGACCGAAGGATGACGACATGGAACACGGAATGCCCGACGACGACACCGTCAAGGCAGCGCTTTCGCTCGCGGTGCGGGCGCCGTCGGTTCACAACACGCAGCCGTGGCGGTGGCGAATAGGCGATCGCACGGTCCACCTGTACCTGGATCCGACCCGAGCGCTGCCAGCGACCGACCCGGACCAGCGGGATATGTTGCTGAGTTGCGGCGCGGCCCTGCATCATTTCAGCGTGGCGTCGGCCGCGCTCGGCTGGTCGGCCGTCGTGCACCGCATGCCCAATCCCGACGATCCGAACCATCTCGCCGCTATCGAGTTGGTGCGGCATCGCCCCACGCCGCTGGAGGTCGCACTGAGCGCGGCGATCACGCGGCGCCGAACCGACAGAAGGCATTACAGCTCGTGGCCGATGCCGCCCGGAAATCACGGGCTGTTGATCGAACGTGCCGGTGCGTTCGGCGCGATCCTGCGCCCGGTGACCGATCTCGAGCGCGACCGCTTGGTCGAAACCGTCCGGGCCGCCGCTGCCCAGCACGGGCAGGATCCGGATTACCTGTTCGAACTGACGATCTGGAGCGGTCGGCACAGCACCCCGGACGGAGTGCCCGCCCAGAACGCCCCGAGCCCACGATCCGGCGACGAACTGCCCGCCCGGCACTTCGCCGGAGCGCAGCTGGTGGATTCGGCACATGAACCCGATTCCGCGGAGTTGCTGGTTCTCGGCACCTCCGCCGACGACAGGGTGTCCCGGTTGCGCGCCGGGGAAGCGTTGAGCGCGGTCCTGCTGACCGCCACCAATGTCGGCCTCGCTACCTGCGCGCTCACCGAGGCGCTGGAGATCGCGGAATTGCGTCGTCAGGTCCGGGTGGGTGTGCTCGATGACTCGGCCTACCCCCAGGTGATCGTCCGACTCGGTTGGGCGCCGTCGAGCGCCCCTGCGCTGCAGGAGACTCCCCGGCGCGCGCTCGACGAGGTGTTGGATCCGTTCGAGATCAGTGACTGATCGCCGCCACTTCACGCGATAGCGGGACGGCCGACCGGCCGTCCCGCTATCTGTTTGTGGAGTATCCGATCAGGTCTGCCGGTCGGCGATCGCGTGATCGAGCAGGAGGCGTCGTTCGGCGGCGGCGACAGCGGCCCGGGTGGCGACCGCGGCGTCGGGTGTCACCGAGATCGAGGTGATACCCATGCGCACCAGGTACTCGGCGAACTCCGGACGATTCGACGGCGCCTGACCACACAGCGACGAGGTGATGCCGTGCCGCCGCGCGGTCGAGACGATCTGCCCGATGGCGTCGAGGACCGCGGGATCGGATTCGTCGAAGAGTTCGGCGCACTGTTCGGAATCACGGTCGACGCCGAGCATGAGTTGGGTGAGATCGTTGCTACCGATGGAGACCCCGTCGATTCCCAAGCCGATATATTCGGGGAGCCAGTGCACGACGGATGGGACTTCCGCCATGACCCAGCGGTGCATGCCTCGCTGGCGTCCGAGTGGGCTCGCGTCGACCAGTTCCAGACACGCCGCCAACTCCCAGCGGGTGCGCACGAATGGAATCATCAAGTGCAGGTTGGGTGTTCGTTCGCGGACGCGAGCGAGCGCGGTCATTTCGAGGGTGAACAACTCGGGTTCGCGAATATAGCGGTAGCAGCCGCGGTAGCCGATCATCGGATTGTGTTCGACGGGCTCGTAACGAGTGCCGCCGGTCAGCGCCCGGAACTCGTTGGTGCGGAAATCCGTCGCCCGATAGATGACGGGGCGTGGCTGGAACGCCGCTGTGATGCGATGCAGCGATTCCGCCATGCGGTCGACGAACAGATGTTCCTCGCCGCGTGCGATCAGGTCCCTGGGGTGTCTGCCGCCGAGTGCGTGGGTCAGCAGGGTTTCCGCGCGGAGCAGGCCGACGCCGTCGACATCACCCGCGGCGACCCGTTCGGCGGCGTCCGGGAGCCCGAGATTGACGTAGACGCGAGTCGCGGTGGGCACGCGAACCTCACCGTGGGGGGCGGTCGCGACGGGGCGGGCGTCGGTCACGGCCGGTTCGGCCCGTCCGGCCCGGACTTCACCCGCCGCCCCGTCCACTGTGACCACTGCGCCATCCGCCAATGTCGTTGTCGCGATGCGGGCGCCGACGACACACGGTATACCGAGCTCACGCGCGACGATCGCGGCATGACAGGTCATACCGCCGTTGTCGGTGACCACCGCCGCCGCGCGTGTCAGGGTCGGCAGCCAGTCCGGGTTGGTCATCGGGGCGACCAGGATTTCGCGGTCTCGCAGCGAGTGTCCCTGGGCGGGTGAGGAGAGCACCCGCACGACACCGTCCGCGATTCCGGGAGCCGCGGCCAGGCCGCGCACCAGAATGCGCGTCGGCGCCGGCCCCGCTATCGGGGGTCGGGCCGGTTCGTCGTGCAGTGTGGTGATGGGGCGTGCCTGCACCAGCCACAGGGCATCGTCATCGAAAACCCATTCGACGTCCTGGGGGATGCCGTCGTGGTGCTTCTGCACGTCGAGCGCGAGCCGGGCTACGGCCACTGCCTGCGCCGCGTCGAGCACGGGAGCGGCGGCCTCGGCGTCGGACAGGGTGACCTGGCGATCGCCATCGGTTCCGGCGACGATCGCGTAATCCTGGTGGCCCGTGCGAGTTTCGAGTTGGGTCGGGCCTGCCGCGTCGAAGAGATAGGTATCGGGTTCGGTGGCGCCGGACACGACTACCTCACCTTGGCCGCGGGCGGCTTCGATCACCACCCGGTCCCGGCGTCCGGTCGACGGGTCGGCGGTGAAGGCGACCCCCGAGCGCCGCGCGCTCACCATGCGCTGGACCACGACGGCCATCACCGGTCGCCCGCGCATGCCGCGCCGGGCCCGGTAGGTGACCACGCGAGGAGTGAAAAGTGATGCCCAGCAGTCGATCACGGCTTCGAGGAGCTTCTCGTCGCCGTGCACATTGGTCCGCGAGATATTCATGCCCGCGAACGAAGAGGTGGCACTGTCCTCGCCGATCGCCGATGATCGGACCGCGACGGGAACCTGGTCACCGAGTGCGTGATACGCGGACAGGATAGCCTCGCGGACGACGCCGTCGAGCGCGGCGTGGTGCACGAGTTCGCGCATCCGCAGGCATATCTGCGCCACTTTCGACTCGTCGGTGACCGCGTCGAGCGCCTCGCCGTGCAGGCGGTCCAGTTCGGCGCCGTCCGGGCCCGCGGTGATCACCCGCTCGTAGCAGGAACGCAGGATAACGAAGCCCGGGGGGACGGGTAGTTTCGCGGCGACCAACTCGCCGAGATTCGCGCCTTTGCCTCCTGCGATATCGGAATCGGTGAGTCGTAACTCACCGAAATCGGCTATAAAGTCGCCCATATCAACTCCGATCTGCGCATCTGAACTGGGGTCGACTCAGCTTCGCGCAGTGATGGGTGTCTCGGTCAGGGCCGTCGTGCCCGGGCCTCGGGGACCAACGGCCTCATCTGCTGTGCGGCGAGTGCGCGGCGGTCGGCCTGCGACATCGAGCGGGCGGGTGCTTGCGGTTCGCACCGTCAGGGTTTCCGGCTCGACAGGTAGGTCGAGACGATCACCATGATGGCGAAGACGATGGCGATGATGACCGCCGCGGTAGGCCAGTTCACGATAGTTTCCTTCCGGTTGGCACGTTGGTGCGAGTATGCATGCCGCACGCGGGTGTCTCACAGTGCCGAACGACTCCGAGTGAAGGGACTTCGGGGCAGCGCGGCCCGCGATCGGCGCCGATGCCGTAACGCCTTCGATACCGGGTCGAAAGACTCTCGGCGCGGCAGGCGCGGGCGCGGAGAATCGACTCGACCGGGTGTCCGCCCGGTCGAGTCGGACGAGATGGGTTTCACCACATGAAGATCGACGAGTTGATGACCTTGGCGAAGGATTCTCTGACGGTTCGGCGCGTCTATTCCGACCCGGTGGAGAGCGGCGGCCTCACCATCATCGAGGTGGCGGCGGTGTCCGGCGGAGGTGGAGCGGGCGTCGGCAGCGATAAGGACGGCGGCCAGGGCTCAGGAGGCGGATTCGGGCTCGGTGCCAAGCCGGTCGGCGTCTATGTGATCAAGGACGGTCGATTGACCTGGCAGCCCGCTGTCGATGTCAATCGGCTCGCGGTGATCGTCGGTGCCGTAACCGTAACCGTAACCGCGTTACTCGTCGGGGCGCGAATCGCCAACGGCGTCAGCTGACGTCGAGCCCGCCTCGGCGGGCGCAGGGGTCTGCGCCTGGTCGATCGAAGGCCATTCGATTGGGGACTTGTGCCCCTGATTCGGTGGGCGAGTTGCTCTGCCATCGAGGATCTGGAATCGAGACGATGACGATATGACCGAGACAACCGCCGCGGGTGAGCCGGTGGGCGGCTTCGCCGGATGGGCGCCCATCGAGAAGTCGCCGTCGGAATGCTCGCAGGCCAACGTCGCCGACTACGACCGAGCCTGTCGTGAGTTCAGCTGGGACGCGGCGGCGCCGCAATTGGCCGGTCTACCCGGCGGTGGTGTGAACATCGCGTGGGAAGCGGTCGATCGGCACCTCGGTACCCCGACCGCCGATGTCGTCGCGTTGCGTTGGTTACGCGCCGACGGGGAGATCGTCGACTACACCTATGCCGAGCTCGCCGCGGCGACGAGCAAGTTCGCGAATGTCCTTCGCGACAACGGAATACACAGTGGCGATCGAGTCTGCATGCTGCTCGGGCGTACCCCCGAGTTGTATATCGCGGTGCTGGGTGCGCTGAAGGCGGGCTGTGTGGTCTCGCCACTGTTCTCGGCGTTCGGACCAGAGCCGGTGCGCCAGCGCCTGGTGATCGCGGGCGCGGCGGCAGTGGTGACCACCGCGGCGCTGTACCGCCGAAAGATCGGCCCCATTCGCGACGCTGTTCCCACCGTGCGAACCGTTCTCCTCACCGACGGCGGGCCCGACGGCGTCGACCTGCGCACCGCGATGGCGGAGGCCGACGACGAATGCGCGCCCGCCCACACCGGTCCCGAAGATCCGGCGCTGCTGCATTTCACCAGCGGAACCACGGGCAAGCCGAAAGGCGCCCTGCATGTGCACGGGGCGGTCCTCGCCCATCGGGTCACCGCCGGGTATGCCCTCGACTTGCGTGCCGGTGACATCTTCTGGTGCACCGCCGACCCCGGCTGGGTCACCGGCATGTCCTACGGGGTCATCGCACCCCTGTGCCTCGGCGCCACGGTGATCAGTGACGAAGCCGAATTCGACGCCAAACGTTGGTACCGCGTCCTCGACGAACAGCGGGTATCGGTGTGGTACACCGCTCCGACCGCCTTGCGGATGCTCATGCGACTCGGTGACCATCCTCCGGAAGGCACCGACCTGTCGGCGCTGCGTTTCGTCACCAGCGTCGGGGAACCGCTGAACCCGGAAGTGGTGGTCTGGGGCGAACGAGCCCTCGGGCACCCGATACACGACAACTGGTGGCAGACCGAGACCGGTGCGATCATGATCGCCAACCTGGCCGCCACGCAGATACGTCCCGGCTCCATGGGACGCCCGCTGCCCGGCGTCGAGGCGGTCACGTTGCGCCGCGGCCAGGACGGGCGCGCCGCGGTCGTCGACGGGGCCGTGACCCCGGCCGAACCGGGTGAGGTGGGGGAGCTGGCGCTGCGGCCCGGCTGGCCATCGATGTTTCGGGCCTACTGGGGCGAGCCGGAACGCTACGCGCAGTGCTTCGCGGGTGGCTGGTACCTCAGCGGCGACCTGGCTCGCCGGGACGCGGACGGCTACTACTGGTTCGTCGGACGCGCCGACGACGTCATCAAATCCGCGGGCCACCTGGTCGGACCGTTCGAGGTGGAAAGCACGCTGCTGGAACATCCCGCGGTGGCCGAAGCGGGGGTCATCGGGACCCCGGACCCGGTGGCGGGCGAACTGGTCAAGGCATTCGTACTCCTGCGCCCCGGCTACGCGCCCGATGAGGAACTGCGCGCCGAACTGCTCGCCTTCGGGCGCAAGGCACTGGGCGCGGTGGCGCCGAAGGCCATCGAGTTCACCACCGCGCTTCCGCATACCCGCAGCGGCAAGGTGATGCGCAGACTGCTCAAGGCTCGCGAACTCGGATTACCCGAGGGTGACGTGTCGACCCTGGAAGGCTCGTCATGATCGAGATCGATAACACCCCGATCGAATCAGGTTCCTTCGACCGGATCGCTCTGCTGCGGCAGATGATTCGCATTCGTCATTTCGAACAGCGTTGCGTGCAGCTCTACAGCGCCGAGAAGATCCGCGGGTTCCTGCATCTCTACATCGGGGAGGAAGCGGTCGCGGCCGGTTTGCTCGGCGAGCTGACCCAGGAGGACGCGGTGGTCTCGACCTACCGCGAGCACGGCCACGCCATCGCTCGCGGCATTTCGATGACGGCGCTGATGGCCGAGATGTTCGGCCGCTCGACCGGCTGCAGCCGCGGCCGCGGCGGATCGATGCACCTGTTCGACGCCGATCTCCGTTTCTACGGGGGTAACGCGATCGTCGGCGGCGGGCTGCCGGTCGCCGTCGGGCTCGCGCTGGCGGATGCCATGCGCGGGCGCGACGCGGTGACGGTGTGTCTGTTCGGTGACGGTGCGGTCGCCGAGGGTGAGTTCCACGAATGCCTCAATCTCGCCGCCCTGTGGCGGCTTCCTGTGCTGTTCGCCTGTGAGAACAACAGGTACGCGATGGGGACGGCGCTGGCCCGCGAGCACGCGAACACCGATCTCGCGTTGCGCGCGGCCTCCTACGGGCTGGTGTCGTGGCCGGTGGACGGAATGGACGCGGTCGCGGTCGCGGCGGCCACCCGACGGGCGCTCGCGTCGATCCGGGCAGGCAGCGGCCCGTGCTTCCTGGAATTGCGCACCTACCGTTTCCGCGCGCATTCGCTCTACGACGCGGATCGCTACCGGTCCAAGGCCGAGATCGAGCAGTGGAAGGCGCGCGATCCCATCACGGTGCTCGGCGCCGCGCTCGACGCCGCTGGCGAACTGGATGAAAAAGAGCGCGCCGCAATGGAATCCGCCGCGGACGCGGAGTTGGACGCCGCCATCGCCGCGGCGGAGGCGGCGCCGGAGGAACCGGTGGCCGACTTGACCAAGTACGTCTACGCGGAGCCGTCATGACCACCTACCGGGAGGCGATCGCCGCGGCGATCCGCGAGGCGTTGCAGCGTGACGACCGAGTCTTCCTGATGGGCGAGGATGTCGGCGCCTACGGCGGCTGCTTCGGCGTGAGTCGCGGCATGCTCGACGAATTCGGGCCGCGACGCATCCGGGACACCCCGCTGAGCGAATCGGCCTTCGTCGGCGCGGGAATCGGCGCGGCGATGGGCGGCATGCGCCCGATCGTCGAGATCATGACCGTCAACTTCAGCCTGCTCGCCCTCGACCAGATCCTCAACAACGCCGCCACCTTGCGTCACATGTCCGGGGGACAACTCGGAGTGCCCCTGGTGATCCGGATGGCCACGGGAGCCGGACGCCAGCTCGGCGCCCAGCATTCGCACAGTCTGGAATCCTTCTACGCGCATATCCCCGGCTTGCGCGTCGTGTCGCCCGCGACCGTCGCCGACGCCCGCGGCATGCTGTGGGCCGCGCTCGAGGACCCCGATCCGGTGCTGATCTTCGAACCGATCGCGCTGTACAACTCCGAGGGCGAACTGCCCGCCGAGGGCACGGTCACCGATATCTCGCGCGCGGCGATCCGGCGCGCCGGGACCGACGTCACCATCGTCGCCTACGGCGGCGGGCTGCGGGTGGCCGAAGCGGCGGCCGAGCAATTGGCCACCGAATCGATCTCCGCCGAGGTGATCGATCTGCGCACCTTACGCCCGCTGGACGAGGCGACCGTCCTGGAATCCATCGCGCGGACACACCACCTGGTGATCGTCGACGAAGGCTGGCGCAGCGTCGGCATCGCCTCCGAAATCGCGGCCCGCGCAGCGGAATCCGGCTATTACGAGCTCGACGCCCCCATTCGGCGGGTCTGCACCGTCGAAGTCCCGATCCCCTACGCCCGGCAGTTGGAGGAGGCGGCCCTGCCCCAGCCCGCCGCGGTGGTCGACGCGGTGCGCGCGGTGGTGAGCTGAGATGGTCGAATTCCGGATGCCCTCGCTCGGCGCCGATATGACCGAGGGCACGCTGTTGCGCTGGCTGGTAGCGCCGGGGGAGGCAGTGCACAACGGCCAGGTGGTCGCGGAAGTCGACACCACCAAGGCGGCCATCGAAGTCGAGTGCTTCGACGATGGGATTCTGGCGGATGTGCTGGTGCCCGAAGGCGCGACCGTGCCGGTCGGCACCGTCCTGGCGACGATTCGGCCCGAGCGGACCTCGGCCGACGAGCCCGCAGGCGAGCTCGCGGCACAGCACGGCTCCGCGGCGCACGGCGCGGACAAGGAGGAAGCGCCCCCGGCCAGGGAAGCCGCGCTCCACGGCGCGAACGGCGCACCGACACCCGATGTGCACGCCACCCCGCTGGTCCGCCGACTTGCGGCGGAAGCCGGGGTCGACCTGGCGTCCCTGACCGGCTCCGGGCCCGGTGGCCGAATCCTGCGGATCGACGTGGAACACGCCGTCGCCCGATCGACGGGTGATAGCGGCGGCGCGGCGCTGGAGTCGGCACAGCCGCGCCCCGCGCGGGTGGGATCGGCGTCGAGTCGGCGGGTGCCCGCCTCCGGGTACGCGCGACGTCTCGCGGTCGACCTCGGCATCGATCTGGCCGATATCGATGGCACCGGGCCGGGTGGTGCGGTGCAGGCAGGCGACGTCCGTGCCGCTCAGTCCGCGCTTCCGGCCACGCCCGCTCCCGCACCGCTCGCCCCTGAAGCGCCTGCCCCCGCACCGCCTGCAATCACCGTGCGACGACCCGTGCCGCAACGTGATCGCGACGAGGTCCGACGGCTCATAGCCGCCGCCATGACCCGATCGAAACAGACTGTGCCGCACTATTACCTGTCCGAACCGATCGATATGGATTCGGCACTGCGCAGGCTGCGCGAGATCAACCTCCAGGCATCGGTGTCGGAGCGGATCCTGCCCGCCGCACTGTTGTTGTGGGCGGTCGCGCACGCCGCTCGCGCTGTGCCGGAGCTGAACGGGCACTGGGTCGAGGACGCGTATCACCCGGCCGACTCGGTGCACCTGGGAATCGTGGTGTCGCTGCGCGGAGGCGGCATCATCGTGCCGACCATCCCGGATGCCGACACGCTGTCGGTGGCCGAGATCATGGCGCGGTTACGAGCGCTCGTCGCCCGCGCTCGCGACGCTCGGCTCCGTTCGACAGACACCACACCGGCGACCATCACCGTCACCAATCTGGGTGATCTCGGAGCGGAGACGGTGTTCGGCGTGATCGCGGTTCCCCAGGTGGCGATCATCGGATTCGGCGCGATCACGCCGCGGCCCTGTGCTGTGGACGGTCTACTCGGTGTGCGGCCGCAGGTGACCGCGACCCTGTCGGGTGATCATCGCGCCAGCGACGGCGCCACCGGCTCCCGCTTCCTGCACGTCGTCTCCGAACTGCTGCAACACCCCGAGGAGTGGTGACCATGCCCGAGACCCTGACCCGAGACCAAGCCGATCAGCGGGTGCGCACTGCCCTGCGCGGCTTCGGATCCGACGCCGAGGTGGCCGCGCTGACGCTCGATGAACCCCTGCGCGGCGCGCTCGACCTGGATTCGATCGACTTTCTGACATTCGTGGAACGGCTCTCGCAGGCGCGCGGGTCGCGCATAGAGGAGGACGACTATCCCCGTCTGGTCTCGATCCGCTCCTGTGTGGACTATCTGCTTGGCACGACGGATCGGTGACGGCGCGGCGAGCCGAGGCCGGGCCGCCTGAGCGGATGGCATCGGCCATCGCGATCCGGGACTTTCGTCCCTCGCCACGGACTTCGGCGTGGACCAGACTGGACAACGGACGCCTCTACCCCGACTGAACAGGGGCTTCGATGATGCCTGACAACACGGTGGTAATCGATCGCGCTGGTCTGGACCGTCTGGTGGATGTGCTGCGTGCGCGCGGCTACCGGGTCATCGGTCCGCAGGTCCGCGACGGCGCGATCATCTTGGACGAACTCGACTCGGGAGCGCAGCTGCCGAGCGGGTGGGGTGTGGAGACCGCACCGGGCCGGTACCGGATTCATCGCCGCGACGACGACGCGGTGTTCGCGCATTCGGCGGGCCCCGGATCCTGGAAACAGTTCCTGCATCCGCCGCGCCGCAAGATGCTCGAGATCGGACCGGATCCGGAGACGGCGGCACCCGCCGAGGACGTGCCGGTACGCTCCGCGTTTCTCGGCGTCCGTGGCTGCGACCTCGCATCGATCGCGATCCTCGGACGGGTGCTCGGTGGCGGGACGTACCCCGATCCCGCGTTCACCGCGCGCCGTAAAGACCTGTTCGTCATCGCGGTGAACTGCACCGAGCCGGGCGGTGTGTGCTTCTGCGCGTCGATGGGCACGGGTCCTGGTGTGTCCGCCGGATACGACTTGGCCCTCACCGAGCGTCTCGACGCCGACGGCCACCGGTTCCTGGTCGAGGTGGGCAGTCCGGACGGAGCGCAGGTCCTCGCCGAGCTCACCTCCCGCCCGGCTGACGCGACGGAGGTCGCGCACGCGCGCGCGGCGGTGTCGGAGGCATCCGGCCGGATGGGCAGACAGATGCCGGAGGTCGATATCCACGCATTACTCCGTGACTCCCTGGAGTCGCCGCAGTGGCAAGACGTCGCGAGCCGCTGCCTGACCTGCGCCAACTGCACCATGGTCTGCCCCACCTGCTTCTGCACGACCACCGAGGACCTCACCGACCTCACCGGCGATCACGCCGAACGCTGGCAGCGGTGGGCATCGTGCTTCGAATTGGATTTCTCGTATCTGCACGGCGGCAGCGTGCGGCAATCCGGCGAAAGTCGATACCGGCAGTGGCTGACCCACAAACTCGGCACCTGGCACGACCAGTTCGGCAGTTCGGGATGCGTCGGGTGCGGGCGGTGCATCGCGTGGTGCCCGGCCGGGATCGATCTGACGGCCGAAGTGGGACGGCTCGCGGAACTGGCCGAGGAATCCGCCGATGTCGACGGCTGAGGAGCTGTCCGGTTTCGCGCGCCTGGCCGCACTGGGCCCGGACGAACTGAGTACCCTGGCCGCGGCCGGGCATGAGGTCTCCTTCCCCGCCGGGCACCGCCTGATCGTGGAAGGCCGCCGCGCCGACCGGTGCTGGATGATCCGCGAAGGGCGGGTACTGCTGGACGCGCAGGTACCCGGACGCGGCGGCGTCGTCATCCAGACCCTCGGCAGCGGTGACCTGCTCGGCTGGTCGTGGCTGGTGCCGCCGTTCCAATGGCATTTCGGCGCACTGGCCGCCGAGCCGGTTACGGCCGTCGAATTCGATTCGGCGGCATTGGCCGACCTGGTCGACGCCGACCCTCGATTCGGCCGGGCGCTGATCTTGATGCTCTTCGAGGCGCTGCTCGAACGACTACAGGCCACCAGGGCCAGACTGCTCGATCTCTACCGCAATCCCGCCGAAGCATCCACCTCGTACCCGGCCCGCATCGGAGACGGAGGAGGCGGCCGATGAGCGTCGACGTACGGACCGACACGACATCGCGGGGCGACACGATGTTGCCCTATCGGGTCGTCGGCCGCACCCCGCAGACCCCGGACACCGTCACGCTGCGTTTGACACCGATTCACGAGGTGGCACCACGGTTTCGGCCAGGGCAGTTCATGATGCTGTACAGCTACGGCGTCGGTGAGATCTCGATTTCGGTCAGCGGGAACCCGGTTGCCGCCGACGATGTTCTGGAACATACGATCCGGGTCGTCGGCGCGGTGAGCGGCGCGCTGTACCGCGCCGAGATCGGCGCGGTGATCGGTGTACGTGGACCGTTCGGCACCGGATGGGATCTGGAATCGGCGATCGGGGGAGATCTCGTCATCGTCGGCGGCGGACTCGGTGTGGCGCCGCTGCGACCGGTGCTGCTCGGCGCGCTGGCGGCGCGCGAGGACTACCGACGGGTAGTCGTGATCACCGGCGCCCGCACCCCAGCGGATATCCTCTTCCGTCGCGAGCAAGAGCTCTGGCAGTCAACCGATTCGATCGAACTGCACCAGATCGTCGACCATCCGACGCCGGGCTGGACGGGGCGGATCGGCTTCGTCACCGAGCCGTTGGCGCAGCTGAATCTCGAACCGGCCCGCACGACGGCATTCGTGTGCGGCCCGGAGCCGATGATGCGATTCTGCGCACGAACCCTGCTGAACAAGGACATCGCCGCGAGCGATATCCGGGTATCACTGGAACGCAATATGCAGTGCGGTGTCGCGCGGTGCGGTCACTGCCAGCTCGGCCCGCTACTGCTCTGCCGCGACGGCCCGATCGTCGACTACGCGGTAGCCGAACCACTACTGGCAGTCGAGGAGTTGTGATGAGTGTCGCGACCCTCGCGGTCTGGAAGTTCACGTCCTGCGACGGCTGTCAGCTCAGCTTGCTCGACTGCGAGGACGAGCTGCTGACCCTCGCGGGCCGGCTTCGCATCGTGCATTTCACGGAAGCCTCCAGCGCCGCGGAACCCGGGCCCTTCGACGTATCCCTGGTGGAAGGATCTGTGACGACGCCCGACGAACTGCGCCGAATCGCCGAGATCCGTGCGCAATCCAGGATTCTGGTGGCGATCGGCGCATGCGCCACCCACGGCGGGATTCAGGCGCTGCGCAATTTCGCCGATGTCGCCGAATTCACCTCGGTGGTCTACGCCAGTCCGGAGCACATTGCCACACTTGCCACCTCCACCCCCATTTCGGCGCACGTACCGGTGGATTTCGAGCTGCGTGGCTGTCCGATCGATCGGCGCCAGCTGCTCGACACACTGGGCGCCTTCCTCGCCGGGCGCAAGCCCGACATCCCGAACACCAGCGTCTGCACCGAATGCAAACGTCGCGGCACCACCTGTGTGACAGTCGCCGAGGGCATTCCCTGTCTCGGCCCGGTCACCCAGGCCGGATGCGGCGCGCTGTGCCCGGCGTACCACCGTGGCTGTTACGGCTGTTTCGGCCCGATGGCCGATCCCGATATCCACGCGCTGCTTCCCATCCTGCGCGTCAACGGCATGTCCACCGACGATATCGATCGGGTGTTCACGACATTCGCCTCGGGGGCGCCGGAATTCGCGCGAAGGAGTCGCGATGAGTGACCGCGGTAGGCAGCTGAAGGTCGGCTCGCTGGCTCGGGTGGAAGGCGAGGGCGCGCTACGCGTAGTCGTCGCGGACGGCCGAGTCGAGCGCGCCGAACTACAGATCTACGAGCCCCCGCGATTCTTCGAGGCGTTCCTGCGCGGCCGTGCCTACACCGAGCCGCCGGACCTCACCGCTCGCATCTGCGGCATCTGTCCGGTGGCCTACCAGACCAGCGCGTGTAACGCGCTCGAACAGGTCTGTGGCGTGGAATTGGACCGGCCACTGGCCGACCTGCGCCGGCTGTTGTACTGCGGCGAGTGGATCTCCAGTCATTCGCTGCACATCCACCTCCTGCATATGCCCGATTTCCTCGGTTACCCGGACGCGATCACACTCTCGGCGGACCATCGTGACCTCGTCGTCGAGGGATTGGCGGTGAAGAAGGCAGGTAACGCGCTGCTCGAGCTCATCGGCGGCAGGCCCATCCATCCCATCAATGTCCGAGTCGGCGGTTTCTACTCGGTACCCACCCGCGCTGACCTGGCGCCGGTCGCCGAGCAACTGCGCCGCGCGTACGACTACGCGGTGAATACCGCACGCCGGGCGGCGGGTTTCGACTTTCCCGACACCGAGATCGACGACGAACTGCTCGCCGCGACTGACGCCGACCGATACGCCATCGAAGGTGGTGATCTGCGGACCAGCACGGGACTGTGCTTCCCCGCGGCCGATTTTCGCACGCACGTGGTGGAACGACAGGTGCCGCACTCCACCGCCCTGCACGCGGAACTCGACGGCAGGCGGTATCTGACCGGGCCCCTGGCGCGATACACGCTGAACTACCGACAGCTTTCGCCGAACGCGCGGCAGTTGGCGGCGGAGATCGGGCTCGGCGAGCAATGCCGTAGCCCGTTCCGCAGCATCCTGGTGCGCGCCGTCGAAGTCGTGTACGCCATCGAGGAGGCGCTCGCGCTCATCGACGGCTATGAACGCCCCGGTCGCGCAGCGGTTCCCGTCGAACCCCGAGCCGGGACCGGGCATGGGGTGAGCGAAGCGCCGCGCGGATTGCTCTACCACCGTTACGAACTCGACGACGACGGGATCGTCCGCTCGGCCGACATCGTCCCGCCCACCTCGCAGAACCAGGCTGCCATCGAGGAGGATCTGCGCAGGGTGGTCTCGGCCAACCTCGATCTCGACGATGACGCGCTCACCACACTGTGCGAGCGCACGATCCGCAACTACGATCCGTGCATCTCCTGCTCAGCGCATTTCCTGGATCTGGACGTGGTGCGCCGATGACCGCGCCGCGTGCGGTTGTCATAGGCGTCGGCAACGAATTCCGTCGCGACGACGGAGTCGGTCTCGTCGTCGCCTCCGAACTCGCCGAACTCGGCCTCGCGGACGTCGTCGTGACCGCGAGCGATGGCGAACTCACCGAGCTACTGGATATCTGGGCCGACGCGGAACTCGCGATCGTGGTCGACGCCGTCCGCTGTCAACCCGCGACCCCCGGCCGAATCCGGCGCACCGGCGTCGATGCGCTGCGGGCGGGCCAGGGCAGCACCAGCTCCCACGCTTTCGGGATACAGGACGCGCTGGCACTGGGCCGGGTCCTCGGCGCCGTCCCCGGCGCACTCGTCGTTATCACCGTGGAAGCGGCCCGCGTCGATTTCGGCGTCGGGCTGTCCGAACCGGTCGCGGCTGCCGTGCCGCGGGCAGTCGAGGCGGTGCTGACGGAGTTGAAGCGAGCGGAGCGGACGACCTCACTTCCGCAGTGAACGAGGACCAGGCGGTTCGGTATCGGCTAGCGGTTCCGGCTCGTCGACGAGGTCGAGCACCCTCTGGAACCCCTCGCCGAAACATTCGACCAGGGATGCGATATCCGGTATCGCGGCGGAGTCCGCGTTGATCGCGATGCAGCAGGTTTCGACATGCGAGGTCAGCGTCACGTTCATGGCCGTGCCGATGGTGGGGCCGAAGGCATACATCCGGTCGACCCGCGCCCCGGCGAGATACAGGGGCACCGGGGATCCCGGAACGTTGGAGGCGACGAAGTCGACGTGTTTGAGCATTTCGGTGACCATGGCGACCGGCATGCGGTTGAAGGCGGCCGCGACGGCGCTGGAGAACGGGATCGCCGGTTCGCGGCGCCAATCGCTGATCGTGGTGTTCAGGGCGCGCATGAGGTCTTCGGTGTCGGCGATGTCGACCCGTAACGCGAAGCGAGCGAGGGTGATTCGATTGCCGCCGAGCGGATCATCGGCTGTGCGAAGACTGATAGGCATGGTCAGGCGCAGTTGGTCCGCCTTCGCCCCGTGCCGCTCGTGATAGGTGCGCAGTCCGATGGCCACCGCGGTCAGGAAGGCGGCGTTCATCGTGCAGCCAACGGCGTGCGCGGCGCGGTGCAGCCGCTCGACGGGCACTTCGAGTATCGCCAGTTCACGACGGGTACTCCGGTCCCTCATCACCGGCGACAGTGTCGCGGTGATGGGGCGGGCCAGGCGGACCAGCGAGGCGACCAGCGTGGAACTGTCACGTAGCGTCCGCGCCGGGTGGGTGACGGCTCGCCACGCGGTGGGCAGTGTCGCGCCGATCCCGCCACGGAGCAGGTCCGTCCCGACAGACCAGTTCCAGGCCGCGATATCGCGCCACCCGCTGTCGCCACCGGAGCGCGGCGCGGGCGGATGGGCGCGATCGGTGCCCGCCCGATCCAGATCGAGTATCTCGGTGGCCATCCGAATACCGCCGATACCGTCGGTGAGGCTGTGGTGCACCGTCAGCACCACCGCGCATCGAGTGCCATCCAGACCACTCAGCAGCGTCAACCTCCACAGCGGCCGGACCGGATCGAACGCGGTCATCGCTTCGGTGCGGGCGAAGTCGAGCACTGTCGACAGGTTCGCCGGTTCCGGCAGCGCGGCGCGGCGCAGATGCCAGAGCAGGTCGAAATCCGGATCGGGTTCCCACCGGGGCGGAGCGAGACCGAACGGCACGGCGACCAGCCGATCCCGCAACTTCGGCACGACGAGGGTACCGCGAGCGATCGTGCGTACCAGGCGATCCCAGTCCGGATCTGTATCGAGTAGCAGCACCGAGACGATCGTCGAGCGTAGGCTCGGGTCGCGCTCCATGTTCCATGAGAACAGGTCCGTCTGCGACATATGGGATTCACGGTGGTCCATCGTCCGCCGCCTTCGTATTCGTCGTTGTACCTCGAGCCGCTTGTATCGCGGCCCGCTGAGCGAGCCTTCGCTGCGCGGCCCGCAAGCCTGGTTACCGGCTGGAGACGGTGCGCCCGCGTCAGCGCGTCCACGGTGACCGCGCCGTCGAGCACGGTGCGCAGACATCGATCGGTAGACGACTCGGGCAGGTACCGGGCATCCGCTGAAGGCTCCGGAGAATCGACGCTACGCGTGCGCGTGCTCGTCCGACAGTGCCGAACCGCCACTTCTCGATGGACTTTAGGCAGTGGCTCGACATCGATCGATATGCCGAGGCTGCCCCGCCCGGCCCCCGCGACTCTACGCGGCGCAGTGGGGTCCGACGACTCGCGCGGTCGTGACCTTCGGATCTGCCGATGATCAGGCGTGGAGCGGATGCTCGATACCGGATCACGGAAACAACGGCATGGGTACGGGCGTGACGATCGCCCGATCGGAGAGGACAGGCAGCGATGTACTGGCACGATGGGATGTACGGGCACGGCGATGCGATGAATGGCTGGATGTTCGTGCTCGTGATGTTCGCCCTTATTCCGCTGTGGATCGCATTGGTCGCGGGCGTGGTGATGGTGCTGCGCGGCGTCGACCGGCCCGAGCGCAGGCAATCCGCCAAGTCCGGGAACGAGCCGCTCGGCACCGAAAAACGTACGCCCGCAGAGATTCTCGCGTTACGCTTTGCCGACGGTCAATTGGACGAAACCGAATATCTGCGCCGGTTGTCGGTGCTGAACCGAGGCGGCTCCGGGTCTTCGTCCTCCGGGTCTTCGTCGGCCGCCACCTCCTCGCAGGCGTGACGAAACCGATCCGGCCGCGTCGGCGCGCCGCGGCTGAGGAATGCGCGGCGGAGGGATGCGAGCGAGCCCCGTCTCACAACCCGGAAGGATAGGTCTCCGGTGTCGTGCCCGCGAGCCAGCGGCTCGTCGGTTCCAACGGCTCGACGGCGGTGGTCCGATCGAGGTGGATCAACGCGTCGAACTGGTCGGCGGGCCTGGCGTGATAGTAGTGACTCTGGCGCTCGGTACCGGGAAGGTAGATCACTCCGATGGCTCGTTGAAGTCGCGGCTGGCGTAGACAGTCGACCGCGTCTCCCGGCACGTCCATGCGGAGCAAGAACTCCGGTTTGCCGGTGTCGTGCATCAGCTCCTCGACACTGGAAGGCAGCGCGACCCGCACATCTTCGCGCACGGCGGGCCCGCCCCACTCCTCGGCGGCGGTGACGGTGCCGGAGCAGGTGCTGAAGCCGATGGACCGGCACGTCCCGCCGTGGCGTTCCCGCACCAACTGACCGAGAGTCAGCTGGCTCTCGGCGCCCATTTCGGTGGCGCGGGCGTCGCCGACATGCGAGTTGTGCGCCCACACCACGACCCGAGCCTGCGGGCCGTGGTGCCGGACGGCCTGCTCGTCGCGGCGGTCCAGGTGCTCGATGAGCGCGTCGAGGGTGTCGGCCATATGCCGGTCGCGCAGATTCCACGACGACACACGGTCGCCGAACATCGCGCGGTAGTACGCCTCCGCGTCGCGCACAGCCCACGCGTTGCGGAGCACATCGAATCGATCGTCGGCGGCCGAGTCGGATTCTTCCCCCGCCGGGCCGCCGCGCTGCAGTTCGAGCAATTGTCGTATCGCTTGGGCCTCGCAGGACCTTCCCGCTCCGAAGGCGGCGGCGAATCCGTACGCCTGGCCGTCGTCGCCGGCGACGTGGTCGAAGCAGCCGTAGCGGGCGCGGGCGCGTTGCGCGGCCCGCGGATCCACGTGGTCGAGGTAGGCGATGACCTCCTGCATCGACCGGTGCATGCTGTAGAGGTCGAGGCCGTAGAACCCGGCGCGTGGACGGTCGTGTAGGTGTTGCGCGAGGTTGTGCGTCTGTAGCCAGGCGACGAAGTCGCGGACCACCGTATTGCGCCACATCCAGGCGGGGAACCTCTCGAATCCGCGCAGTGCCTCCTCGGCGGTGGTGTCGGTGCCGCGCCCCTGTACGTAGCGATTCACCCGGTACGCGTCCGGCCAGTCGGCCTCGGCCGCGACCGCGGTGAAACCCTTGTGCTCGATCAGCCATCGGGTGATGGCGGCCCGCGCGGCATAGAATTCTTGTGTGCCGTGCGAACTTTCGCCGATCAATACGATCCGCGCGTCGCCGATCAGGTCGTCGAGAACATGTTCGGGCGGTACACCGCCCGGCGCATCGATGGCAGCCGCGCGAATGATCGCCGCGGGGTCGACGGGTGGCACCGCCGTTCCCGTGGTCTGTGTGGCCAGCAGGACCCGCACCTGTTCGTCGGTGACCTGCGTGAAGTCCCAGAACGACTCACCGACCGACCCGAACGGGGAAGGCATTGTCGCGCAGACCATCTCATCCACGCTGGCGCCCAGCTCGCGGCAGGTCGACTCGGGTGCCGCCGGCACCGCGACGACGATCCGTTTCGGTTCGTCCGCCCGTATCGCATCGACCGCCGCGAACATGCTGGCGCCGGTCGCCAATCCGTCGTCCACCAGGATCACCGTGCGCCCCGCGATCTCGAGCGGACCGCGGTCGCCGCGATAGGCCGCTTCGCGGCGATACATCTCCTCGGTCTCGTCGCGGGCGATCTGCCGCACTTGGTCGGCGGTGATCCGCAGACCGCGGATCATGTCGTCGTTGAGTACGATTCGGCCGCCCACCGACAGCGCGCCGATGGCGAATTCCGGATTGCCCGGTGCGCCGAGTTTGCGCACGATCAGCGTGTCCAGTTGCGCGCCGAGCGCCGCGGCGACCTCCCAGGCGACCGGGACGCCGCCGCGGGCCAAGCCGAGCACCAGCACATCTGGGTCGTCGCGATAGTGCTGGAGCAATCCGGCGAGTGCCCGACCCGCTTCGTGCCGGTCGCGAAAGATCCTGCGGGGAACATCGGGTTCCACTCGAACCTGGTTCATCGTTACCTCCTGGCGGTCCGCTGGGGAGACCGAATCGTGTGTGGTCACAAGTCGCCGATGGCAGATCGCTTCCCATCGGTGCCGCGCAAGGGCAGACCCAATGCGCTGCGGTGGCAGGCCAGTGCCAAGTCGGTGGCCGTAACCACGCCGGTGAGTCGCCCCGACGGGTCGACGACGGCGATGATGTCGAGGTGGGGCCGCAGTATCACCCGGGATGCCACGTCGCTGAGCGACTGGTCCTCGGCTGCCTTGGCCGCGGCGGCCAGCGGCCGTGCCACCGATCGCACCGAGGCCCGCTCACGTTCGTGCACCGGTAAGGCGGTGAGGTCCGCCCAGGACAGCACGGCGACCGGCTGCCCGGCTGCGTCGACCACGGGAAAGACTCGGTGGTCGGAATGCATTGCCGGGGAGCGCAGCAATTCCGCGACCGACCAGGACACCGGAATCGCCACCGGATGTGCTGTCATCACGTCGCGAATCCGAGTGTCGCCCAGTTGCTGTCGCAGCCCGGCGGTGGTCAGTTCGACGTTGGCCGCCGAGTACAGGAACCAGCCGAGCAGCATCAGCCAGATCCCGCCGGGGTTGCCGACCACGATCAACTCCGCCACCCCGAGCAGTATCAGGAACAGCCCCAACGTCCGGCCGCTGCGCGCGGCCACCGTCGCCGCGCGCAGCCGGTCACCGGTCGAGCGCCACACCAGGGCGCGCAGCACCCGGCCGCCGTCCAACGGCGCGCCGGGCAGCATATTGAACACGGCGAGCAGGAGATTCATCGAGGCGAGCCACACCAGGGTCCGCAGCGCGGGGTCACCCGCCGCCGTGCCGACCACGGCCGCCACCGCGAAGAACCCCGCGGCGAGGAGCAGGCTGGTCAGTGGGCCGGCGAGCGCGATTCGCAGATCCGAACGCGCGTCCTTCGGCTCGTCACCGAGCTCGGAGACCCCGCCGAGCAGCCACAACACCACTCCGTCCACCTGGACATCCGCGCGCCGGGCGACCAACGAGTGGGCAAGCTCGTGCAGCAGTAGTGAGGCGAGTAGACCGAGTGCGCCGACAGCGGCCATCAGCCATATGGTCACGGACCCGCCGTAGGCGTCGGCCAACGACTGCCCGAGCGACAGTATGAACAGGCCGAGTGTCACCAGCGCGGACCAGTGCGCGCCGACCCGGATACCGCCGATGCGGCCGAATGAAACCGTTTCCCGCAACATCACATCTCAGTCTGTAGGGAGGTAGCGAATGGGTTTTGGTGAGGGGAATCCGGGCGATTTCCCGACTTGGATGGCCGCCCGGACACGCCGTCACTCGACCGAGGTGATAGACACACGCTTCGGCTCGGCCGCCTCGGTGGTGACGAGCGGAACCGCGATGGTCAGAATCCCCTTCTCGTAGGTGGCGGCGATATCGTCTTCGTTCGCGCCCTCGGGCAGGGCGACCGACCGGACGAACGAGCCGTAACTGAACTCCGTGCGTCCCTTGGTCTCCTGTCGTTCGCTGCGCTCCGCCTTGATCGTCAGCAGGCCGTCGTGAACGGTGACGGTGACATCCTTGTCCGGATCCAGGCCGGGCAGCTCCGCGCGTACCAGATATTTGCCATCGGCCGTCTCGTCCTCCACCCGGATCAGGCGGCCCTCGACGAAGGGACGGACGTTCTCGACGGTGGGGAAGCCGGCGAACCAATCGGTCAGATCGGGAAACAGCGAGTGGCGCCGGTGTGCGGGCAGCAGGCTCATGATGGTCTCCGTTTCGGTCGGGGGATTGACGATTCGATTCGACCAGGGACCGGTGTGCGGGAATAGGGGCAGGCGTACCTGTCGCGAGGGGTCTTTGGTCGTCGCAACGGCGGGGGCGATCACGCGCTGCTCGCTCCGGTGGGCCGCGCAGCGGGGTCGCGAACGGAAGTGAGGCCGATCGACCCGGCAACAGGAGGACTTTCGTCTCTGCTGCCCGATCACCGAACGCGGGATGCTCGACACACGCGTCGGTAGCGGTGATCGACCGAACCCGCCTCGGTGTGCGGGCGAGGCACTATGTCCGATCTTCCTGGGACCTTATGCCCTGTCGACTGTGCGGCCGCGAATGATGGCATGGGGTCGCGCTCGAATCCTTGGGACCTGGAAGTGGGGTTGTCGTCGGTGGAACTGTCCGAAATGCGTCCGATCGGGACGGGCATGCACTGTGAACTCGTGACCCGGGGTGCGATCGGGGATCGGGAGGTCGAACGTACGCTGCGGTCGGTCGGCCGGGTCGCGCGTCATCACGGGATCGACGCGACCGCCCGTGTCCGGCTGACCGCTGCGCCGTGTGTGGACGGTCCGGTGCTGGCACAGGTGAACGTCCGATTCCGAGAGGGGCCGGTCCGGGTTCAGGTCGGCGGTCCCAGCGGGTTCATCGCGACATTCGTGGCCGAACGCCTCGACCGCCAGATCGCGCGGATAGCCGCCGGTGACGCGATGCGGATCTGGCCCGATCCGGCGCGTCCCGCGCTGGCCTCGATCACCGAACCCCGACCGATCGTGCGCCGCAAATACTATGAGCTACTCCGAGGCGATCCGATGACCGCGGCGAGCGCGATGGACGCGATGGACTACGACGCGTATCTGTACACCGACGCCGAGACCGGCGAGGATGCCACCGTCTACTGGGCGGGACCAACGGGAGTGCGTTTGGCGCGCCAGCACCGGGTCGATCCACCACGGTCGAATCCGTTGCCGCTGAGCATGAATCCGCATCCCGCGCCGCTGCTCACCGATACCGAGGCCGCCGACCGGCTGTGCCGCTACGGCCTGCCGTTCGTATTCTTCACCGACCCGGGCGACAAACGAGGTCGATTGCTGTATCGGCGTTACGACGGCGATCTGGCGCTGGTGGCTCCGGCCGCGACCGAGCGTGGTGATGGGTCGTGATCGAGGACGTTTCGATCGATGACCCGGGCCGTGCCGTTCACAAACTGAGCCGCACCGAAGCCTTGCGGTTGCTGGCCCGCACGTCGGTGGGCCGTGTGGTGTTCACCCGCAACGCGTTACCCGCGATCCGGCCTGTCAATCACCTGGTCGAGCCGGACGGCTCGGTCATCGTTCGCACTCGGCTCGCCGCGCCGCTCACCACCGCGGTGCGCGGAAATTCGGGTGTTGTGGTGGCCTATGAAGCCGACGAGATCGATCTCGATCGACGGACCGGTTGGTCGGTGGTGGTCACCGGCGTGGCCCGCCCGGTGACCGACCCCGACCTGATCGCGAAATACGAACGGCTACTGCGTCCTTGGGTCGACCAGGTCATGGATACCGTGATCTCGATCGAACCCACCATCGTGAGCGGGATTCGACTCGTCGAGAAGACAGAGCAGGCGTAGCCGATCCGTTTTCCGTGCGCGGGCCACGCCCGCGCCGTCGGTGGTCATCCGGGCTCGTCCACCGGGTTCACGCGCTGTGGGCGGTCTCCCGCAGGGCTCGGATCGCCGAGCCCAGCTTCGCGGTGGCCTCGGCGGCGATCGGTTCGAGCGCGGGTTCGCCGGTGACCTGGACCATCACCTCCGGATCCATCGCCTCGATGATGATGGTGTCCTGGGCGCTGAGGTCGCGGCGCACGACGACGTTGCACGGTAGGAGCATGCCGATCTGTCGATTCGCCTCGACCGCGCGGTGTGCCAGCGGCGGATTGCAGGCGCCGAGGATGAGGTAGTCCTCCATATCGTGGCCGAGTTTCGCTTTCAGCGTCGCTTGGACGTCGATTTCGGTCAGGACTCCGAATCCTTGTTGCGACAAGGCATCGCGGGTGCGTTCGACAGCGTCGGCGAAGCTGGTGTGCAGGGTGGTCGACAAGGCCTGATTCATGATGATCTGCTTTCTGTCGTGTCGGTATGCGCGGTCCTCGACGAGAACTCGGCCTCGACTATGGCTGCGGTCTGGCGCACGATGCCGTCGTCGGAATACCCGACCGGGCCATCACGAGGCTCGCGGGGCACCAGCCGAGGGTGCCGTAGAGCAGGAGGTTCGCTCCGACGAACCCGGTCAGCAGTAGCCACCACGGCGAAACCATCGCTGCCAGGAGTGTGCTGACCACCACGATGATCCCCGCCAGTAGCGGTACGACGCGTGGAATGGACCAGCCATGGTGACGAGGTAGCTGCGACATCGATATCTCCGTGGTTCTGTGGGGTCTCCACCCGCGCCGGATGTGGGTCAGGCGAGGGCCAAGAACAGTTTCTCCAGTTCGGCTTCGGTCATCGGCGCGGTGCCGTCTGCGGTCTGCCCGGTCAGGCATTCCCGCAGTCCGGTGGCGACGATCTTGAATCCGGCCTTGTCCAGTGCGCGTGAAACGGCCGCCAGCTGGGTGACGACGTCCTTGCAGTCGCGACCTTGCTCGATCATCGAGATCACGCCCGCGAGTTGTCCGTGCGCGCGGCGCAGCCGGTTGAGTACCAGGGCGATAGTGTCTTCGTCGCCGACCATGATGTGTTCCTTCCTCGAATCCGAGCCTCTAGTATACCCCTAGTGGTATATCGGAGGCTTGCTAGCAGGGCGGGGGCGGCGAAGGCGTAGTTGTCCAGTCCTGGGGGCGATGGCCCCGGCGTGGCTCATGGCCCCCGATTGGCGCCTCGTCGTCCCGGCTGTCGAAAGGTGATGCCCGCTCGTCGGTCCGGCGCATGCGCGCGGGACGCTGTCGGCGCGCTGGGTTCAGCGGCCGAAAAGTGAGCCGAAGAACCCTGCTTTCGCGGGGGGAGCGGAGTTCTCGGCGCAGTCGCACCGATCGGAGGCGGGGACCGATCGCATGACGCTGTCGACGTGCGAACCGCAGCCTCCCCAGGTGGTCTTCGAGCAGGTCGAGCACGTGACGGGGTAACACATGGTGGCCCTCCTGGGATCGTGTGGATGGTGGCAATATACCCCATGGGGTATAAGTGATCAAGGTTCTCGAACCGGATCGTGTCCACGTCGGTTCTCCCGCTTCGCTTTTCGGGGTAAGCGAACAGCCGGACCTCGGTCGTCGTCCGCGGCGGTCAGGCCAGGGTGAGGAAGAGCTTCTCGAGTTCTTCCTCGGACAGGCGGTCGCCGCAGGCGCTGTCCTGCTCGTCGAGAACGCATTGACGTAGTTGAGCTGCGACGATCTTGAAGCCGGCACGGTGCAGGGCGTGCGAGACCGCGGCGAGTTGCGTCACCACGTCACGGCATTCCCGGCCGGATTCGATCATCGTGATCACCCCGGCGAGCTGGCCCTGCGCTCGGCGGAGGCGGTTGAGCACCAGAGCGGTCGAATCGGCGGCGGTGGCGGGTTGTGTGGTCATTTGTCGACCCTTCTGTTCGGAGGTGCGTCCCCTGACGAAGGCGCTCATGGTGGGGGTGGTTTCGAGTATCGTCCGAACGGCGCCCTGGCCTTGTCGTGCATGCTCATCGCGCACCGCCCGTCGCGGCGGGATTTCCGGTGCGCAGCCATGCGTCTGTCCCGCCGGCGACCGGGATGGCGCGGCGGCCGGCGCCGCTGGCGATATCGATTTCTCTCATCTGCGACTCCTCGGCTCGGGCGGGGTATCGGGCTTCGCTCGGCATACCCCAGGGGGTACTTGATATACCCTAGGGGGTATATGCCAGGCTGTCTATATAGCAAGCCCCGATAAATCGACCACACGGAGGAAGACGCGATGATTCTCGAGCAGTACTACATCGAGTGCCTGTCGCATGCGTCGTACCTGATCGGCGACGAGCGCACCGGCCGCGCCGTCGTGGTCGACCCACGCCGTGACGTCACCGAATACCTCGATGACGCACAGCGTCTCGGTCTGACCATCGAGGGTGTGATCAACACCCATTTCCACGCCGACTTCGTGTCCGGTCACCTGGAACTGCTCGAGGCGACCGGCGCGTGGATCGGGTTCGGCGAGGCCGCGGAGGCCGACTACCCGATCCGCCGCCTCGCCGACGGTGAGCGCCTTTCCCTCGGCGACGTCGATCTGGAAATCCTGTCCACCCCGGGGCACACGTGGGAATCGATCAGTGTGCTGGTGCGTGAGCGTCCCGGCGCCACGCCCACGGCGGTTCTCACCGGGGACTCACTGTTCATCGGCGATGTGGGCAGGCCGGACCTGGTGAACATCGGCGACAGCTCCACCTCGGATCTGGCCAGGGCGATGTATCACACCATCCACGCGAAGCTGCTGGCCCTGCCCGATGTGGTGACGGTGATGCCGGCCCACGGTGCCGGTTCGTCCTGTGGCAAGAACCTGTCCGAGGAGCTGACCTCCACCATCGGTGAGCAGCGGGCGACGAACCCGTCGGTGCAGCCGATGAGTGAGGATGCGTTCGTGGCGTTGGTGGTCGACGGTCAGCCGGCGGCGCCATCGTACTTCTCGGTCGATGCCGGGCTGAACAAGACGATGCATCCGTTGCTGGATCAGGCGCGCCGAATTCCGGAACAGACCCCCGAGCAGTTTCGGGCCGAGCTCGAGGCGGGAACGCGGGTGCTCGACGCCCGCAGCGTCGAGGACTTCGCCGCCGGACACCTGGCGGGATCGGTCAACGTCGGCTTCGACGGCCGGTTCGCCGAAACCGGCGGCATGGTCGCCGAGGTGGGGGAGCGCATCGTGCTGATCACGTACCCCGGCGAGGAGCAGGACGCGGCGCTGCGGCTCGCCCGGATCGGCTCGGACAATGCTGTGGGCTACGTCAACACAGGTCTCGACGGAGTGTTCCCGACCGAGCTGGCGGACCTGGTGCGGACCGCGCCGCGTACCACCGTGCGGGAGCTGGACCGCCTGCTGGCCGCGGACGCGGTCACCCTGGTCGATATCCGCAACCCCGGTGAACGCGATTCCGGGGTCATTCCCGGGGCGATCGCGGTCCCGTTGGCGCAGCTGCGGGTTCAGCTCGGGCAGGTGCCCACCGGCCGGCCGATCGTGGTGCACTGCGCCGGTGGGTGGCGGTCGAGTGTGGCGGCGTCGCTGCTGCGCGCCCAGGGATTCGAGCGGGTCTCCGATCTGATCGGCGGCTACAACGAATGGGCCGAGGCGCATGTCCCTGTCTGACCGACTCGGCGGCATCCTCGATTCACATCAACGAAAGGACCACCTCGTGACCACCACAAACCTTACGTCCGCGGACTTCGAATCCACCGTCTCCGGGCAGGACATCGTGCTCGTCGACTTCTGGGCGGGGTGGTGCGGACCGTGCAGGGCGTTCGCCCCGATTTTCGAGAAGTCGGCGCGGTCTCACCCCGACATCGTGCACGCCAAGGTCGACACCCAGGCGGAACAGCAACTCGCCGCTGCCGTGGGAATCCGGTCGATTCCCACGATAATGGCATTCCGCGAGGGTGTGCTCGTCTATGCCCAGCCCGGAGCCCTCCCCCCGGCCGCGCTCGAGAACTTGATCACCCAGATCAAGGCCATCGACATGACCGCGGTCCATACGAAATTGGCCGAGCGGAATACGTCCGCGAACGCCTAGGTATCGGTGCGCCGGGAGGCGCGAGATCTGGAACCAGGACACCGCGCCTCCTGGCCAAAAGTACCCCTGGGGGTATATATTCGGTGCGCGTAACTGCGATGCAGTGATTCCTCGGTACTCAATCCTCTTGTTCGGGGCGCATTACAGCCCCTGATATACCCCCACCCGTATAAGGAGTTCGTGTATGAGTGAGAACAAGCCCGGTGACGATCATCCGTCGCTGACGAAGCCCTCGAAGAATGTGAGTGGCCCACCGCCCTCGACGCTGGGGGGTCCGATGGCGCACCTGGGTTCAGCCATGGCAACACACGCCAAATGGGTATTCGGCGTCTGGGTGATCGTGCTGATTGCCCTGGGCGCGGTGGCCCCGAGCGTCTTCAGCTCACTGGCAGGCGCCGGCTGGCAGGCCAACGGTTCGGAATCGGTGCAGGTCCGCCAACTCGCCGAGGAACACTTCGGCGGTAACTCGTCGGCCGCCGTCCAGGTGGTAGTGCACTCGGACACGCTGCGGGTCAGCGATGCCCCGATGCGGCAGACCGTGGCCGAGGCCACCGCGATCTTCGCATCGGATCCTCGATTCGGTGAGATCATCGCGCCGCAGCCGGGCATGTCGATCAGCCCCGACGGACACACCGGCATCATGATCGCCGGCGCGAATGCCGGCACCGACGACATGGTGAAGGCGGTCGACGAACTCAAAGACGAACTGACCGCACTCTCGGGTGACGGCATCGAGGTGTATCCGACCGGATCGTCGGCTCTGTGGAGCGACTTCAACAAGGCCAACCACGATGCCATGATCAAGGCTGAGATGCTCTCGTGGCCGGTGACCCTGGCGATCATGGTGCTCGCCTTCGGCTCCCTCGTCGCGGCCGGATTGCCGCTACTGCTGACCGTCGCCGGGCTCGTGGCCTCGGCCGGTGGCCTTGTGCTCCTCAACGAGGTCACCCCGATCTCGGTGTGGGCGATGAACTTCGCGATGATGTTCGCCCTCGCCCTCGGCATCGACTATGCCCTGTTCATCGTGGCCCGCTTCCGAGATGCGCTGAGCAAGAACGCCGACAGGCGGGCCGCGGTGGCCGAGACCATGGACACTGCGGGCAAGGCGATCGTGCTCTCCGGGATCACCGTGCTGGTGAGCCTGTCCGCCGTACTACTCGTGCCCGCTCCCGCGGTGCGCACGATGGCCGTTGGCATCATGCTCGCCGTGTTCTTCGTCCTCGCCGCCTCCATGACCCTGCTCCCGGCGGTATTGGCAAAACTCGGCGGCAAGGTCAATGCCGGCGCGCTGCCCTTCGCCAAGCGCCAGCAGCACCGCTCCCCGAAGTTCGAGGCGTGGGGCAATCTGCTCAACAACCATCCGTGGCCCTTCGCGATCGGCGCGCTGCTGGTGCTTGTCGCTCTGGCCCTGCCGGTTCTGGGCCTGAAGGTCGCCATGCCGTCGATCGAGGTCGTCCCGGAAGAGGCCCCGGTCCGCCAGGGTTACGAACTCGTCCAGTCCCAGATGGGTGAGGGCGCACCCGGCATGCTGCAGATCATCACTCCCGCGGCCGATGCCGACGCGACTGCGGCCGCTGCCGCCCGCACCGAGGGGATCACCATGGTCACGCCCCCGCAGTCCGCCATGGACGGCGCCGACTACGTCATGCTGCAAGCCATCCCGGACGTCGACCCCTCGGACGAGAAGATGGGCACCATATTGTCGCAGCTGCGCGCCGATCTGCCCGACAGTGCGCTGGTCGGCGGCGCGCCCGCGGAGAACCTCGATCTACAGCAGGCGCTCGACGATTACCTGCCGGTGATCGTCGGAGTCATCCTCGTCCTCGGATTCCTGCTGCTGCTCGTCGCCCTGCAGGCACCGCTGATCGCGCTCATCGGCACCCTGGTGAGCCTGCTCTCGACCGCGGCGGCGTTCGGTGTCGCGAAGCTGATCTTCCAGGACGGTGTCGGTGCGAGCCTGCTCGGATTCGAACCCCAGGGCTTCCTCGACGGCTGGGGACCGGTGTTCTTCTTCGCGATGATCTTCGCGATCGCGATGGACTACACCGTCTTCCTGCTCTCGACCGCCAAGGAACACTACGAGACCTCCGGCGATCCGGACGTCGCTCACATCATGGGACTTGCGCATTCCGGACGGGTGATCCTCGCCGCGGCGGCGGTGATGGTGGCGGTGTTCTTCACCTTCGCCCTGTCGGAGCCGTTGCCGCCGAAGGAGATGGGCATCATCCTCGGTGTCGCGGTGCTGCTCGACGCGCTATTGGTTCGCCTGATCCTGCTGCCGGTGGTCCTGAGCCTGACCGGGCACGCCGCCTGGTGGTCCCCGGCATGGCTCCGCAAGGTGCTGCCGAGCATCACTTTCTCGCACGGCTGAGCTTTCGGCGGATCCGTCCGAACCCGGCAACGCAGCGGTATGGACGGTGGGTTATCGCACACCCACCGTCCATACCCCCGGGGGTATACTGGGAGGTGTCGATCGGACACGAACAAGGAAGAATGATGACAAAGCTGCCCCGTCACAATGGTTGGACCATCGAGAGAGTGGTCCCGCTCCTCGGAGGCTCGGTAGTACTCACGAGCCTGGCACTGAGCCGCGCACATTCACCGCGCTGGCTTGGGCTGACCGGATTCGCCGGCGCCAACCTCGCCCTCTACGGGACCGTCGGCTGGTGTCCGATGAGCCTGCTGCTCGGACGCTTGGGAGTCCCCCGACTCGCCGACGAATCGACCGAGTAGGAGGCGAATCCCCGGTGCAGGTCTCCGGCGAACCCGAGCTCCTGTCGGGGGCGGATGAAGCGGGTAAGCGCCTGCGGGCCGCGATCGACACGCTGGGCACCAGGAACTGAGGCTTCGGGACGGAAACGAGCCCGGCATGACGATACGAAATCGAAGGAGAAACGGATGACCATTCTCGTTTCCCTCCTCCTGGGCGCCGTCATCGGAATCCTCCTCGGCCTACTGGGGGGCGGCGGGTCGATCCTCGCCGTCCCCGCCCTGGTCTACGGCCTCGGAATTCCGCTGCAAGAAGCAGTTCCGATGTCTCTGATGGTGGTCGGCATCGCGTCGTTGTTCGGTGCCCTCCCCAAAATGCGTGCCGGCCTGGTCCAATGGCGAGTCGCGGCGATGTTCGCCGTCACCGGACTCCCGGCCGCATTCGCCGGAAGCGCGGTGAATCGACTTCTCCCCGAGGCGCTCACCCTCGCCGGATTCGCCATCGTGATGATCGCGGCGGGAGTTCGGATGCTGTCGAGCACCGAGGGCGCCGGCACCGCCTGCCGAGTGGAAGGTTCCACCATCAACTGGCGCCGATGCACCGCCCGCTCTATTCCGGCCGGTCTCGGTGTCGGCTTTCTCACCGGACTCTTCGGTGTCGGCGGCGGCTTTCTCATCATCCCTGCCCTCGTCCTGTTGCTCGGCATCGAAATGTCCGTCGCGGTCGGCACCTCACTGGTGATCGTGACCGCCAATTCCGGGTCCGGTCTCCTCGCATATCTCGGCAATCTCGGTCTCGACTGGGGAGTCGCCGCAGCTTTCACGGCAACTGCCATCGGTGGATCGCTCGTGGCGGGCCGATACGGGAAGAACATCGACACACGCCGACTGCAGAAGTGGTTCGCCTACCTGATCTTCGCGGTGGCAGCCTTCGTCCTCTTCCAAGTGCTATTTCTTCGGTGAGCCTCGGGTCTATCGGATTGTAGATCGGTGTCCGATGACATTGGCGGTGAAGGACTTTCGGCACTCTCGATGGTGGACGTGGCCGGGCAAGGTCGAAATATGCGTACAAGTGATACAGCTATCGACTCGGTACTTCGGATTTCGATCGGGCACCATGTTTCGGCCGGTGCGTCGGACTACGTGCGCGAGAAGATCATTCCTATCCTGGACCACGGGTTCGAGCCGGTGCTGAGCGTGGGGATTCGACTCACCGGGCATCCGGATCCGGCGGTAGCGCGCCCGATCGTCGCCCAGGCGAATGTCGACACGCAAGGTCGAGTGGTCCGGGTTCAGGTCGCGGCGGAGACCACCCGGGAGGCCATCGATCTGTTGGCCGCTCGCTTGAAGACGCGACTGGAACGGCTGTCCCGGCATCGCGACGCGGTCCGCAACGGCCGTCGCGGTTTCCGTGGGCACGAATGGCGCCACGGTGATATCTCGCGGGCCTGGCTGTCGTACTTTCCGCGGGAGTCCGAGCAGCGAGAGGTCGTCCGGCGCAAGTCCTACGCGCTGATCGGCGAGACCTGCGATGAGGCCATATTCGATATGGAGACAATGGACTACGAATTCCATCTGTTCACCGAATCCGGTAGCGGCGCCGATAGTGTGATGTACCGAGCGGGCGACACCGGCTACCGTCTCGCGCAAGTTGATCCGTCGCCGGACGCGGTGACCCACGGCGCGACGGAGTGCACGATCAGCCGGGTATCCGCGCCCACACTGGATATCGGCGCGGCGATCGATCGGCTCGAGTTGACCGGGTTGCCGTTCGTCTTCTTCCGCGACCGCGATTCGAATCGCGGCAGCGTGCTCTACCACCGATATGACGGAAACTATGGGCTCATCATGCCGCCGACACGGTGAACGAAAGATCCTGCCCGAAGTGGATTCCGGTCGTTGTCTTCTGATATCGGATCCATTCGGGCCTTTCGGAAGTGTCGGCTCAACCGGCGGGCACGATCGCGGTGCGTGGCGCGAGCGCACCGCGTCGGCTCATGTCGCGTCGTGTCGCGTCCTGCTTCTCGCGTAACAGCGCCTGCGTCACGGCCGGGGGCAACACTTCGGCGTCGGTGAGTTGCGGCTCGATGCCACCGGCCGTGCGCCGCGGCGCCAACTCGGGCGAGGCATGCGGTAGCCGACCCGCACTCCCGGACTCGGCCGAGCGCGATCGCGCGGACGGTACCCCGGTGCTCGTCGGCGCGATGACGAACTGGGAATACAGCCGGACCCGTAGACGACTTCGGACCGGAGGGCGGGGCGATTTCGCCGTTGGATGCCGCCCGGCCGATGTCGGATCCCATTGTCTGCTCGCCGAGCCGCACAGCTATTTGCCGTGTCACGAAGCTATCTACAGGCAACTTCTGGCGTGAACAAGATGTGAGCGGAGTAATGTGGCCCCTACCACATTGAGAGCGCATTCCTATGGCGCTCCGGTTGGAATCACTATTCGGCGTGTCGAAGTCGAAGCAAACAAGGAGTGATCATCGTGAAGGCTGGGGCACGAATAGCGGTAGGCGTGGGAGTCGGTTATATCCTCGGCCGCACGCGCAAGATGCGCTTCGCGCTGATGCTGGCGGGAGCGGCTGCGACACGAGGCTCCGCGGGGGTTCCGCAAGAGCTGCTCCAGCGCGGTACCTCGCTGCTCGGTTCCTCGCCGGAACTGGCCAAGATCGCCGAGAGTGTCCGAGGCGAATTGCTGGGGGCGGCGCGGGCGGCGGCGGTCTCCGCCGCGAGCAACCGGATCGATTCGTTGAACGCTCGCCTCCTGCACCAGACCGACGGAAACGAAGCGCGGGACGAAATCGATTCTCCCGAGCCCGCCGACGACGAGTACGACGAATCAGCCGAGTACGGCGACGAAGGTGCCGAGGACGAACTGGGGGACGAGTACGCCGACGAGGAGGAACCGTCGGAAGCGGACTCCGAAACCGATGAGATCGAAGACGAAGACGACGAGCAGGCGCCCGAGCCCGCCCGCGCACGTCCGGCGGCGCGCACCAGACGGCCTAGAGCCAGCGAATCCCGCTCCAGAGGATCGGACACGTCGACCGGTTCCAAGAGCCCGAATCCGACCACCCCCAGCCGGCGTCGCGTACGCGCCGACGTAGCGGAACAGGCGCCCGTGCGGCGCACGAGGAGATGACATGCGATGGTGCGCAAACCTCTCACGGATGTTCCCGGAAACGTAGGTAGGGCCGCCACCGGCACCGTAGGCCAGGCAGGTAAGGCCGCCGCCGGCGCGGCCGGGCGGGCGAGTAAGACCGCGTCCGGCGCGGCCGGTCGGGCAGGGAAGACCGCGGCGGGCGCGGCCGGAACCGCTCGGCGGACGGTGCAGGAGGAGACCCCAACCCAACACCTACAGCACTCCCTGCAGGATTTGGCCGGGACTCTGGCCGGACGCGCCCTCTCGGGTGTCACCGGCAAGGTGTCCGGGACGGCCGAACGCCTGACCCAGTACGCAGACGGAGGTGGTGGGAATCTGGTCTCGGCGGTGACCGGCATCGAGAAGCTCGCCGGTGGCGCCTCGCCGATGCGAGCGGCCATGAGTGCCGGGCTGGACGGTGTCAAGCACACTGCCGTGCAGAAATTCCAGGATGTGAAGGACTCGCTGCTCGGCGGAAAGGGCAAGGGCTCCGGGGGCAAGAAGCTGAAATTGACGAATATCGTCGAGCAGATCGATGTCGGCGCTCCGATCCAGCTCACCTATGACCAGTGGACCCAATTCGCGGACTTCCCGAAGTTCATGAAGAAGGTCGAACAGGTCGAGCAGGCGTCGGACGAGAAGCTCCAATGGACCGGCAAGGTGTTCTGGTCCCGGCGGACCTGGGAGTCCACGATCACCGAGCAGGTGCCCTACGAACGGATCGTGTGGCGGTCGAAAGGCGACAAGGGCTATATCGACGGCGCGGTGACCTTCCATGAACTCGCCGACGATCTGACCCGCGTGATCATGGTGCTCGAGTACCACCCCGGCGGATTGTTCGAGAAGACCGCCAATCTCTGGCGTGCGGTCGGCCGCCGGTCCCGCCTCGAGCTCAAGCATTTCCAGCGTCACGTCATGACCGAGAGCGTGCTGCATCCCGAGGATATCGAGGGTTGGCACGGCGAGATCCGGGACAAGGAAGTGGTCGAGGACGACGAGACCGCCCGCCGCAAGGAGCAGGAAGAGGGCGTGGACGACGAACGCGACGACAACGCGCCGGATGACGAGGACACCGGGCTAGAAGACGAGGATGCCGCGCCGGAAGACGAGGAACCGGACGAGGAAGAACCCGAGCCGCCGCGTCGTCGTCGGCCCGCCGCCCGGCGTACCACCGCAGGCAGAACCCGCTCGAGGGAACGGCAAGGAGAACGAGCATGACCATCGAACCCGCGGGCGGCGGCGCGGGCGGCGGCAGCACGATGACCCGTCCGAATTCCTCGGGCCTGGCCGACGTCATCGACACGATTCTCGACAAGGGACTGGTCATCGACGCGTTCGTGCGGGTGTCACTGGTCGGCATCGAATTGCTGACCATCGACGCGCGGGTCGTGGTGGCCAGTGTCGACACCTACCTGCGATTCGCCGAAGCGGTCGACCGGCTCGAGATCTCCGATAGCGAACCCAAGGGCCTGCCCGACCTGGTCGGTGACGTCACCGAGGGCGCCGCGAAGCATAAGACCAAAGGCGCGCTGGAGGCCGCGGGCGAGAAGGTCATGGACATGCTCGGCGATGTCGAGGACAAGCGTCAGACGCAGAGACGAGGGGCGAAGTGATGGCTGTCGATCAAGCCACCGAGAGCAGTCGCGCCACCGCGGTGTACGTCTACGGCATCGTGCCAGCGGATGTGGAACCGCAGGAGCACGCCTGCGGCATCGGTGATCCGCCCAGCGATGTCGCCGTCGTGCGGCATGCCGAAATCGCCGCGTTGGTCAGCGAGATCTCGGTCGATCGACCGCTCGGCACGCCGGACGATCTGACCGCACACGCGAAACTGCTCGATGGTTCCGCGGCTGTCGCGCCGGTGCTGCCCCTGCGATTCGGCGCGGTCTTGTCCGATCAGGAGGCGGTCGAGCAGGAACTGCTCGCGGCCCATATGGACGAATTCCGTTCCGCGCTCCGTGAACTCGAGGGCCGGGCGCAATTCGTGATCAAGGGTCGCTACGTGGAGAAGGCGATCCTGCGTGAGTTGCTCGAGGAGAATTCCGCCGCCGCTCGACTTCGGGAACAGATTCGCGACAAACCGGCCGATGCCACCCGTGATGCTCGGATGCAGCTGGGCGAAATGATCAACCAGGCGATCGAGGCCAAACGAGCAGCGGACACGCGCCAGGTGATCGACGCGCTCGACGCGCTGGAACCCCTTGTCAATCCGCGTCAACCCACCCATGAGGAGGACGCGGTGCACGTCGCGGTCCTCATCGAGATGTCGAGACAGGGCGAACTCGAGGAGATATTGGGACAGTTCGCCGACCGGTGGGACGGTCGCGTGGAACTGGAACTGCTCGGCCCGATGGCGGCTTACGACTTCGTGACGAAACGGGACGAGGGGGACTGACGAATGGGCTTGCTGTCCTCGCTCTTGACCCTGCCGCTCACCCCGGTCCGCGGCGTGATCTGGCTGGGCGAAGTAATCCAGGACCAGGTCGAGCGGCAACTGCACGATCCCGCGGTCGCCCGCCGGGAACTCGAGGAGATCGATGCGGCGGTGGCAGCCGGTGAGTTGTCGGACGAAGAGAAGCAGGACGCGCAGCAAGCGGTCCTCAACCGGATGATCCAGCCATCCGACAGTGCAGCTCCGCCGCGACAGCACTCGGCCCCGCCCGAAGTGAGGGAGTGATCGCGTGCCGGGCGAGACTTCCGAGGATCAACCACCTCCCCTGAACGCGGTTCAGGCCGCGACGGCGGCGATCGAGCACCTCGTGGAGTTGACCGCGGCGGAAGTGCAGGGGGCCACGTCCATCGAGCCCACCGACCAGGGCTGGACGGTGGAGGTCGAGGTGCTCGCGGACCGCCGCATTCCCTCGTCGGCGGACATGATGGCGCTCTACGAGGTCGAGATCGACCTGGACGGGAATCTGTTGGCCTACCGCAGAACCAAACGCTACAGCCGCGGCAGCAGCGATATCGGTCAAGGGAATCGACTATGACGGTGGTCGGCGGCGAATCGTCCGCACCGCAGCCCTACGGCGGCGGGCATCAGTCGACCAACCTGGGCGACATCCTCGAACGGGTCCTCGACAAGGGCCTGGTGATCGCGGGCGATATCCAGGTGAATCTGCTCGACATCGAACTGCTCACCATCAAACTTCGATTGGTGATCGCCTCACTGGAAACCGCGAAGGCGGTCGGCATCGACTGGTGGGAGACCGACCCCTGGCTCAACAGCAAGGCCCGCACGCTCGAACGCCGGGACCGGGACCTCGAAGTCGAAAATCGTGAACTCCGCGACCGCATCGCCGCACTCGAAGCCGGGCGCGACAGCGCCACCCCGATCGAACGCGCCCGCGAGATGGAAGAGGAAGACCGTGACTGACGGCGTCTGGGTGTACGCGATCACCGCGAACGCGGCGGACGAACCGAGGGGCATGACGGGGGTGGCCGGTGAGCCGGTGCGCGCCGTGGTCGCGGGGGACTTGGCGGCGATGGTGGGCTCGGTGCCGCTCGAGATTTTCGGAGCGGAGCCGCTGCGCCGCAATCTGGAAGACCTGCGCTGGCTGGAGGCGACGGCTCGGGCGCATGACGCCGTCGTCTCCGCCATCACGCGACAAGGCCCGGCCGTCCCTTTGCGACTGGCCACCGTCTATCTGGACGATGACCGCGTGCGCCGTCTGCTCGATGAGCGGCGCGCCGACTTCGAATCGGCGCTGACGCTCGTCGCCGGTCGGACCGAATGGGGCGTCAAGGCGTACGGCGACCGCGCCGCGCTCACCAGCGCGATGGCCGAGACCAACGTCACGAGCAGTGCGAGGGGCGCGGGAACGGCATATCTGCTGCGTCGCAAAGCCCAGCTGTCCGCGCAGGAGACCGTCGAACGGGATGCCGCGTCCCGCGCCGACGAGATCCACGCGCACCTGGTTCGGCAGGCCGCCGCCGGTACTCGCCAGGCTACGACGGACCCGGTGTTGACCGGACGGCCGGACTGGATGGTGCTCAACGGCACCTATCTGGTGGATGACGACCGCGCCGACGAGTTCGCGGCGACAGTCGCCGAACTCGGGAAGAACAACCCCGGTTTCCGGCTCGAACTCACCGGTCCGTGGCCGCCGTATTCATTCGTCGGCGTGGCACGGGAGCCCACATGAGCCAACCCGGAGACGACCGCCGTATCGCCCTCATCGACCTACTGGATCGGGTGCTGTCCGGCGGGGTCGTCATCTCGGGCGACATCAAGCTCTCTGTCGCCGATGTCGACATGGTGCAGATCTCGCTGCGGGCGTTGATCTCTTCCATCAGCACCCTGTCCGCCCGCACACTCGAGTCCGCCCCACCGCGCGACGCGCTGGAGCCGCGCGCGCATGACTGAATTCGACGGCATCCCAACGCGTATCGACTCGAGCCCGGAATCTGTCGAGCGCGGACTCGTCACCCTCGTACTCACCCTCGTGGAACTGCTGCGACAACTGATGGAACGGCAAGCGCTGCGGCGGGTGGACGAGGGCGACTTGAGCGACGAGCAGGTCGAGCGCATCGGCAAGACCTTGATGCTGCTCGAAGAACGGATGACCGAATTACGCGAGCACTTCGACCTCACACCGGAAGATCTCAACATCGATCTCGGCCCGTTGGGATCACTACTTCCACGCGAGTGAATACTCCAGGCGTCGCTATGGCGCTGTCTTTCCTTCGGAGGCTTTGGCTTTGGGGGAGTTGATGAACCAGACGTTTTCCTCGCGTAGGTTTCGGCTGCGCCAACCGTGGGGTGTGCGCAGTAGATCGTGGTGGTAATAGCCGCCGCAGTAGCTGAGCTCTGACATGCCCGGTAGGTGCATGGGGTTGTAGAACATGGCGCGTACGTGGGCGTGGTCGCCGTCTATCTCGCATTCGATATTGGTGATGTAGTGCATCGTCATGGGGATGGCGGCGAAACTTCGGCTCAGTAATTCGGCGACTTCGTCACGGGATCCGGCCATCGCACCGGCGGAGGAGTAGTCGATGTGGGCGTCGTCGGTGAATACCGATCGGTATAGGGCCCAGTCCTTGGTGTCGACGGCGCGGGCGTATGTATTGAGCAGCGCGTTGATCTCGAGTTCGTCGCTGATGCGCTGGACATCCATGGCGTTCTCCTTCATGCGGGCATGCCGATGGTCTTGGCCTCGAGGTATTCCCGGTAGCCCTCATCACCGTTGCGACGGCCGAGTCCGCTCTGTTTGGTACCGCCGAACGGGCTGGTGATGCCGAAGTGGCTTTTGCCGTTGATGGTGACGTTGCCGGTGCGTATCCGGGTCGCGATCGCGAACGCGCGGTCGAGGTCACCGCCGGATACCTCGCCGGAGAGCCCGTAGATCGAGTTGTTGGCGATCGCCACGGCTTCGTCGTCGGTGTCGTAGGGCGTAACCGTCAGTACCGGGCCGAAGATCTCCTCCTGGGAGATCCGGGCGTCGGGATCGACGTCGGCCAGCAGCGTGGGCTGGGTGTAGTAGCCCGTTGGCAGGTTCTCGGGAACACCGCCACCGGTGATCAGTCGGGCGCCGGAGTCGATGCCGCTGTTGATCAGACCGAGAACCTTCTCGCGCTGAGCCGCGCTGATCTGCGGGCCCTGCATGACGCCCGGGGTCCACGGGTCTCCGACCGGGAAGCCCTCCATCATCGTCTTCAGGATCTCCAGACCCTCGTCATAGCGGCTGCGCGGCAACAGGATCCGGCTGGGCAGGATGCAGGACTGACCGGACATGACACACGCCATCATGGCCGCCATCGGTAGCGCGGAGTCGAAGTCGGCGTCGTCGAGCACGATGTGCGCGGACTTTCCGCCCAGTTCCAGCAGAGTCTTCTTCACCGTCGCCGCGCCCGCCGCCAGGATTGCCCGTCCGGTCGCGGTGGAGCCGGTGAAAGTGATCATGTCCACGCGCGGATCGGCCGACAAAGCGGCACCGACCTCGTTGGCGTTGGACACCACCACGTTGAATACGCCCGCGGGGATATCGGTTTCCTCGGCCACTATCCGCCCGTACTCGCTGCCTGACCACGGGGTCAGCTGAGCGGGTTTGAGCACCACCGTGTTTCCGGCCATCAGCGCGGGCACCGTCTCGGCGATATTGAGGTAGAACGGCACGTTCCATGGCGTGATCGCCCCGACCACGCCGATCGGCTCGTAATGGATCTTTCGCCGCGCGGGCCCCAACTGCGTCGGGTGAATCCCGGTGTCGACCAGGTAATCGAAGGCCTTGCCGTGCTCGGCCCAGTGCTCGACCTCCTCGATGGGGCTCTCGATCTGCGATCCGCTCACCGTCACCGGGCAGCCGACCTCGGTGACCAGGATTCGACGCAGCCGCTCCTTGTTGCGATCCAACGCCTCGTGCAACTGGATCAGGCAGTGGTAGCGGAAGTCGAGATCTCGTGACCAGTCGGTCTCGTCGAAGGCCCGCCGCGCCGCCCCGACCGCACGCTCCATATCGGCCACGGTCCCGTCGGTCGCCTGGCCCGCGACCTCCTCGGAGGCGGGGTGGACGACATCGAACATCGCGCCGCTGTCGGTGTAGCGCAGTTCGCCGTCTATCAGCATTCGCTGCTCACCCGCCAGCACACCGGATTCGGTTTGCACGTCTGTCATGTGCGACGTCCCTTCGAGCTTGCTCAGCGGTGATGCGGGCACATATGTCGCGCCACACTTCTCGAGCAGCCTAGAACACGGCGAACTATAAATGAACAGGATTCATGAAGAAATTCATAGGTTCATCTCGCGGATGTGCCGTTCAGGATAGAGTTCCCGCGAGTGCGGGCGGCACCCGGATGACGCCGTCGCGATGTTCCGAGAGGAGTGTGTGGTGCGAGGTCCTGCCGATGTGGATGCGGTGAATGCGCTGAGCGACGAAGGGGCAGCGAATAACTCGCCTCGGGAGCAACGGCGTCGTCTCAGGTTGGAGATGACCAGATCCCAGGTCCTCGATGTGGCCGAACATGCGTTCGCCTCCGCGGGTTTCCACAACACGAGCATCAAATCGATCGCCGAGCGATGTGAGATCGCGGTCGGGACCATATACACACTGTTCGAGGACAAGGACAGCATTTACGAAGCGGTGCTGCGTCGGCGCGGCGCAGCCCTGCACGCGCTGACCGAAGCCAAAGCCTCCGAGTCCGGCCCCGCTGACACCACCCTGGTCCAACTCGCCGAACTGCAGATCCGATACTTCCGCGAGCATTCCGACTGGGCCGAACTCGCCTCGGCGCTGGGCTCGGGAGCTCGCGTCGCGCCACCGGGTGCGGGATCGTCACACCTCTACGAGGTCGGCCACCAGGTAGTCGCCGACGTTCTCGCCGACGTCATGGCCAGGGGGCAACGTGAAGGACGCATCCGCGACGGAAACCCCCAGGCGTTGGCGCTGATCTTCCTGGGAATGCTGGAAACCTTCCACCGCATCGACAACGCGAACCACGCCGAACGGCCGGACTACGGTCTCGTCGAATTTCTGGACCTCGTGCACGCGGCGTTCAGCGCTCCGGGGCCCGGCGAAGGCAATTCGGGTAGTCCGCAGCCGCGTCGAGGACGGTGACCGTCGTTCCGCTCACCCTGATGGCGAGCCAGGCGTCACTGTCTCCCCGTGCGCCAGTACGCGTTTGCGGCAGCTGTCGCAAACGCGTACTGGCGCCACCTGCCTCAGACGGACAAGATCATGGCGATACCCTGACCGCCGCCACCGCAGAGAGCCGCCGCACCCGTGCCGCCACCGGCAGCCTTCAGCGAATGCGCCAGGGACAGTGCGATTCTCGCGCCGGACATGCCGACGGGGTGTCCGAGTGCGATCGCACCGCCGTGGATGTTCACTGTGTCGGCGTCGACACCGAGTTGGCGGATCGACGCGATCGCGACACCGGCGAACGCCTCGTTGATTTCGATGACGTCCAGATCATCGACGGTGGTCGCGTCGTCTCGCTCGAGCGCCGCTTCGATCGCGTTGGCGGGTTGGTGCAGCAGCGAGGTGTCCGGGCCCGCGACCAGCGCGTGCGCGCGGATCTCGGCCAGCCACTCGATGCCGCGGGCCTCAGCGAGATCCTTGCGCATCACGATGACCGCTGCCGCGCCGTCGGACAGCTGTGAGGACGCTCCCGCGGTGATCGTGCCGTCCTTCGCGAATGCCGGACGCAGTTTGCCGAGGGATTCGACCGTGGTCTCGGCCCGGATGCCCTCGTCGGTGGCAACGGTGATCGTGCCCTTGCGTGAGGCGATCTCGACCGGGGCGATCTCGGCGGCGAACGTGTTCGACTCGGTGGCCGCGGCGGCCAAGCGATGCGAACGGGCCGCGAACTCGTCTTGTTCGGCGCGGCTGATGTTCTCCGACGACTGGTACCGCTCCGTGGAGGCGCCCATCGAGATACTGTCGAACGCGCAGGTGAGCGCGTCCCGGTCGAGGGCGTCCTCGAATCCGGTTGAGCCGTACTTGAGACCCTGCCTGGCGCCGCGAACCAGGTACGGGGCGTTCGTCATCGATTCCATTCCGCCGGCGACGACCACGTCCGCGGCGCCGGTCGCGATCAAGCGGTCGGCCTGCATGATCGCCTCGAGTCCGGACAGGCAGAGGTTGTTGACGGTGGTCGCGGGCACTGTCAACGGCAGACCTGCCGCGACCGCCGCCTGCCGTGCCGGATTGGGGCCGACGCCGGCCTGCACGACGGTACCCATCACCACGGCGTCGACATCGTCGACACCGAGGCCACTGCGCTGGATCGCCGCCGCGATGGCGTGGCCGCCGAGGTCTGTGGCTGTCAACGACGCCAATGCGCCGGAAAGTCTGCCGATCGGGGTACGCGCTCCCGCGATGATGACACTGGTGCTCACGACTGAAATCTCCTTCTTCCGGCTCGCACGCTCAGGTTGCCGGCGTGCAGTTCCCGTCCGAGGATGTTCCCATTCGAGTTTCTCGGTAGTTCGTCCAGTACCGCGACCCCGTTCGGACTGTGCCGCGATCGGGTAATCGGATCCAGGGCGCGGCGACGCTCTACTGCCACACCTTGCGCGGTCAGCTCCCACGTAGGCCGAGGCCACGCAGCTCCAGGGCGGCCAGCTCGCGCACCGTGGCGTCGTCCCCGCGTCGCCACGCGTTCACCACATCGGGGTCGATCCGGTTCAATGTGCGCAGCGGCTGGTTCGTGAGCGCGCGCAGGGCGAGTAGGTCCCGTCCCGCCGGGTCGGTCCGCAGACTCACCGCCGCACCTGCTCGCCGCATCCAGCGCACCCGCCGCGGCAACCAGATGAACAGCACCAGCGCGATCGGGAAAATCAAGAACCCGATGGTGAGTGCCAAGGCGAGATCGTCGATGAACGCCTGCTGATCGGTTCCGGCCTCCGACATCGTCCGAGCGGCCGCGGCGGCCCGCTCGAACGGCGAGGTCAGCTCATCTCCCACCATCGGCACCCGGCCCACTTTGTCGCCCACGTCCGAGAGGTTGTCGGCCATACCGCTGCCCGCGTCCTCCAACTTCTGCCCTGGAACGGCGAGCTTGTGCACCAGATCGTGGATCCACATCGCGGCCCGGATCGAGGCGTACACCCACGCCGCCACGAGCAGGTCGGTGAGCAGTTGGCGGATGACGACGGGGGTGCGATCGGCGTAGACCTTCACGCGAACGGAATTCCCCGGTTCTCGAACGAATAACGGGTCGTCCGCGTCGACGTTCGGGCCGCTATCGGATTTCCACGCCACCCGCTCATCCGGATGCTGCTCGGTGATCGTCGCGTCGAATTCGCGGGTCGCCGGGCCGACATGGATACGCCGATGCGTGTGCTTGTCGTCACCCACCGCGACCGCGCGGGATTCCGCACCTCAGGAACCGCCGTCGCCGAGCCCGGCGCGGGTATGTGGAGCGTGGGGGGCGCAGTCACCGTACGGCGACGACCTCGATCCGTACATCGTCATCGAGATACCGTGCCACCGGTCGGTGCGGCAGCCCCGAGAGCGCGATCCGGGTGGCCTGGTCGCCGCCGAGGTGATGGTCTTCTTCGTCGTGACGCCAATGTGAGAGCACGACGGTGGTACCGGTGGACAGATGAGCCGCCATATCCTCGATCGCCGCGGTCAGTGCCGGTTCGGTCAGGTAGTAGGCCACCTCGCTGAGCATGACGAGGTCGAATGCCGTTTCCCAGCGCCATGTTTCACCGAATGCCCAGCGCTCGACGGTGACGTTCACCTGGTGTCGGCAGCGGGCGCGGGCCAGTTCGAGCGCGTGCGGCGCGATATCGGTGGCGAGCACATGATCACAGCGTTGCGCGAGCATGGTCGTGATGTGCCCGTTGGCGCACCCCGGCTCGAGTGCCGCGCCGTATCGAGGGTGCGGAAGTAACGCCATCAACAGGTTTCGCTTGCGGATCTCGTACCAGTCGGTGTCGAAATTCCATGGATCGGGATCCGCGCGGTACTTCGCGTCGAAGAACTCCGGATCGCTGCGCGGGCTCATACCAGCACCACTTCGTCCAGGTCGAGCAGACGTCGCACCACGTGCGGTCCGAGCACGGGGCGGTCGGCGGGATGTTCGGACAGCGGCCGGAGTTGGGAGTGGAACTGTGCGGTGGCTCGTCGCTTGCGTGCGGCGCACTCGGTGGGCAGGATCAGCCGCCGCGCTCGCCGCCAGTCGATCGCCGGATCGTCGGGAAAAGACCAGTGCCACATCCAGATCGGGTATTCGATGACGCGCGCGCCTCGTTCACGCGCGGCAGCCGCGCCGGCGCGGGCGGTGGCTTCGTGGTCGGGGTGCCCGTCGTTGCGCAGCGGTATCGCGACGGTCGCGCCGGTCTCGATACTGTCGGTCAGCAGGGCGGTCAGCTGGTCCTCGTTCTCGGCGACCGCGCCGTCGGGCAGCCCGAGACGCGTGATCCGCTCGATACCGAGCACCCGGCCCGCCGCGGCGGACTCGTTTCTGCGAATCGCGGCGAGTTCGGCGGGGGAGTGCGTGGGCGAATCAGGGTGTGACGCTTCACCATCGGTGACGGCGATGATCGACACGGGCACACCCCGGTCGGTCAGGAACGCGGCCAGCGCGCCCGTGCCCAGAACTTCGTCATCGGGATGTGGCGCCACGATCTGCAAGCGTTCCCCCGCCAGCTCGATCGCGTCGATCGACGCCAGCCGTTGAATCCATGGTCGCCATACCTCGATCGGCGTGCCCGGTTCGGAGGGATCGCGTTCGGCGAAACGTTCGATGCTCGTCACGGCCCCACCAGCGAACCCAGGTCGGCGAGATCGTATTCGGCGTGGCTCTGACGCAGGTACACGGTCAGATCCGCGACCCGCGTCGCGTGGGCGGCGTCTTGGCCGAGGGGGCCCGCTCCCAGTGCCCGGCCCACCCGGTCGATGGTTCGCGTGGCGGCGTCTTCGACAACCGCCCGCACCCGTCGCGCCCGAATCCTGGCGCTGCGCAGATCATCCGGGTCGGTATCGATTTCCGCGGCGGCGCGGGCGAGAGTGCATCGAGCCGCGTACAGCGCCGCGTCGACGGCACCGCGATGAGCCTGCCGCAGCAGATCGTCGCCCGGTGCATTCAGCAGACGGTCCGCGACGCCCTGCGCCGCGCCGAGCCAGCAGGCGGCGACACCGATCGCGCCGTGCCAGAATCCGGGCCGTTCCACATAGCCGCCGGGTGGGGCGACCACTGTGGCGGGCACGTCGTCGAAGTCGACGCTCGATGTCGCCGACCCGGCCATCCCGACTCCGTGCCAGGTATCGGGAACTACGGTCACACCGGGTTCGGACAGGTCGACCGCGAATAACGCGGCGCCGTCGTCGATATCGGCGGTAACCAGCGCGTTGGTGCATATTCCCGCACCCGAACACCACATCTTCCGACCCGACAGCACTGCGTGATTTCCGTGAATTGTCGCGTGTAACACCGGATTCGGCGGCTGCGCGGCCCACACCCCCCACAGCTGCCCCGGTCGCGGCGTCGTGCTGCCGAGGTCGTGAGTGATCGCGCACGCGTCGGCATGAGCCTCGGTCAGTCGGCCGATCACGACGTCGGCGCGGGCGGCGTCGATCAACGCCTGCCATCGCGCATCGGTGTGGCCGCTGCCGGGCAAAGGCCACTGCGATGCCTCGTCCGCCGGGATCTCGTCGCGTTCGGGTACTTCGCGCATCGGCAGCACTCCTCAGTCCGGCGATGTGCTCGCCAGGTTGGTCAGATATCCCGCGAATCCGCCGCGGACGCGGTTGTCGTGGCGATCGGAGGTGGCGACCGCGGGATGGTCGATCCACGCGATGCGAGCCCCCGCCGCGTGCAGGCGTGTGACCAAGTCGACGTCTTCATCGACGCTCTTCGGGGCGAAACCGCCGACCCGGTGGTACCAGGCGGCGCGGAACCCGAGGTTGGCTCCGTGTACGTGCCGATGGTGTCCGCCGACCGTGTGGCGATGGTAGCGGCGCTCGTACTCCGCGCGCACCGTCGCGGTCCGCTCGCGCCACCGCACCGCGATCGTGCCCGCCGTGACATCGGCTGCCCTCGCGTGCGCCAACTGCGCGGTGAACCAATCCGTCGGCACCGACGAGTCGGCGTCGGTGGTCGAGTACCACAGACGTTCGCCGCCGCCGTACTCCTCGGCCGCGAACGCGAAACCCGCTGCGCGCGCCGCACCGACATTGCGCGCGTCGATGCGCACCGTCGCCGCCGACGGCGGAACCAGATGCGCGGAGTTGTCCGCGCACGAATCGAGGACGACAACGACGCGAACCGGAATCGGCACGTTGTGCGCCGCCCGTCGCACCGAGTGCAAGCAGCGCGACAGCAGTCGCTCCTCGTCGTGCACCGGCACGACAACCACGACCGCGGTCGGCGCAGCCCGCACGGGGCTGGCGGCCTCGGTTTCGGACAATCTGACCACCGATGACTTCACATCGTCCTCCGGCAACACCGTGAATCAGGCTCGGACAACGACGATCTACCCCCGCCGGGTGCGGGCAAACAACCCGCGCGACGCGAGCGACTAGTGGTAATCTGATTACCGATGAGCGGAAGTGGCATCTCTGCCGCTCGGTGGAGAAGAGGTCGGATTGGCTGAGTACCGCGCTGTCGTCATGGACTCGGCCCTCGGACAGGGCGAGCAACGCATTCGCCAGGCGGTGGTGGAACTGCTCGAGGTCGAGGGCTACGACGCGATACAGGTGCGCGAGGTCGCTCGGCAGGCTCGGGTGTCGCTCACCAAGATCTACAAGTTGTACGGCACTCGCGACGAACTCATCCTCGCGGCGCTGGACTGGTGGATGGCGGAGAACTGCTATGCCAAGCTGTCCGAACACACCGTCCACCCAGGCGAATCCCTGCACGTCGCCCTCATGCGCGTGCTGCGTCCGATCTTCGAGCCATGGGAGCGTCATCCCGGCCTGCTCGCCGCGTACTTCCGCGCACGCGCCTCGGCGAGCGGAGCGACGTTGATGAGCCACGGAATCGAGGCCGTCTTTCCCGCCGCGATGGCCGCACTGGAAGACGTCGACATCGAATTCATCCAGGACCTCGACGCGATTCTCAGCAGCCTGGTGTACGGACTGATGGGACGCTTCGCGGCAGGGGAGATCGAGGCGACCGACATCGTCCCCGCGATCGACCGCACCATGTTCTGGCTGACCTCCGGCTACGAAGCCGCCCGCGCGCAGCGATAGCCGGGAAACGCCAGGCCAGTTGACATTCCACGCGGGAGACCCGCCGATCCACGACCCTGACAGTGCTCTGCGCCCGAACTCGCAGACCCAGCCCGAGAGGCCCGAGACAGCATGTCCGAAACACGCGCATACCGCCCTACCGCAGCGACCGAAGGAGTCGCGCCGGTGAGTCATGAAGGTCCGGTCTACTGGGATCCCTTCGACCGTGACATCGCGCGAGACCCGTACCCGATCTACCGGCGGCTGCGCGCCGAGGCGCCGCTCTATTACAACGACAAGCACGACTTCTACGCTCTCAGTCGCTGCGAGGACATCGACCGCGCCCTGCTCGACTGGAAGACCTTCTCCTCCTCGCGCGGTCCGATCCTGGAAATCATCAAGGCGGGCATCGAGATTCCCCCGGGCACGTTGCTGATGGAGGACCCGCCGGCCCACGACGTCCATCGCGCGTTGCTCGCGCGCGTATTCACGCCGCGGCGGGTGCTGTCTCTGGAGCCGCAGATCCGGGACATGTGCACCCGCTCGCTCGACCGGCTCGCCGGTCTCGATCGCTTCGATCTCATGACCTCGTTCGCGAACGAGGTGCCGATGCGGGTGATCGGAATGCTGCTCGGGATCCCGGAGTCGGACCAGCAGGCGGTCCGCGACCGTGCGGACGCGAATCTACGTACCGAGCCCGGGCAGCAGATGCAGGTGTCCGACAAGGCGATTCCGCACGCGGACCATTTCGCGGAGTACATCGACTGGCGCGCCGAACACCCATCCGACGATCTGATGACGGAGTTGCTGCGCGCGGAATTCGAAGACACCGACGGTGTGACACGGACGCTGACCCGTCAGGAGATCCTGACCTACATCTCCGTCGTGGCCGGTGCGGGGAACGAGACCACGGCCAGGCTGATCGGCTGGTTGGGTTCGCTGCTCGCCAGGTACCCCGACCAGCGCGCCGAACTCGTCGATAACCCGCGGCTGATCCCGAACGCGATCGAAGAGGCGCTGCGGTTCGAACCGACCGGTCACGCCATCGCCCGATATGTCACGACCGACGTCGAGTTCTACGGCAGCACCGTGCCCGCGGGCAGCGCGATGATGCTGCTGATCGCCTCGGCGAACCGGGACGAAGACCGCTGGTCCGACCCGGACAGCTTCGACATCCACCGCAAGATGAACAACCTGCGGACCTTCGGTCTCGGCACTCACTTCTGCCTGGGCGCCGCGCTGGCCCGACTCGAAGCCAGAGTGGCGCTGGAGGAATTCCTCGCACGCTTCCCGCGGTGGGACGTCGATTGGGACGCGCTCGCCCTGTCTTCGACATCCACGGTGCGCGGCTGGGAAACCCTGCCGATCACCGTCGGCTGACCCCGGCACTGCCTGTGCGTAAACCCCGAGTATGTCGATGGTCTCGGGGCGACACCCCGCTCACAGAAAGCGGCGGATGGGCAGGACGGCCGCTTCGCGGGCCCGCTGCAATAGCGGCCGTCGCTTCCAGCGTCCCTCCTGAATCGGCACGCTGACCGCCTTGTCGTCCTCGAAATGGGCGTCGAGCGTGGCGGTGAACTCCTCGTCCAGAACCGCGAGCATGATCTCCTCGTCGTGGTCGAGGGAGCGCCGGTTGAAGTTGGTCGATCCGATGAGGGACGCGATCCCGTCGACGGTGATGATCTTGGCGTGCATCATCGTCGGCTGATATTGCAGGATCCGCACACCGCAGGCGAGCAGTTCTTCGTAATAGTGCTGCCCCGCCAGCTGGCAGACCCGCTTATCGGTATAGGGGCCGGGTAGCAGAATTTCCACCTCAACGCCCCGCCGCGCCGCGGCGCACAGCAATTCGATGAAGTAGGCGTCCGGTGAGAAATAGGCCGTGGCCAACCGGAAACGCCGCTCGGCCGATTCGATCACCACCCGGAGCAGAGTCTGCATGTCCTGCCAGCCGAAGCTGGCCGAACCGCGCACCACCTGCACCACCGCGCCACCGTGGTTGTCGTGGGCGGTGAAGCGGTCGTGGTCGTCGAAGAGTTCGTCGTGACATTCGGCCCAGTTCTGCGCGAAGGCCGCGGCGACACCGTCCACCGCGGGGCCCTGGATCCGCACGTGCGTATCGCGCCACTGGTGTTCGTTGTTCGCGTTGCCGCACCACTCCTCGGCGATGCCGACCCCGCCGGTGAAGGCCACCTGCTCGTCCACGACCAGCACCTTGCGGTGACAGCGGTGGTTCTGCTTGAACGGAGACAGATACAGGGGTCTGCGGAACCAGGCGATCTCGACACCCGCCTGATCCATCGATTCCAGCAGATCCTTCTCGATCAGCCGACTGCCGAAGCCGTCCAACAGCAGCCGCACCCGTAATCCGGCCCGGGCTCGATCCGCGAGCGCGTAGGCGAACTGCCGCGCGATATCACCCTGCCAGTACACGAAGGTCATCAAGTCCACGGTGTGCTCGGCCGAGCGGATCGCGTCGAGCATCGCCGGGAAGATCTCATCCCCGTTTCGCAGAGCGACGAGTGCGTTCCCCTCGGTCGCGGCGATACCGATGAGCCGCTCCAGCCGCCGCCGAATGCGCGCGGCGCGCTCCCCTGCTACATCGGGTTCCGCTACCGGCGCGACGGAATTCGGTACATGGTCGGTGCTGGTCATGGTCTCTCCTCCGCCGGTGCACGAGTCGGTTCCCGCATGCCCGGTCCGGTGGAGTCCGCACGTGCGCCGACAGCTGTCGCTGGTCCGGGCAGCCTCGGAGGGCATTCCCCGCGTACGGCGCGCCAAACGATCGAGACGGGCGCGCCCCGGCGAGGCTCGCCTGGCTGTCGCCCGTCCGTGAACGCCTCGATCACAGAATCGGTCTGCCTCCGGTGACGGCGACGCGGGCACCGGAGATATAGCTGCCGTCGTCGGAGGCCAGCAGTACATAGGTCGGCGCGAGTTCCGCGGGCTGACCGGCCCGGCCCAACGGTACGTCGTCGCCGAATCCCGCCACCTTTTTCGGCGGCATGGTCGACGGAATCAGCGGTGTCCAAATCGGGCCGGGCGCAACACTGTTGACGCGGATTCCACGCTCTCCCAGCAATTGGGCGAGGCTGGCCGAGAAGTTCGCGATCGCCGCCTTGGTCGCGGCGTAGGGCGCGAGCGTCGGCGACGGCATATCGGAGTTGACCGAGGAGCTGCCGATGATCGACGAGCCGGACGGCATATGCGGCAATGCCGCCTTCACGAGGTAGAAGTACGCGCCGACATTGAGCTTGAAGGTGTGGTCGAATTCTTCGTCGCTGATCTCTTCGATCGTCTCGTGCGTCATCTGATAGGCCGCGTTGCTGACCAATACGTCGATTTTGCCGAATTCCCGAACCGCGCGATCGATGACGGCGCGGCAGTGTCCGGCGTCGGCCAGGTCGCCCGGCACGAGGACCGCTCTGCGACCGGCCTGTTCGACCAGGTCGGCGACTTCCTTCGCGTCGTCGTCCTCGTCGAGGTAGGAGATCAGGACATCGGCGCCCTCTCGCGCGTAGGCGATGGCGACGGCCCGGCCGATGCCGCTGTCGGCCCCGGTGATCACCGCCGCCTTATCGGTCAGCTTCCCGGAGCCGCGATAGCTCTGCTCCCCGCAGTCCGGGACCGGTGACATGCGGGACTGGAGGCCGGGCACGTGCTGCTGCTGTTCGGGAAATCCCATGGTCTCCTCCTCTGACGAGAGCCGACGAACTCGCTCGTCCAGTGCGGTACCCGGCGAGCAGTGCGCCGACTACGCTTCGTCGTTGTCGTGGGGTGGATTGCCGGTGGACATGTCGGTGTCCTTGTCAGTGCCCTTGAACTTGCGGTACAGCACCACCGCACCGACCAGCACGATGAGGCCGATGATCACGAGTAGTTCCATGCGGGGGCAGTACCCCGTGTTTGCCGGACCTAACGAGCGGGCCGATCAGCACCGGCTCGGTCGCGCGCCTACTGCTGTCCGGTGATTTTCCTCTGGTCCCGGCCGACCGCGAGATCGGCCAGACGTGCCAGCGATTCGCGATTGCGCGGCGCCAGCAAGAACTCCTGTGCGGCTTCCGGTGCCAGCGCGGCGGGACCGCGCACCGCGTGCTCGAGCATCCGGACACGGGTGAGGTCCTGTTCGAATTCGTTCAGTTCCATGCGGATGCGGGCCGCGCCGACGGGCCAGAGCCTGGCGTTCAATTCGAGCAGATACGGCGGATCGACCGCGGTCACCTCGGTGGTATCCGCGACAGTGAACGGCCACGGGCCGACACTGTGATGGATGCGGGCCCCCACCTGCGGCCAATCCGAGTCGACGGCGCGGATATGCGAAGCGCCCACGACCCAACCGGAATAGAGCCAACCATCCGCGAGGGTTTCGAACAGCTGTTCGGCGGAAACCGGAATCATTCGTTCGACACCGTTCATGTGCCGCGAGTGCCCACCGGCGTCCGATCGAAACCGCGCGAGGTGATCGGCGTGTACGGAGATATGGCCGATCCGATGCCCATGCGCGTTCGCTCAGGGAAGGCGAAGGCGTTTCTTCCAGTGGGGCGCGCCCGTTTCGCCCGTGGCCTCGCGGGTATGGGGTGGGCGAGCGGGAGGTTGAACGGATGACTGATATCTCGACACACGGGGACACGGGACACCGTCGCATCAGTGGCCCCTCGGCATTGCGATGGCGGTCGTGGTGGGGTGTGCTGCGGCGCACGGTGACCGAGTTCCAGGCGGACAACCTCACCGACTGGGCGGCGGCGCTGACCTACTACAGCGTGATCTCGCTGTTCCCCGGTGTCATCGTGCTCTCCGCGCTGCTCGGGCTGGCCGGGCCATCGGCGACGCAGTCGCTGGTCGATACCATCAACGAAGTCGGCAACGGCGGCGGCAATTCGGTCGTCGTGCACGTGCTCGAGGAATTGCAGCGCTCGCATTCTGTCGCGGGACCATTGGCGATCATCGGCATGGCGACCGCGTTGTGGACGGCGTCGGGTTACGTCGGAGCTTTCGTGCGCGCGGCGAACGCCGTCTACGACACCGAGGAAGGTCGCCCGATCTGGAAGACCGTTCCGCTGCGGATCGCTCTGACTGCCGCAATCGTGTTCATGGTCGGGGTGTGTGCCGTCGGTGTACTGGTCAGCGGCCGAGTGGCCGACACCGTGGGGCGCTGGCTCGGGCTCGGGTCGGTGGGAGTGACGGTCTGGGGGATCGTGAAATGGCCTGTCATGGCGGCGTTGGTGAGTCTGACATTCGCCTTGCTGTACTGGGCGGCCCCCAATGCCCGCCAACTCGGATTCCGTTGGTTGACGCCGGGCAGCGTGCTCGCGGTGCTGATATGGATTGCCGCTTCGGCCGGGTTCGCGTTCTATGCCGCTCATTACGGTTCCTACAACAAGGTCTACGGCTCGCTGGCCGGGGCGATCGTATTCCTGGTGTGGTTGTGGCTGACCAACGTCGCGATACTGCTAGGCGCCGAATTCGACGCGGAATTGGCCCGGGGTCGACGTATCGAGCAGGGGGGATCGGCCGACGAAGAACCCATCCTGCCGCCTCGGGACCAACCGGAATGACCGATCAGGGGAGGAAGCCGAGGGCCAGGGCGAGCGCGACGGTGATTCCGAAAGCGACGAAGACCGCGGACAGGACCGAGGCGGACAGGACGGCGACGCCGCCGGAGAGAGTAGCCACGATCAGGCCGGAAAGCCATGCGCTGCCGGTTTCGATCCGCCGGGGGCCGGGACGGGGTGTTTTCACTGCCATAGTGTTCGTCTCCCCGTTCTCGTCGTGGTCAAACCGGAATGTGCTCGGCGAGCGCGACGGGCCCTCGTCGGAAAAAAATCCTGGAACCGAGGGTTTGAAGCCATCATCCTGGGGTTATCCGGGCGATCACTGGAAGTCGTATCCCCGGAGCCGAGAGCTGATTCTCATGAGCGAATACTCGAACAGGACATCCGCTTCGTCCCGCGGCGATTCCTACGACGACATCGACCCCTGGTTCGACAAACTCGCCGCCCTCGACGAAGCCGATCCGCACCGGGCCGCGGTGCGGGAGGAAATCATCCGGATGTGTGTGCCGCTGGCCGAGAACATCGCGCGGAAATTCCGCGGTCGCGGCATCGATGACGACGATCTGCGGCAGGTGGCGTGCCTCGGATTACTCGGTGCGGTCGACCGCTTCGATCCCGTCCACGGGACGAGTTTCCTGTCCTTCGCGATCCCGACCATCATGGGTGAGGTCCGTCGCCACTTCCGGGATCAGTCCTGGGCGGTGCGGGTGCCCCGCGGTACCAAAGAGACCCACGCGCTGATCGGGCCCGCGATCGAAAAGCTGGCGCAGAGACTGGGGCGGATGCCACGCCCGAGTGAGATCGCCGCCGAACTCGGTCTCGATCGGGTCGAAGTCACCCAGGCGCTGGTAGCGGGTAACGCGTACCGTTCCGATTCCCTCGACGCGGTATTCCGCGACGACGATGGCGAGAGGCGCAACTCCACCGCCGCGCGCCTCGGCACGGAGGAGTCGTCCTACGGGCTGATCGAAGACGCGCTCGCGGTACGCCCGATGCTGGAAGCGCTGCCCGCCGAGGAGCGGCAGGTGCTGGTGTGGCGGTTCTCGGAGAGTCTGTCTCAAGCCCAGATCGCCGAACGCATCGGTGTCTCTCAGATGCAGGTCTCGCGAATGCTCACGCGGATCTTCAGGCAGCTGCGGGAGCGGGCACTGGCCGAACCCGAAGCCGAAAATCACGCCGCCTGACAATGGGGAGTCGAAGTGGCGGCGTGAGTTCTCGATATGACCGAGGTGCTGGTCGGCCCGATCACTCCTCGGTTTCCATATGCGATTCCATCCGCGCGAGAATCTCCTCGATCCGGTCGCGCATCCAGAGGAGCAGCCGATCGCTGCCCATGGCGGTGGCGACCGGGGCGGGATGGTCCAGGGGTATCACGTAGCGTCCGTCGTCGGGGAGATCCCGCCACAGCAGGCCCGCCTCGATCCGGCCCCGTGGTCCGTACTTGGAGTGGCCCTGCAGCACCTTGACGATCCCGGTGCTGACGGCGGGGGTATCGAAGAACGCGGCGCTGCGGGCGGTGTCGTCGTCCGGCTCGTCGTCATTGTCCGAGATCATGGAGGACGGGCGGTCGTGCTGGGGCTCGGGTTCGGTGGTGGGGAGTGCGAGGCGGATATCGTCGAGTTTGCCCGCGGCGCAGCGGGGAAGCAGTCCGAGCACGGCGTCGGCCAGGGTGTAGGGATCGCATTCGACGACGTCGAAACCACCGCTGTGCGAAAGGGTTTCGCCCGGCCGCTGGGTGATCACGTAGCCGCGTGCCCGGTGCCGGATCGCGTGCACCCTGGTGCGCGCTTCGGGATTGCCGAAATCCTGGTCGTTCCACGCGTGCGCGACGACGAAGATATCGGGTTTGGCGATCGCGCCGGCCAGAGCGTCCAGATCGTGGTCGTGTCGGCGCCGCAACTGCTGGCGGACCTGCGCCTTCTCCAGCTCGTAGTCCGCCTCGAGCCGGGTGCGGCTGGTGAAGACGAACGGCGCGGGCAGTTCGCCCTGCCGGACATCTTCGCAGAGCAGGTTGAACTCCAGGTCGGTGAATTCCCAGGTCCGATTCATGAGTCGACCACCGGCTTCACTCGGTCGGGCACCGGCCCGATGGCTTCGTCGAGGTGCACCTTCGACTGTAGGAACTTGGCGGGCTTGTGGGCGGTGTTGCCCTGGGACGCGCCACCGCCCGCGCCGGGCGATCCCATCATGGGCGCACCGGCGGGCATGCTGTCGGCGCGGGCAGCCGTGGCCGCGAGGGGATAGACCGGCGTTTCCGCGCCGGGCAGCGACGCCCGCGGGTACAGCGCGGCGCGGGACTGCTGGGTCGGCTGTTCCGACAGGCCGGCCTCCACCCCGGCTCCTCCGCCGCCGCCGCCGACACCCGCGCCGCCCGCGCCCGCGGGATCGACGGGAACCTCCCCGGACGCAGCCGCCAGCGCGGTCGGATCGAACTGCCGCAACAACTCCTGCATGCCCTCCACGCCCGGAAGTGTGCTCCCGATCTGGGTGAAGGCCTCCAGCCCCTGGGTCAGCGCCTTCCCCACCTGACCGAGGAGATCCCGGCCCGCCGAAGCGAGTGACCCGGCGCCCGTCGCCGATGCCGCGTCCGGCGACGCGAGACCCGCCCCGGCGGCCGACGTGCCGGTCGCCGCCGCGAGCGCCTGCTCATCCAGTGCGCGGGGGAGATTTTCCAGGACCGAGCGCACCCCCGCCGCGTCCACACCGCTGAGCCTGGACAGCGCGCCCTCGTCGACCACTTCCGGGATGCTGTCCAGAATCGAACGCACCTGCTCCGGCGGCAACCCGGTGAGTCCCGACAGGGTGTTCTCGTCGAGCAGACCCGGGAGATTATCGAGGACCGACCGCACCTGCGCGGGATCCGCGCCCGTGGCCCTGGCGAGGGCGTCCTCGAGAGACGCCGCGCCGGTATCGGCGCCCGGGCGGCCCGATCCCGACGACGTCCCGCCGGACGAACCGCCCGCCCCGGAGGACATCCGAGGCAGTGGCGCCGAACCGAGGGAGGCGACATCGGGCATGGCGCCGCCCGAGGAGAATTCGGGCTGTCCCGTGGGAGACACGCTGCTGCGGGGGAAGGCGGAACTTCCCGATCCGCCGGACGAACGCGTGGGTGTCGCGCTGCCGATGGATCCGGCGGCACCGCCGACGAGGCCCGCGGGATCGGTGCCGCCGCCCGCCGATTCCGCGCCGGATCCGGTGCCGGCGGCGTCGTAGCCCGCGGGCAGGGAACCGCCCGCGAGAGAGCCGTCGCCGGCCTGGCTTGCGGCGCCGGGCAGACCCGCGCCGGAACCTACACCCGAGCCGGGGCCCGAACCCGCGGAGCCGTAGCCGCCCTGTCCGGCCTCCAGGCCCTCGCGGTAGCCCTCCTGATAGCCGGTGCGGTAGTCGGTCGATGGGGTGCCTGCGCCCTGGTCGCCATAGCCCTGGCCGCCGTAGCCCTGGTCGCCCGAACCGGAACCGCCGCCCTGTTGGCCGCCCTGGCCGTTCCCGTTGTTGCCCGGTTGGTTCTGTCCCTGGCCCCCGGACGGCTGCGGGGTGGCGATGGGCCCGTCGACCACCGGCATCACCGACACCGTGTTCTTCATGCCCTCGCCGTAGTGCTTCTGCCATTCCTTGCGGTACCGCCTGGTCACCACACCGGGGCAGCAGTCACCGGGATCCGATGTCGCGGGCATGCTCAGTTTGGTGAGATATAGCCACTGCGCGGTGTAGTCGAGGTTCTGGCTCATCGCGATCATGGAGCTGATCAGCGGCTGCACCCCGTCGGAGTAGTTCTGGACCGCCGCCGCGGCCGCGGTCGCGCCCTGCCCCTCCCAGCCATCGGTGCCCGCCGAGATCACGGTCACGAAGTTGTTCAGCCTGCCCAGCAGGTCATCGGCCAGGGTGTGCCAGGTGCCCGCGGCGGCGAGCACCGGTTGCGGATCGAGATCGCGGCCCAGTTCGTACATCTCGCTGAAGCTGAGACTGTCCTTGTTCTCGATGTTGGCCGTGACGCCGGTGTCCTTCGCGCCCTGGTAGTCCTTCAACGACGAGGGGAAGCTCTCGGCGTTCGCCTTCAGGGTATGGGTTCCGCCGTTTTCGTCCTTCCACGTGAAACCGCCACTGGGCTGGTCGAATTCGGCGGCCGGAGCTCCCGGTGCCCGGTTGCCGGGGGTGTAGGGCGTCGCGGCGGTCGGCATCTTCAGCTCGCCGAGCGCCCTCAAGTTGTCGCCGGAATCGCCGTCGGCGGTCGCGTACGCCCTGCCCGCGGCGATGTAGGTCTCGCCCATATCGGTGACGATCTTCGCGTGGTCGCCGAGGATGGTGTGCAGGCGGGAACCCTTGGTGGTGAACGCCATTGCCAGTTGGGCGCCGGAGGTCAGTGTGCCGATGGGGGCGAAATTGTTCAGCCGCAGGTCGGTCACCGCGGCGGCCATCCCGAGCAGATCATCGACCAGGTCGGCGGCTGCTTTGGCCGCGGCCAAGGCATTGGCCGCGTCGAACTTCAGATACCCCGCCTTCGCCTGGTTCTCCAGGCCGGACCACGTGTTCGGTTCGAGGGCCATCGTCACCTTTCTTCGTCGGGGATCGGATCCCGGCTTCTTGTGGTGTCCACTGCCGGTATGTCAGTCGTCGTTGTCGGCGACCATCGACCGCGACCCCGTGGCAGCGGAATCGTCGGCGGGCCAACGGGTCGGGTCGGGTGGCGTCGTCGGCGGGGCGGGTGCGGTCGGCAGCATCGCGCCCAGGTCGGGTGCGCCCTCGACGATTTCCGAGAGCTTCGGCAGCGCGTTCCTGCGTTCCAGCAGCGGCGTCATCAATTCCCTTCCGCGAGCGGCCACTTCGGCGGCTGCGGCCTGCACGGCCGCCGTGAGATTCGCGGCGATCTCCTCGAGGCTCAGATCGAGGACGTCGTCGGCGAATTTCGTGGCGATCAGGACACCGTCGGCGTTCACCATCACCTCGATGCGCTTCTCGCAGGCGGTCACGGTGGCCGTGAGCAGCGAGCGCTGCTTCTGCAGTTCGGCGATTCCGCGGAACTGCTCGCCGAGGCCGTCCAGCATCGTCGCCATATCCGCGCGCAAGCGGTCGTTCACCATGAGACGCTCACCCGTTTCCCCCGCCGAACTGCCCGCCGGATGCCTGATCGGTGTTGGTCAGCGCGTCCGATGCCTCGCGCTGGCCCTCCGACATGTCGTGCAGCGCCTGTGCCGCCCCGGTCGCGCCGTCGAGCAGATTCTTCCGCGCGGCCTGGTAACCCTTGTCGCCCTCCGCGAACTTCTTGCCCCGCTTGTCATTTCCCCAGGGCGCGGTGGTGGCGTCGGATTCGATGCCCGCGAGGGCGTTGCGGAGTCTGTCGGCGGTTGCCGTGATCTTCGTCGACAACTCCGCGGTCAGCTCCGAGGCCCGGCGCAACTGCTGAGGGTCGACCTCCACGCGATCGGCCATACGGCACTCCCTTCGATGTCGGCGGTCTAGAGGGTGAAAGGAATATCGACGTCCTCGGGGCCGACGGCGTCGGCCCGCGCGTCGGTCTCGGGGGACAGCGCCGCGGGCAGCCAGTCGCTCGGCTGCGACCCGACCCCGGAAGGCGGCGTGTAGGCGCCGGGTAGCGGCTCCACCGACGGCCACAGTTTCGGGCGCGGCTTGCCGCGCACATCCTTGCCCTCACCGAGGAACGGTTGGTCGGCGCCGGTGACGATCGGGTTTCCGTGTGTGCCTGCCGTACCGCTTGTCTGGGATCCGGTGGAGTACGACCCCCCGCCGTTCGGGTCGGGCGGCGCGTGTCCGGCGGAGATGGACGACGCGGGTGACGCACCACCGGGCGGGAGGGGCGCGGGTGGAAGCGGCGCTCCCCCCTGAAATCCCGTGCCGCCGGGCGGCGGGCGTCCGGTCGTGCCCCAGCCGTCCACCGACGACTCCCACGAGGTAGGTGGCCTGCCGACGAAATGGCCGGACTGTCCGCTGCCGACAGCCGTCGCGTAGCTGGAGGTCGATCCCGTGGACGAGCCCGAGGACGAGCCCGAGGACGAGCCCGAAAACGTGCTCACGGCATCGTGATACACCGTCCGGCCCGATCCCGCGCCGACGCTGCCGCCGCTGGATCCGCCGCTGGATCCGCCGGTGGCCTCGTAGTACACGGAGCTGCCCGAGGACGAGGAGCCGTCGCCGCGGCCCGCCTGGGTCGACGTACCGCTGCCGCCCGCGATCGATGATCGCCCGTCCTGGACACTCGTCGACCCGCCGGTGGTCGCCGACGAGGACCCGCTCCCGCCCGTGCCGGTGGATGATCCGTCGTTGACCGGCGGGCGTGCGGTATTGCCGGGCGCGGGTTTCGGCATCCACACGTAGGAGCGAATGTCCCCACGCCCCGGGGGAATCGGGGTTCCCAGGGCGAATCCGCCGCGCGCCCCGCCGACGATGCCGCCGCGCGCGATGCCGCCGACCCAGCCGGCACCGGAGGAGAACGACGACCAGTCACCGGTGACCGCGCCCGCCGCCACATTCCCGAAGGCGGTGCCGACGGCGCCGGAGGTGCCGCCGATCACGGCGCCCCGGCCCACGCGGCCCGCCACATTGTCGAGATTCTTGCCCGCGACTTTGTCGATGCCTTTTCCGAGATAGCGGCCGACCTCGCGGCCGGGGATCATGCCCGCGACGCCCGCGAGGACCGACAGCCCGAACTCGCCGCCGTTGAAGTGGCGGCGCTTGCCCGCCGCGAGCTGGCCGACCTGCACCGATCCATTGATCGTTCCGGTGATGGCGGCGGCCTCGATCGCCCGCACGCCGTAGACGCCGTACCCCTTGGCCGTCGGCAGCACCGGCCGCAGCCGCGCCGCGTGGGACCAGAAGTGCCGCTTGACCGTCGGGGCGCCGAGTCGAGCGGCGATATTCGTGATGATCTTCTGGACGAAATCCTCGAACACCTTGAGGAATGACCGGGTCGTGGTGATCGCGGCCGCCTCGACCGCGGGTGCGGTCGGCGGGAACACCCACGCCCACAGGATCTCGACCGCGAGCCAGACCAGGGTCACTATGACGGTGATCTTGGTCGCCTGGATCTCGGTGCCCATGTCGAAGGCGCTGTCGCTGACCGTGCCCATCAGTTTCGCCAGCGCCTCCACGGATTGATCCCCGCTGCGCAGGGTGTCGTAGCGGGCCCCCATCGCCGCGCCGCCGTCCCCGGCCGGGTATGCCGCCACCGTGGCCTGTTCGGCCGCGTCGATGCCCGCGAGCAGCGCCTCGAGTTCGTTGCTCGCCGTCTTCCACGCCTCCGCGACCGCCCATGCGGCGTCCTCGTCGCCCTCCGGCCAGGTCGTGCCGGCCACCCAGGCCAGCCACTGCAACCCGTCCGGCAGGTAAAGGGTCACGACCGCTCCGCGGTGGACCCGAAACGTCCTCTCGGATTGCTCAGCACAGCTGTCCTCCTCGGCGGTCGATGTCGTCGGATTAGACCGCAGGAAGTTGAACCCTCATCGACGCGCAAGCGAATTCTGCTCGCGCACAGCATGGGTCGAGAAGCGGAATACGAAACCCAGCTGTCGGCAACACCGTTCGTTTCCCGCCGGATGATAGCCTGCGCCGCGATCGAGGAGGTGCCATAACGTGACCGGAGACGAAGAGCCGACCGAGGGCCGATCAGCGCCGCCGGATGCGATGAGCCGCAGGATCGCCGAGCTGCTGACCGGGCTCGGTCCGCAGGGCGGCAACGAGATTCACGCGGTATTCGTGCTGACGGTCGCCGCCGAGCTGGCCTCGGTCGTCGCCGTCGACGACCAGGACCGTCCGGTCCAGATTGTGCCGCCGGAGGAGGTCATGGCGCTGGTCCGCCTGCACCGGGAGGCATCGGCCGCCCGGCCCGAGGGGCCGTGGTGGCGCTACCTGCTCGTGGTGTCGGCCTCCGGTGAGGTGCGGACCGACTACGACTTCGGCGACGAACCGTTCCCCGACGAACACCTCTTCCCCGCCGAGGTCTATCGCGCGGATCTCGAGGTTTTCCCGCGCGACCGGCTGCCGGTGTGGCTCGCCGCCTACATCGATCACGCCGATCGGCAGTCGCGGCCAGCCCAGACGGCGGCGCGGGCCGAGCCGGGCGGGGCGGTAGTTGAGGACGGTCTGCCCGCGCTGCCGTTGATGGTGGCGCGCTGGGCGTTGCTGTCCGCGGCATTCGTGGCGGCCGGCTCCCCGTGGGGCCCGCGGGTCCTGCCCGCGTTGGGCTTGTTCGAGGGCGCCGAGCGCAGCGGCTCCTCGCTCTGGATCATGCCGGGCGATCGGGCCGTCCTATCCGGCGGAGTGTGGAACGCCCCGGTCCTGGACGCGGTCTACAACGCCGGAGCGCCGATGCCGGACCTGTACGCGGGCGCGCCCGCATGGGTGGCGAATCCGATGCTGAACCCGCGCGCGGGCACCGGCCTGCTGTCCTTCTGCTACTGGTGGGATCGCGGCCGGTGGTACCGCGGGGACTCACCGGCCGCGGGCGAGGTCGCCGCGGCGGTACCCGGTGTGTGGAGCCGGGAGAGCGCCGCCGCCATTGTGGCCGCGCTGAGGGAGGACGAACCGGGGGCCGGGGCCCGCGAGGCGGCGCTCGGGCTGGTGCAGGCCGCCGATCGCGGGGAGATCGGACGTTCCTCGCTCGCCGCGGTTTTCGGCGAGGGGGATATCGATGATGCCTACCTCCAGTTGATCATGGCGGGTGTGGCGGTCGACGAGTGATTGTCCGGCCTGCCGCAGCGTTCTGGATCGATACTGGGCAGGCCGGGCGCAGGTGAATTCTTACGAAGTGCACACCGAGGCAATGACGTAGGAATCGGTGTAGCGGCGTGAGGCTTGTTCGGCTTCGGCGCGGGTTGCGCCGTACCCGCCGGTGTACATGCCCGCACCGGGTGAATCCGATACGGCGCCGCACCGGGTGAACGATACGAGTACGGTGCAGTCCGAATACCCGCACTCCGAGCGGGCGGCTTGTTCGGCGCTGGCCCGCGACGGATAGTTCCAGGCTTGGCCGGTGGCGCCATTTCCTGATACCGCGATCGCACCATAAGTGGTGTAGGCGTGCGCGGGTGCCGGAGCGGCGAGCAGACCCGATACACCGAGTGCTGCGATGGCAATAGCTTTGGTGAAGATTCGTTGCATGATCTTTTGACCTCGTTTCGAAATGTGGATTCTCGAAATGGGAATCCGTAGCCGCCGTGCGGCCTGATTCCCGAGAATCGAGTCGATCCGGCCGCACTAACAAAAAAGTAGGTTCAGAGCCGAAGCGGCACGAGCATCGATTTCGACGAAGGTTATGAAACCGCTGGTCAGGGCGGATGGGCGGGAATTCCTGACCGTAAGTGTGAAACAAGGTCCGGGTTCCGGTCCGGAAGCTGAATCGAGCTCCGGGAAGTGACATCAGGTGTGCTGCGACGGTTTCCGCCTGATGCCCTCAGGATGTCCGGAAAGGACGGTGGCCGCGGGCGAAGAAGTCTCGCCCGCGGCCTGTCACTGATAGCGAATCAGCGTGTGGCGAGATGGAATCCCGCGCCGATCCCGCCGATTTGGTCGAGGTCGGCCAGAATTGCCGATATCGAGGTGGCAGTCGAGGTCATCCAGAGTGTGCCGATGAGTGTGCTGCCCGAAAGGACCGGCGCCCCGGAATCTCCCGGGCTTTCGATCAGGGTGGTAATGAAATAGGGACCGCTGTGGCCCAACATGATTCCGCAGGTTCGGCCCGTGCGGCTGCCGTGCCTGCAGACGGGTGCGCCGGGCGGCGGGGGCGGGCCGATATCGGTCACGGGTGTGGCGCCGACAGATGCGGACGGGGCGACTTTGGTGGAATCGAAGACGATGACGGCGTAGTCGAGGCCGACTCCGGATGGCCCCGGCGCGACGGGATTGCCGGGACCGATGACCGCGACGTGTCCGATGGGCCCGATGCCGACGTCGATGAAGCCGGTCTGTCCGGGTCTTTCGAGGTAAATGGCGTCATAGAGCCATTGGTCGCCGAAGTTGTCGTAGAAGCAGTGCGCGTTGGTGATCCCGATCAGTCGGCCGGCGTTGTCGTAACCGACGGCGGTGAGCGTGCAGCTATAGCTGAATCGCGAGTGCTGTTGCGGTACACCGTGGAGCGACAGCAGTGCGGTACCGCTCCCGATGGCGACGCGATCGTCGGCGTGAGCTGTCATCGTTCGGGTGATCGCGATCGCCGCGAGCAGTGCGGTCACGGCGACGCGGGCCGCACATCTGATCCACCGTGCGCCGCACGGTATTCGGTGACGACGCACAGGCGGGCTGCTACCGGCTGCGGCCACGACGATATCCACGCATCACCTTGGCAGCGGACACGACAGGTCTCTTTCTCACGGCGGAGCGGACGGGGCTCGGGTCGATATGACCGGTGTCGATGACCACCCGGACGGTGCGCCTACCCCCCACCTCGCCGCGACATTCTATCGAGATTCCCGGCACGGTGGTCGGTATGGCCAGCCAGGTAGGTCGGCCTGCCATATCTTTTCGGTCAGGACCTGATTCGCGACGGTGCAGATGCGCTGATCGGCGTTGCGCGGGTCGATATCCCAGAGGCTGAGTGTGCCGTTTCCTACCCCGGTGAGGTATCGCCCCGCGAGATCGAAGGAGACCCACCACGTTTGCGTACCGGGAAGGGTGATCGAACGTCCGAAAGGTCGGGGGCGAATATGATCGGAGAAGTCCCACAGCTGGACCGAAGAGTCCGAGCTGCTGGTCGCGATCCATCGGCCGTCCGGACTGATGTCCACAGATGTCAAGTTGGGCCCGTGGGTGGCGACGGGTTCCGCGACCTTACCTATCGTGCGCTGACTGATGTCCCACGCCTGCAGAGCGTCGGCCGACAGCGTCAACAGATTGTTCCCGTCGGGTGTGATGCCGATCCAGGTGAATGGCTGTGACGGTGCGCTGCGAATCTCTCCGAGCTGTCGCGGTGCCCGAATGTCGCTGATATCCCAGAGTTTGATCGCCTGCTGCCGTTCACCGGCGTTGCCTGTGTCGACGTCGGCCGACGTCACCAGGACGCTCGCGCGATCATCGATCGCCAGGCTCACCGATCCGCCGATGGCGCCGAACGGTATCGGGGCGCCGGTCGGGGTCGGGTGCCGAGGGTTCGCGAGATCCCACAGTCGGAAGGTCCACTGGGTGTCGAACGACGCCGTGAGCAGTGTGCCGGTCGGCAAGATGTTGCCGTAGGCCGTATTCGGCACGCCGAACAAATGCTGTGGTCGGCCCGCGGACGTTATGTCGTAGGCATCGATGTGCTGGGGCGGGCCGTTGGTGAGAATCACGGTGCGACCGTCACGACTCAGACTGGGGGAGACGAAATCGGTTTTACTATTCGGCCCGAGGTCGCCGATCTCCCTGGCAGTGCTGCGATCGCTGATATCCCAGAGGCGGGTGTCGCTGTGCAGCCCCGCGACCAGCATCCGTCCGTCGAGGCTCTGGGTCTGCAACAACCCCAAGTCGTGACGGCCCCCGATCACCGCGGGCGGCAGCGACCACATGCGGACGAGTCCGTGCCCGGCACCGACGGCCAACGTATGGTCGTCGGAGCCGAAACTGAGTGTGGTGGTCAGGTTGTCGCAGGTCGTCGTGCCCAATTCCACGTTCGAGCACGCATCCGACAAGGCGACGAGTGGTTCACCCAGGGGGATGGGGTGAGATCGATTCGCGATATTCCACACGGTGACCCGGTTACCGTCGGCTACTGCGAGCGTGGCGCCGTCGGGCGAGAATGCGATCGCGCGCGCACTGGAACGATGTCCGATCTCGAATGGCGGGCCAACGGACACCGGGCGTTCGGGGTCGGTGAAGTCCCACAATGCCACTGTCGCCGGATCGGACCGGTCCGCCATCAGTGAGTCGTCTCCGAATCCGACGGCGAGGGTACGCCCATCGAGGCCGAAGGCCAGAGATCGTGGCGCCCGCGCGGGAAGCGCGACCACAGGTCCAGGGGTCGCAGCCCCCGACACCGACGTCGGGTCCGGGATCGACCACATACGGACGGCGTCGTCGGTGGCTACGGCCAGCCACCGGCCGTCGGGGTGCAATCCGATCGACCGAACGGCGGTGTCGGATCGCGGGATACTCAGCGTTTCCGGAAACTCGGGTTCGCTCACGTCCCACAAGCCAAGAGCGCCGGAATCCGCGGCTGCGGCCAGGATTCGACCGTCCGAACTCATGGCGACTCGGCTCACCGCGTCATCGGCCGTGATCGTGCCGACGTGGACAGGGCGGGACGGATCGGTGATGTCCCACAGCCGGATCGATGTACCGGATGCCGCCGCGAGCAGCGTTGCGGCGTTGTTCACTGCGATAGAGCTCACCGGGCCACCGTGATCGAGTCCGGAGCCCAACGGTCGTGGAGCCGTGAATTCCGAGACATCCCAGAGGCGTACGAGGTGGTCGTCGCCGGCGGATATGAGGAGTTTGCGATCGCGGACGTACTGGATCTGGTTCACCGGTGCGGCATTGTGGGCGGCTATGGGCGCGGCCAACGGCATGTTCTGGGTTGCCAGTATTCGTGTACGGACATTGTCGTCGTCCGGTTTCAGTCGGAGGGCGGACAGATCGAACAGCGCGGAAAGAGTGGGGTCGGTGCTGCGCGTATATTCCGACGCGGCCAGTATCGATGCCAGCAATTCCTTGTCGCGCCGGATCGTGTTCTCGCGGTTCTGCGCGTAGGCGGCGAGACCGAGTACCAACACAACCACCAGCAGCAACGCCGCGGCGGCGACGCTGGCTCCGAGCACACGGCGAGCCCGTGCTCGTGCCCGCTGCGCCGCGGCGAGGAATTGCGCGGCGATATCGGACAACGGGTGCGAACCGAGCACGGCCGAGGTCAGGCGTTTGCCCCGGTACAGCAGTGTCGGATCATGTTCGGTTCGATCCCATTCCGCGGCATCGGATTCGATCTGCTGGCGCAGCAGGTGACCGACTTGATCCTGTTCGACCCAGCCACGTAGCCTCGGCCACGCGCTGAGCACGATCTCGTGGGTGAGGAACACGCTGTCGCGATCAGTGGTGAGCAGGCGCGCACGGGTCAGCTGCTCCAACGCGGCCTCGGCGGCGGCTCGCTCGGTGGAGTGCGCCAGCAGTTGGGTGCGCGGTACCCGACGGCGGCTGCTGTGCCCGTCCGGAGCGAGGTACACGAGATCGAGCAGCAGCAGTCGCGCCGCGCGCCGCTGGTCGTCGGTCAGGTCTGTCCACGCGCGCTCTGCGGTGGCCTCGATCGAACCCGCCACCCCGCCCGCGGCACGGTATCCCTCGGCGGTCAGTGTTCTTTTCACCCGATGCTGCCACGTGGCGGCCATGACGTGCGACAACAAGGGCAGCGCACCGGGATCGTAGGTGCGGCGGTCGTGATGTTCACTGAGCGAGCACAACTCGGTGACAACCAATTCGGTCAGCCCGCGATCCAGTTCCAGGCCCGCCGCTCGGGTCGGGCCGGACACGGCCTCACGGAGCTCGGCCAACCGCATCGGCCCAAGCACATAGGAGCGCTTGTTCAAGGCTTGTTCCAGCGCCGGGTATTCCAGGCACTGAGCGAAGAAGTCAGCACGCACCGCCGCCACCACCGCGACCGAGCGGTCATGGCGACGGGTGGCGAGGACGGCGAGCCTATCGATGAATATCGCGCGCTGTTTGTTGTCTTCGCAGACGGTGAACAGTTCCTCCAGTTGATCGATGACCAGCATTGCCCGCCCACCGGCGGCCCACTGTGCGTCGGGCAGGCCGAGCGCGGAGGTCAATGCTGTGGTCGGGTCTGCGCCAGGGACCAGCGAGGCGTATGCCCAACTGTCGCCGGAGTCGTCGGCCCCGTCGATGAGGGCGGGCACGACTCCGGCGTGCAGCAGCGAAGATTTCCCCGCGCCAGAGGCGCCGACGAGTATCACCATGCCTCCGGTGTCGACAGAATCGGCTGAGACACGGATCAATTCGGTCAGTTCGGCGGTGACCGCGTCACGACCGAAGAAACGCCGTGCATCCTCGCGTCCGTAGGCGGCGAGTCCCGGATAGGGACAGTTCAGCTCATCGACGGGGGGACGCCACTGTATTGCCGCCTCCCACAACGTCTTCCACTCGGCAAGGTCCGTGAGTTCCTGACATCGAATCGGATCGTGCTCTGCCTTACCCGCGTAGAACCGCAACGCCAGCACGACGAATCGGACCGGCTCGAAATCCTTGGGCACATTCGCCCCGGCACGCCAGGCGTGTATGCGCTGGAAGTTGACAAGAGGTTTCGCGCCACGAGGTCGCGCCCCCTTCGCGCCGGCATCGGCTCGCTCGGCGACCTGCTTCAACGGAGGGTTGCCCGCAAGCGCGAAAAGCTCCGACAGGCGCTCGGCGAAGACCGCCCGAGGTGAGTCCGCATCGCTGTCTGTCGTGATGGAACTCACCCCTGCCCGCCCCGAACGTTCTCGTATTCCCCACTGCGGCCGTAACTCTCACCGGCGCAGTCGAGCATAACTCGTGAGCGTCACCGAATCCGGTGTTGACGTCGAATCGGAGGGGGTACCTAGCTGCGCTACAGGCAGTCTCGGCGATTCTCGCGGTGACGCTCGGTGGTCACGGCGGCTCGGCGCGGCGGTGGCCCCTGTCGTTCGTCGGCACGCTGGCGCACGTGTACGGGATCACCGTATGGCTCGGCGGCGTCGCGATGATCTTCCTGGTGCTTCGCGGCGTGCCGGAGCTTCGACGATGGCATGCGGTCGCCGTCGGACACGTTCTTCCGCGTCGCATCGGAGTGGTCGCCGGACGGCCGCGCGCCATCGCCATCGAGACGGGGGTGGCGGTGGCGGTGCTGGTCGTATGTGGCCCGGCTGCCGGTGAAGTTGGCCGCCGCCGTCGACGAGAACGGATCGCTGGTGTGGCGCAGTGACCGGCTCATCGTCCCCGCGCCCGGTGAATGGAAGCGGTACCCCTCGGCCGAGAGATAGAAACAGGTTGTCGCTATCATGCGGACATGATGTTTCCAACCTTCTTCGGGAGGCAGCCGAGATGTTCCTAGCCATTCGAGAACTGCGTTTCGCCTGGGTCCGATTCACCCTGGTGGGAGCCGTTATCTCACTGATCGCCGTACTGATGGTGATGTTGTCGGGCTTCTCCGAGGGGCTGGTCCGCGACGGCGTCTCCGGACTACAGCAGTTGCCTGTCACCTCCTTCGCCTTCGCTCGAGGTGTGCAGACCGATTCCGCGTTCTCCCGCAGTGTCGTCGACCAGGACGCGGTCGGCGTGTGGGCCGAGCGGCCCGGCGTCGAGCATGCCGCGCCCTTCGGTAACGCGCTCATCAACGCCCGCAGCGATTCCGGCGTCGAGATCGACCTCGCGCTGTTCGGCGTGCAGCCGGATTCGTTCCTCGCCCCGCAGGTGGCGGCCGGTGATCGGTTGGGCGCACCCGATGGCCTCGTTGTCAGCGAGACGGCGATCGACGCCGGGCTGAAGATCGGCGACACCATCACCGTCGACCGGGTGGGCACGACATTGACAGTGGTCGGCTCCCTGTCCGGGCAGCACACCTACGGTCACGTGGACGTCGCCTATGTGCCGCTGCCCGTGTGGCAGGAGATCAGGGCCGGGGTCAAACCGGGTGACCCGGTGCCCGCGCACGTGCACCGCGAAATCACCGCGGTCGCCGTGCAAGGCGATGACGGAGTCGACCTCGAGGCGGGAGACCTGGCCGCGGGCACGAAGAGCCTTTCGCTGTCCGAGTCGTTCGCCGCGTCTCCCGGCTACAGTGCCGAGACGCTGACGCTGACCATGATCCAGGTGTTCCTGTACGCCATCTCCGCGCTGGTGGTCGGGGCGTTCTTCACGGTGTGGACCATCCAACGGCGGCAGGAACTCGCCGTGCTGCGCGCGATGGGAGCCCCGACCAGTTACCTGCTCCGCGACGGGCTGACCCAGGCGCTGATCATCCTGGTGCTCGCGGTGCTGGTCGGCGTCGGCGCGGGTGTCGGCCTCGGCAGCCTGATGGGCGACGCGGTCCCGTTCTCGATGACCGTGTCCGCGATCGGCTCGGCAGCCGCGCTGCTCGTCGTCCTCGGCGTCGTCGGCGCCGCGGCCGCCATTATCCGGATCGCCTCGGTCGATCCGCTCACCGCACTGGGAGGCAACCGATGACCACCGCTGCGCAGGTCGAAGACGCGAACTCGGCCGATGTCGCGGCCGGATTGGTGATGCACGAGGTCAGCTTGCGATTCGGCGACGGCGACGACACCATGCTGGCGCTGGATCGCGTCTCGCTCACCGTCGCGCCGGGCGAATTCGTCGCGGTCGTCGGCCCGTCCGGCTCCGGCAAGTCGAGCTTGCTGGCCGTGGCGGGTGCGCTGACCCGGCCGGATTCCGGGACGGTGACCGTCGCCGGACAGGATATGACCGCGTCCAGTGGCCGCGCACGCGCCGCGCTACGCCGTAACCTGGTCGGCTTCGTCTTCCAGTCCGGCAACCTCATTCCGGCGTTGACCGCTGCCGAACAGCTTCGGCTGCCGACGAAGTTCAGCAAGGGACGTCCGGCGCGCGACCCTCTCGAACTACTCGGCGAGGTCGGCTTGGCGGAGAAGGCGAACCGTCGCCCGCACCAACTCTCCGGCGGCGAGCGGCAGCGCGTAGGCATCGCCCGAGCCCTGATGACCTCACCCACGCTGCTCCTGGTCGACGAGCCGACCGCGGCACTCGACCGAACTCGCAGCCGGGAAGTGGTCGAACTACTCGCAGAGGAGACTCGAACGCACCGGGCGGCGACCGTCATGGTCACCCACGACCACGAGGTGCTCGGCCACTGCGACACCGTGTACGAGATGATCGACGGGAGACTGGCACGGCTCGATTGACCGGGAGCGTGCCGCCGTATCGTCAGAGGGGAACGCTCGTAGATGCCGAAAATCCAGGCCGCCACCGTTGCCGAGCATCGCGCCGCGCAGCGCAGGGCCATCCTGGACGCGGCACGTGAGCTGCTCGCGGAGGGCGGCAGCGAAGCGCCGGGCCTGGCCGCCGTGGCCGAGCGGACAGGTCTGGCGCGCCCGAGCGTGTATCGCTACTTCCGTTCCAGGGACGACCTCCTGGAGGCCGTCATCGCCGACAGTTTCCCCCGCTGGTCGACGGCCGTCCTGGAGCGGATGGACGGCGTGGACGACCCCGGCGCGCGAGTGCTCGCCTACGTCGACGCCAACCTGCACCTGGTCGCCGCGGGCGAGCACGCCGTCGTGCGCGGGCTCGCCGCGGTCGTCCCCGGCGAGCGACTCGCCGAGGACAGCCGAATCCTGCACGAGCGGCTGCGAATACCGCTCACCGAAGCCGTCGCGGCCCATGGCGCCGACGACCCGGAAGGCATGTCCGACCTGATCCAGTCGATCGTCCTCGCCGCGAGCAGGATGATCGAGAACGGCGCGGAGGAAACGCGTGTCCGCGCTCTCGCGCACCAATTGCTCGGGCCCTACCTGCGCGAGGGTCGGAGGGTGGGGATGGCGCCGCCGCCGACGAGATAGTCGGCCTATGACACCGGTCCCCTGCGTCAACGGGATCAGCTCTTGTCGACCATTTGATTGAGCGCGTACAGCTCTTCGGCGGCGGCGAGTAATAGTCGGACCGCGTGGTCGACGGTCTGCTCGACCACGCGTTCGGGACCGCCGTCGAACTGCTGGTGCGAGGCGAAGTGCGTGTCACCGAAGGCGACGGAGAACCACACCGATCCGGGCGGGTGGCCGTCCTGTGGATCGGGTCCGCCCGCGCCGGTCACGGCCAGGGCGAGGGCGGCTCCCATCATCGACTTGACGGCCTCTGCCATGGCATCGGCGGCTGCCTCGCAGACAACGGGCCCCTCGGGTACGTCGAGGACGTGGTGTTTGACGTGGCGCGAGTAGGCCACGATGCCGCCGCGAAACCAGGTGGCGGCATCGGTGGCCGCGCCGAGTGTGGCGGCGAGCCTGCCCGCGGTCAGCGATTCCGCGACGGCGATGGTGAGATCGGTTCGCTTCGCGACGTCGGCCAGTTCCTCGGCGACAAGTTCGACTCCGGTCATCAGCTGTCCTCCTGTTGTCGTTCGTGGACCCCTCGGGAAACCGCGCGAGCGGATCAACCGTCGTGGGAGCGTTGCGCCCACGGAATGACGAGCCAGACGGTAGTGAACAGCAGGGCGGAGGTGACTCCCGCCGCGATCGCAGGGAGCGGGCCCGCTACGACATCGAAGATCAGTATCGCGACTCCGGTGAGCGCGACACCCAGGAGTACGAGCCCGATCATGGCGTAGCGATGGGCGCTGCGCACGACCTGATCGAGGCGGTGTCGGCGGAACAGTACGCGATGGGCGGCGACCGGAGCGGTGAGGAAAACCGTTGCCGCGATGGATGCCGCCACCACCAGTAGGTAGACGCTTCGCATGGGGGTGGACACGCTGGCGAATCGGCTCTGGAACGGCAGAGTCAGCAGGAATCCGGTCAAGAGTTGCACGCCGGTCTGGACCACCCGTAGTTCCTGGAGCAGGCTCGAGAGATTGCGGTCGAGTTGTTCGGTCGGGTTCTCCCCGCGGACACGACGGTCCCAGCGGCGGGCGTCCTCGGTGCCGGCCGGGTGCGCGACGGTCGTGGCCGAGTCCACCGCCTCGGGGCGGTCGTTCGCACTCGAGGGGGTGTAGCCCGGGGTCGGGCTTTCGGGTGGCGAATCAGTCATCGAGGTCTCGTATAGGGGCACGGGTGTTGACACGCATACCCGGTTTCGTCTCGGCGAATCGGGCGAGGAGGCGCTGTCGCCGGTATCGGGCGGCCGTCGTCGGATGCGCCGATTCGGTCCGTCAGCTCGGTTCTCCGCGGCCCGCGCGGCTGCCCTGGTAAGCGAATTCACGGATGCGGCTGATCATTTCGGGTTCGAGCGCGACGTCGGCGGGGTGGTTGAGTATCGGGTCGAAGAAGTCGGTTCTGTGTTCGTGGGAGTCCGCGTGGTGCAGAACCAGTTCACCTACCCGCCGCGGCGGTGTATTCACCCCGCTGGCGGTGATCTCGAATCTCAGATGATGATCACGCAGATGTTCGGTCATGGCCGCGAGGGAGGCGGAACTCGGCTGGTCCGGGTCGGGTTCGGCGAACAACCACACGAGGTCGGCGTCACCGAAGCGGTACGGAAGCAGGGCGCCGTACTCGGCGCTGGCCCACCCGCGGGCCACGGTGATCACGAAACGCCCTACGAGGCCGCGACCCGTTGTCGCGAGCGCGAAATCCCACGGGTGCTCATCGCGATCCAGCACCCGAAAGGCGAGCCCCATGACATCCGGCAGATTCTTCGGCGTGCCGGCTCCTTTGGAAATCCGGGCGATGACCGCACGTTCGCCCGAACCGAACCACGGCTCGAATTCGGCATCGGCGTGGAAACGCCCCGACAGTTGGATGCCATCGGGATGAAAGACGCGCGCGTGACGGACGCGCGCGCCGACATCGAAGACGGATTTCACGAGGGTGGAAAGGTGTACCTGCATGGAATCTCCTTCGGGGGCGAACTCCCTATTCGTCCGGCCACGTACCTGTCAGCCGCTGGTAACCGGTGGCGCCCGCGCGATCGATCGCGGCCTTCACCAGCCCGAAAATCGCGCCCTGTAGGGCGGCGGCGATCAGCACCTCACGCCAGCTGTAGCCGTGGGCGGTGGCGCGGGGAGCTCGATCCTCCCCGCTGACCCGGCGCCACACCCGCGTGAAGACCGCATTGGCCGCGATGGCGCCGATAACGCCGACGATCATGCCGAGCGGCTTGTACAACGTGGTCATGACCGCCTCCGCCGCAGGATGGTCCAGGTGAGGACTGCCGCTGCCCCCGCGGCCAGCACGGCGACAGGCACGCGGTTCCTGCGTGCCGAATCCGCGACCTGCTTGCCCACGTCCTCCAGCGGTTCCGATACCGACGGCGTGGCGTTTACCGACGGCGTGGCGTTGTCGATCAGGTCTCCCGCTCGAGTCCCGGCGTGGTCCCCGGCCTCGACCACCTGGTCCCCGGCCTCGACCGCACGGTGTCGCGCCGCCTGCGTGGTCTCGTGGATCTCGGACTCGGCGCGCGCGGGAACAGCGACATCGTCGCTGAGCTCGGAGACGGCCTGTTCGAGTTCCTCATAGTCACGGTCACGGTCACGGTCTTCGGGAATCGCGTCAGGGGTATCGGGGAGGTCGGGTCGCTCGTCGGTCATCGTCGGCTCCCGTCTCCTACGCCAGCCCCTCTGTCGGCGATTTCCCGCCGAGCCAGCCGTATCTCCTGCGGCACCAAGCGTGTCGAGTGCGTCGACGCGTCAACTACCGATTCCGGCACCGAACGTGCTTCGGTGTCCGGTCGGCTCTCCGTGGGTCGAACCATGGGACCTCACCTCCTGCATGCCGCCTACCCGTCGATGACAGGGCGAAACAGGAGTGCTGTCGCAGGAGCGTCGCCACTGGCGTCCGTCCGGAGCGTTCGGTGCGGCGATGGCGCCGAATCGTTGGCGCCGAATCGTTGGCGCCGAATCCATGGCGCCGAATCGATCCGTGTCGAATGCTCGGGAGCGGGCATTCCTGCCGCATGGTGACGATTCGCTCCCGCCTTCCCGCCACGACGGGTCGGCTGTTTTCGCGTTCCTATGACGGTGGTGCGCCCGCGGCGTCTTCCGGGAGGCAGGCGGCTTCGCGGGTCCGCGGCGGACGGGAAGCTGTTCTGCTACTCGGCATCTGCTCGGCGGCGCTCGGCTTGCTGGTCGCGGTGTGGCCGGGCAAGTCGGACTCTTCGCTCGGGCTGTTGTTCGGTCTCGGTGTCGCGGTCAGCGCCGGAGTGCAGGTATTTCTCGCGGTCCGTGCGCGTTTCGCGATGCCGTTGCGCGCGTTGCTGTTGCTGAGCGGCGTGCTGTCGGCGTGGCTGGCGGTGCTGTGCCTCAGCGGCGGCAGTTCGGTGGCCGTGCTGTCGATGTGGCTCGGGCTGAGCTGGGCGATAGCCGGTGTCAGCCAGGCGACGGTGTCGGTGTGGGACGAGCGGTTGGCCGAACCTGTCCGGCACGAACTGGTCGGGGTCGCGACAATGCTCGTGGGTGTCGTCGTGCTCCTGTCGCCACTGGAATCGGCGACGGCGCTGGGGTTGGTGGCCGCGGCGGGACTGGTTCTGCTCGGTTCGGCGAACCTGGCATTGGCCGGTGTCGGGCGCGGCGCGGCGCACATTGCGTGGACGAATCGGATTCCTGTGTCGCACATCTGAATTCACGGATGTCACCTCGGCGAAATCACCTGTGTGCGAATGGATCGATCTCCTGCCACGCGGCCGGTATCGCCGTATACAGGCCGTCGCGCCGACTTCGGTCGACCACGAAATCCAGCGCCGATGTGACGTCGTCCATGACATGGCGCATCGGGCGCAGCGGGCGATCGAGCGGAACGAAGAAGTCGTCCCAGTGCACCGGCAGTACAGTCGTCGCGCCGGTCGCTGTCACGATATTGCTCCAGTACTCCGAGCGGAAGCGCTCGGACTGTCCGCCGAGTTTGCCGACGCTCAGATACACGGTGTCGGCCTGTCTGCCCTCGAGTTTGCCCGCCACGTAGTTGGCGCTGGCATGTACGTGCACGGTTCCGGTGGGGTGTCCGAAGAATATCGAGTAGCAGTCGTCGGACCGCCAAGCCCGGTATCGGGCGGGTGGTGTCAACGGGGCGTCGATACCACCGGGGGCCACATCGCCGGGACTGTGCGGTCCCGAGATCACGGTGACGTCGAAATCGCCGAATACGAAGGTCTGTTCATCGCGAGCTGGCCGCAATAGTCGTTCGGCCAATCCGTGACCGCGGCCGAGATTCATCGTCGATTCCGAGCCGATCAGCGGTGCGTCGAAGCGGGCGGCGATGAGCGGCGCGTCCAAGGCGTGGTCGTAGTGCGCGTGTGCGCATATCACCGCGTCCAGCGAGTCGATACCGGCTCGGGCCAGGCATGCGTCGACAATTTTCCGATCCGGTCCGATCCGGGTCGTCGCGACCCGCCGCAGTGACGGACGGCTGAAGAATCCGTCGACCAGAAGCGCTGTTCTGTCGTCGCGGATCAGCACGGTGCTCGTGCCGAGAAATGTCGTTCGGACGGGGCCGGATCGGCGGTCGGCCGAGTCGGTCCATTCCGGGTAGTGGTGCATCGCCGGACGGGAAAGCGAAAGTCGTGGCATCAGAATTCACCACTCGCGTCGGGCCTGCCGAGGATTCGACCGGGAACGCTGTCGAATGTGGCATCCGGGATGGAAATGGTGGAGATTCGATTCACGCGCCGACTGTAGCGGTGCCACCGGGGCTCAGGTGGGCACGAAGCCGATGTGGCGGTCGAGAAGTGCGAGCTGGTCGGCGAGATGTCCGGTGTATTCCGGGGATGTGGGAAACGTCAGGTGCAGCAGTTGGGGTCGAGCACCAGGCATAGGGCGCTGAGCGCGTCACGTCGGGCGCGGTGGAAGGTGTTCATACCGCGCCGTTCGGACTCGACCAGGCCCGCTTTGCGTAGTTGGCCGAGGTGATGGGAGACCGTCGACTCCGAGAGTGTCACCGCGGCGGCGAGATCTCCGCCGTTCTCTCCCTGCTTCGGGCTGGTCAGCAGCAGCGACATCAGTTTCACCCGAACCGGGTCGGCCAGCGCTTTGAGCCGCAAGGCGACTTCCAGGGCGGCGTTGTCGTCGATCGGGGCCGCCGCGACGGGCGAACAGCAGACGGGGGCGGACATGTCGATCACGGGTAACGCCTTGGGCATGGAACCAACACTACCTACTTTATTGACATATGTCGAAAAGGTGGCAGACTCGGGACTGTCAGTTCTTCGACATATGTCACACAAGTGGAGGTTCTCATGTCTCGCGTCCAGCTCGCCCTCAATGTCGATGACCTCGAGCAGGCGGTGCGGTTCTACTCGACCCTGTTCAACGCCGAACCGGCCAAGCGCAAGCCTGGCTACGCCAATTTCGCCATCGCCGAGCCGCCGCTGAAGCTGGTGCTGATCGAGAACTCCGGTCACGGCGGCAGTCTCAACCATCTCGGTGTCGAGGTGGAATCCTCCGAGCAGGTGCATTCGGAGATCGCCCGGCTGTCGCAGGCGGGAATGTTCACCGAGGAGCAGATCGCCACGACCTGTTGTTTCGCCACCCAGGACAAGGTGTGGGTCACCGCACCGGACACCGAACGGTGGGAGGTCTACACCGTGCTCGCCGACAGTGAAACCTTCGGCGCCGCACCGCAACTCAGCGACGCCGAAGCGGTGCGGGTGTGCTGCGGCACCGCCGAGCAGGCCGCCGCCGATAGCGCCTGCTGCGGTAGCGAGCCCAAGGGCGAGGCCGTCGCCTCGGGCGAATCCTGCTGCGGCTGACCGCACGCGGTGGGCGAATTCGCCGGGCGTTCGCGCGCGCTCCGGATTCGACATTTGTCGATATCGATGTATGTCGAATCCGGAGTTGCCGTCGACCGGCGTGGTCGTCCCCGCCCCCGCGCGGTCTTCGGGAATCGGAGGCGTTCTCGGCGCCTCGGGCGGTGATGGTTATGCTTGCCGCCTGGTTCCGCGCGCCGGTTGCGTCGAAATCGCCGGTGCGGTACTAAATACCGTGAATGATCTGCTCGGCCGATAGAGTTCGGATCCGCACACACCGCAGGGAGTCGGCGGCGGTCGTCGGTGTGCGAGTCCGTTGTGAAAGTTCCTATTCGACTATCACTCGACCGGAGCGTAATGAACCGCAAGCCTTCCCATGTCCTTGTCATCATCACCGCAGTGATCGTCGCGATTACCGGTGCTGCCTCCGGTGTCGATACCGAGGCCCGGGCGGAGCCGGGGGAGGTCCACTCCGGTGCACTGCACATGGTCGCCTCGGTGGGCGGCAATACCGTGACGCCAGCCGCCAATATCGCGATGGGCGTACCCTTCGTGCATTCGGTCAAAGTATCCGGAGACTATTCGGTCGCTTTGGACGGCGCCACGCTGCGTGGCGGGGAAATCGTCGCCGGATACCTGATCGGTTGCGCCGTGGATATTTCCAATGGCATCTCGATAGGTATCTCCCCGAGTGTGAATGTCGGCGTCGCGATCGCCCCCTCTGTCGGTGTCGATTTCGGCGTGGATCTCGGCTTGGCGATAGATGCTCCGCCGACCGTGGGGGTCAGTGCCGGTGTCGGGTTCGCTATCCAGCCTTCCGTCGGTGTCGATATGGGCCTGGCGGGTGAGCTCGCGGTGAATCTGGCGCCGGGCACGGTCACGGCGGCGGTGATCGGCGCGGCAGCGCTGGACGCGGACGCGACATTCCCATACACCTTCGCGCACACCAATACTCCGCTGAGTGTCAACGGATGCCTCGCGCCCGCCTCGGCGATGCCGTTCATCACCGTCCGGGCCGACGCGAGGAACGGCACCGCGCAGACGACGGGCTATGGCGCGGTCTTCACATTCTGAGGCGACCCGACTACCCCCGGCCGGGCCGGAATCCCGCCCCGCTGGTCCGGACTGGAGGACTACTACCCCGAGAGGTAGTCCTCCAGTCCGCCTTCGCGGACGGTGTCCACGGTGAAACAGTGGAATCCGCCGCCGAAGAGACGACGATGGCGATGCTGGACCGGGACCACTGTCATGCCGCGCGATTCCAGCAGCGCGATGAGTTCGAGGTGGGCCGAATTGACGAGCACGGTCTCGGCGTCGATCGAAAGCAGGTTCATATCGATGAATTTGCTGGTGAGCACCAGATCGTTGTCGTCGTAGGGCGGGAAACCGTCCGCGGCCGGTTCGGGATAGTAGATACGGTCCCATTTCTGGAGTGCGGCGGGCAGGCGATCGATGATTTCGGGTGAGCGGGCCAGCAGCAGACCGGGCCGAAGCGGCAATACCGTGCTGTCGATGTGGTCATCGCTGAGTCGGTAGATTCGATGGATCCGGAAACGATCCCCGAAATGCCGTGCGAGCCACTCGTAGGCGAGTTGGTGATGAGCGGTCGACACATTGACGAGGACGTCCTTGCCGAAGCGCAGGATCTGGGCGGCGTCCATCATCATTTCGAAGCCGACGTGGTACGGCGAGTCGTCGGGACGACCGGTGGGCCGGAGTTCCTCGTCGGCTGAACCGCTGCCGTCGGCATAGGAGAAGTCGAACGATCCGTCGGTCATGAGTGGTCGCGGCATCACCGACCATCGCGCGCCCTGGTTGAAGTAGTCCATGAAAACCGGCTTCAACAATTGGTTCTCGAAGTAGCGCGAACGCATCATCGGCGGGGTCTCGACGATCTCGTCGCCCATGATGATCACGTTGTCGCGCACATTGAGCGCGGGGATCATCGTCGCCGACCATGCCGGAGTCCGTACCTCGGGAACCGCGGGTCCCAAGTCGAGCGGACGGCGGACAGTGACGGAAAGCGATTCGAGCGTTTCGACGAGACCCGCGATGTCCTCGTTCAATTCGTCGACGTGCCGTTGCGCGATGGTGATTCTGGACCGCCCGTCGCCCCCGGCCGGAGGCGAGAACGGCGGATAGAGCCACGGCTTGCGGGAGAGGTCGTTATCACCGGAAATGTTCTCGTGAAGAAACATGTCGAAGGTGAGTTCGCGCTCGTGTGTCGTGTAGTTCAGCCCCGATCCTACGATTACTTCGCGTAGCGGAGACCATTCATCATAGCTATTCAGACGCACGTGGATCTCTTTCGTGACTCGTCAGATCTATTCGATCAGATCAATGCGGCGGCCGGGGCGGGTCGGACGGTTCGGAGATCACGGTCGAAACGCCGCAACAGCAGCGTCGCCGTGACGGCAAGGCCGGTGGACAGGGCGATCCACACGCCGGGGCCGCGAAGTCCGAAACCGAAGGCGCAGATCAGAAGTACCGGCAACCCGACAGCCCAGTAGCCGATGAGCGTTATTCGGAATCCGCTCTTGGTATTGCCGAGGCCGCGCAGGAGGCCGACGCCGATATTCTGCGCGCAGTCCATGAATTGCTGCGCGATAGCGATGAGGAGGAGCGTCTTCGCCACCGGGAGCACGTCGGCGGCCTCTGATCGATCGAGGAATGCGGTGAGTACCAGCGTGGGCGCCACCAGGTAGATCACGCCGACCACACCCATCACGGCCGCGCCGAGGGTCAAGGCCATGCGGGCGGTGCTCCTCGCCTGGTCGGGATCGCCCTTGCTGACGGCTCGGCTGACGAGGATGGACGATCCGTGGGAGAGGCCGATGGTGACCTGGAAGACGATATAGGTGAGTTGGATGACGACGTTGTGCGCGGCCAGCGCGACGGGGCCGAAACTGCCCATGACGAGTACGGCGACGGAGAAAATGCCCGCCTCCGATCCGTAGGTGAGGCTGATGGGAATTCCGAGGCGCAGGATTTCGCGGACGGTGTGGAGATCGGCGCGCCAGCCCTGGATCGAGAGCAGCGGGGCGAGATGGTCGTCGCGGCGGACGATGAGGTAGAACGCGCCGCAGGTCAGGAGGTTGACGAAGGACGTCGCGAGGCCGATTCCGGTGAGTCCGAGGACGGGGAGCCCGAGCCAGCCGTAGATGAATACCGCGTTGAGGGCGGCGTTGACCGCGATCGATCCGATCGTGACCCAGAGCAGTGATCCGGGTCGGCGCATACCGACGGCGAATTGGCGGAGCACGTTGAGCCAGAGCATCGGTACCAGGCCGAATGCGAGCGCGATCATCACGGGTCTGGCCAGTTCGAGGATCTTCTGGTCCTGGCCGACCCAGACGAGGGAGTAACTCAGTGCGGTGAGGACGCCCCCGGCGAGGAGGCCGACGATTGTCGCGACGAGGAACGCGGCGCGCACGATGCGCCGGATTTCGGATCGCCCCTGGTCATCGAGTTGTTCGGTACCCGCGCGCGATTCACCTCGGCCGACCGCGCCCGCGACGAGATTCCCGACGGCGGTGACCACGCCGACACACATGGTGCGGACCTGGTTGTACAGGGTGATGGCCAGGCCACCGGCGGCGATGGCTTGTACTCCGAGCAAGCCCATCATCGCGAGGTCGGTGGTGGTCAGCGCTACCTGCGCGAGTTGGATTCCCGCGATCGGCGCCGCGAGCGCGATCAGCGGACGACTGTCCCGCAGTCCGGTCGTTAGGTTCATGCCCGCGTCGATCGAGCAGAGAAACGCAACGTCGCCGCCGAGCCGACTTCGCCGGCGTATTCATCGAGCAATTGTTTCGTCCTCTCCCGCTGCCACCGGATCAATCGATGAACGTGTCGAGGTATTTCTCGCCCCGTCGCAGGCAATGGTCACGATTGTGCTTCCGGAAGGAACGTCGCGAACGCGTCGACATCCGATACCTTAACGCCCGCGTCCAGAAATCGTGGAATCCCATCGCCACCGGATGCGGTCCGGCGTGGTCGTGACGATGATCTTCGGCGGCAATGCCAGCTGATGGAATTCCGATTCGTTCGAATCCATCTGGTAGCCGGCGGTATTCGGGTAGATCAGGAGATCACCGGCCCTCGGCACGCGATCGAACCGAATCTTGCGCCAGGACAACATATCCGTCTCGAGGCAACTGGAGCCGCCGACACACGCGCTGGTCGGGTCACCTGCCTGCCGCTGCGGCCACAGCGTGGGATCCGGCAGATACTCGCTGTCGAACCACTGCTCGGACAGGCTCAGGCTGAGCCCGGACACCGTGACGAATCCGTAGTCGCCCCGATGTTTGTGGCCCAGGACCGGGAATACGCTGAATCCGCAGCCGTCCAGCAGTGCGCGACCCGGCTCGATCAGCAGTCGGGTACCGGTCTCGGCGAATTTGGCGGCGAGATCGGCGTGCTCCGACGGCACCGGACTGGCGAGAATCGCCGACAGCATCGCGGCGCCCGCCGGATCCGAGTGATAAGGGTAGAACCCGCCGAAGGTTTTGCGGGTGTGGAACCAGGAATCCCGGTACTCGCGCAGGAATTCCTGCCACGAATTCGCGTCGACGTAATCCAGCGCGAATCCGCCGCCGATCGAGATCGACGTGGCCGCGAGCCCTTTCGTTCTCGCGGACAGGCACCGGTCGATGAGGTCGGAGGCCTGCCACGCACGCGGCGCCACGGCGTATCCGGTGAGATGGAAGGAGAATCCTTCCATCGTCAGGTGCGCCCGGTGCGCGGCGCACCGATCGATCGCCACCGTCAACTCGTCGTCGGTGAGCCCGAAACGACTGTGGGGGTTCGCGGCGGGCAGCACTCTCAACAAGACGCGGACGGAGTGGGTGGACTCGGCGATCGCGATCACCCGCTCCAGTTCATCGAGCGCGTCGACCGCGATCAGGGCACGGTGGCGGGTGGCCAACCACAGGAGATCGTCGGTCTTGGCGGGCCCGGTGACAACCAGGTCCGCACCGCGAACCCCGTTCGCCAGCGCGTGAACCAACTCCGGGGTGCTGGCGACGTCCACTCCCGCGTTCGCCTCGGCACAGGCGCGCGGCCAGCAGGCGGCCTTATTGGCCTTCTTCCCGAAATAGACCGTGCCGTCGACGCCCGCGGTGCCCATCGCCTCGGCGAAGGCCGCGAGGTGCACGGTGAACCGCTCGGGAGACACCACGTGAAACGGATCGCCGCCGACCGCGTGGGCGATCTCGGCGAGCAGGGCCGGATCGGCCTTGACCCGGGTCACCCAGTCCGGTTCTTTCGCAGGGAGGGGCGAGGCGGTCTCGGTCACTTCCACAGTCGCAACTCCTGTCCACTGCCTTCGTCGACATCTTGGACTTCCCCCTTGTCGGTGCGCAGCTCGCACGGTCCTCCGAGGACGCGCGGGAACGCGGGTGCCCCACGGCTCGCAACCGTGAACGGTGTCGACCATACCGAGCTACGAGGGGTTGGGCACAGCATCACCAAGGTGTTGCGGCTCGGCGGTGTCGTACGAATTGCCAACTTGCCCAGCGATGTTCGCATACGGCGTCGCCGCTGTCATGGCCTCCGGGGCCTGGACGTCGGCAAGTCGGTCAACTCGGGCCGCGGTTCGGCGAATGCCGCGGTGGTCGGCGTGCGACGCTCGGTTGATGGGGCGGATGTGACCCCTGGGGTCGGGTGGACATCGCGATCGCCTATCCGACGCGCACCCGCACGCCAGGGCAGTCGACGCCTGGTCGCGGGCGGAGTCCCGGTGCATTCGCGGCTCGCGTATCTGCGGTGGCGATCCGTGTGCAAGACTAGGCTGACCTTGCTTAACTATGGCAAGGCTTGGTTTAGTTAAGGAGTGAATGTGGTCGAGCGGACATTCGCTTCCGACGCGCCCTCGGTCGCCGCCCAGTTGTTCGGAAGCGGGCTGATCGGTGCGCGCGAGGGTCTCGAAACCGGGATCGTGGTCATGATCCTCGTCGCGTTCCTCGTCAAATCCGGTGATCGCGGGTCGTTGAAGTGGGTCGCGGCCGGGGTCGCGGCGGCGGTCGCGATGGTCGCGGCGATATTCGTCGGTGTGCGTTTCGGGACATCGACGGTCACCGGTGTGGCGGCGGAATTGATCTCCGGGATCGCCTCGCTGGCCGCGGTGCTGATCGTGACCTGGATGGTGCTGTGGATGCGCACCGCGTCGCGATCGATTTCGGGCGATCTGAAGGCGGGCATGGCGAAGGCGGTGAAGGGCGGCCCGGTCGCGGTGCTCGCGCTGGCCTTTCTCGCGGTCGGTCGCGAGGGCGTGGAGACGGCGCTACTGATGGTCGGTTACGCGGAGAACGCCGGGGGAACCAGCTGGCCGCTGATCGGTCTGCTGCTGGGTATCGCGGTGGCCGCGGTGCTGACGGTGCTGATGTACTTCGGCGCGGTTCGCATCAACTTCGCGGTGTTCTTCAAGTACACGGGAGTTTTTCTGATCGTCGTCGCCGCGGGAATCCTGGCATACGGGATTCGCGCGTTGCAGACCGCCGATTGGCTGCCGGGGTTGACAGCCACCGCGTTCGACATCTCGTCGTGGTTCACCATGTCGAGCTGGTACGGCACTGTCGCGCAGGGCATCTTCAATTTCCGTGCCGACCCGACGCTGTTCCAGGTGCTGGCGTGGGCGGGATACCTGGTCGTCGTCTTGACGCTGTTCCTGCGTCCCGCCGCGGAGCCGAGCCCGCGCACCGTGTCCGATGAACCACCCGCTGCCCCCTCCGCGGCCGCGCCGCATTCGTGAAAGGTTCTACCGCCCATGCGATCTACTACCCGGTGGGTCACCGCCGCCGTCGCACTGCCGATGGTGCTGGTCTCGTGTACGAGTAAATCCGAGAGTAGTGGCGGCGCCGATATCGTCGTGACCGCCGACGACAGCTCGTGCGAGGTGTCGACCAATTCGGCCACGACCGGTACCACCACGTTCCGGATCACCAACAACGGCACCAAGGTCACCGAGTTCTATGTGTACGGCGCGGGAGAACGGGTTATCGGCGAGATCGAGAATATCGGCCCCGGCCTGACCCGGCAGTTGATCGTCTCGGTGCCCGACCCGGGCACCTATCAGACCGCGTGCAAACCGGGAATGGTCGGCGACGGGATTCGCCGCGATTTCGTCGTCACGGGGCAGGCGCAGACTCGCGACGCCACCGGCAAACTCGCCGAGGCCGCCGCCGGTTACCAGCGTTACCTGGTTTCGCAGGTGAGCGCATTGCAGGAGACGGCGAATCTATTCGTCGCCGCGATCAAAGCCGGTGATATCGAGTCGGCGAAGAAGCAATATCCGCGCACGCGCACCTACTACGAGCGCATCGAACCCGTCGCCGAGAGTTTCCCCAACGATCTGGATCCGCGGCTGGACCTGCGCGAAGCCGATCTCGCGGCCGGCGACCGCTGGACCGGGTTCCACCGGCTGGAGAAGGATCTCTGGGCCCAGGGGCTCCAGCCCGACACCAAGCAGGTGGCCGACCAGCTCCTCGCCGATATCGCGGAATTGGCGGCGGGAGTGAGCGCGGCGGACTTCGCCGTTGACCCCATCCAGGTGGCCGGTGGCGCGCAGACGCTGTTGGACGAGATCGCGCGCACCAAGATCACCGGTGAGGAAGACACCTTCTCGCACACCGATCTGTGGGACTTCCAGGCCAATGTCGACGGCTCGCAGGCCGCGATCGCCAGCGTCCGACCCATCCTGGACGAACGGAACAAGGATCTCGGCACCCAGATCGATCGCCGGTTCGCCGAACTCGACAGCGAATTGGCGAAGTATCGCGCCGGTGACGGCCATGTCAGCTACGACACCGTCACGGAACCGCAGCGCGTCGAGCTCGCTCGGCGCATCGACGCCTTGTCCGCAGTCGTGAGTCAGGTGCAGGGCATTGTCGCGGGATCCTGAACGTACACAGGCCCGCCAGGACCGCGGCGGGGTGTCGCGGCGTGGCCTGATCGGCACCGCGGGCGTCGGCGTCCTGGCGGCGGGGGCCGGAGTTCTCGCGGGCCGGGCGTCGAGTCCGGCTGCCGGGGCGGCTGATTCGGCCACCGTGCCGTTTCGCGCGGCACACCAGGCGGGTATCGTCACCCCGGCTCAGGATCGCCTGCATTTCGCCGCGTTCGACGTGCACACCGAATCCCGCGACGAACTCGTGGCATTGCTGAAGACCTGGACCGCGATGGCGGAGCGGATGACATCGGGTCGGGAAGCCGTGCACGACGGCGCGACCGGCGCGGGCGCCTACACGCCGCCCACCGATACCGGCGAGGCATTGGATCTGACACCGGCCCGGTTGACCCTCACCATCGGTTTCGGGCCTTCGCTGTTCACCACCGCCACCGGGGCCGACCGATTCGGTTTGTCGGCGCGCAAGCCGAGGTCGTTGGCCGACTTGCCGAAATTCACCGGTGACGCCCTGGATCCGGCGCGGTCCGGCGGCGATATCGCCATCCAGGCGTGCGCCGACGATCCGCAGGTCGCGGTCCACGCGATCCGCAACCTGGCGCGCGCCGGGTTCGGGGTGGTGTCCGTGCGCTGGTCACAGCTGGGCTTCGGTCGAACCTCCTCGACCTCGACCAGTCAGGCGACACCGCGAAATCTGCTCGGATTCAAAGACGGAACCCGCAATATCAAAGCCGAGGACCACGACGCGGTCTCCAAATTCGTGTGGGTCGGCGACAACGACGACAAGGCATGGATGGCGGGTGGTTCGTATCTGGTGACGCGCCGGATACGCATGCTGATCGAACCGTGGGACCGGACCACCCTGCACGAGCAGGAGCGGGTCATCGGCCGGGCCAAAGGCAGCGGCGCACCGCTGGGCGGCAAGGACGAGTTCGAGGAGCTGGATCTGCAGTCGTCGGGACCGTCGGGGCCGCTGATCGACACCGACGCCCACGTTCGGCTCGCCTCGCGCGAGGAACTCGGCGGGATCGAGATCCTGCGGCGCGGCTACAACTTCACCGACGGGTCCGATGGTTTCGGGCATCTCGACGCTGGGTTGTTCTTCATCGCCTACTGTCGTGACCCGCTCGCCCAATTCGTGCCGATGCAGGAGAAGCTCGCTCGAAACGACGCGCTCAACGAGTACATCAAGCACGTCGGCTCCGCTGTTTTCGCGGTGCCCCCCGGGCTGGGCACCGACGACGACTACTGGGGCTCGGGTTTGTTCGCGCCGTAGGACCGCGCACCGCCGCGGTTGTCGGCCTGCCGTCGCCGCCGCATATCGCGGCGGTGCGCATCGACGGGTTCGGGAGTGGTGATCACCCTGCCGACCTGACGGGGATCGAGACGTGTCGATCCCCGCCGTGGCGGTCGCCGGAGTGTGTCACGCGGTGCGGGATCTGCGCACCTTGGTCCTGGCGACGAGTTCGATCGTGACGGCGACCGCGCAGGATTGGGCGAGCATCAGGCCGACGAGGACCAGAATCTGTACGGCCGCCGCCTGCGTCGCGGAGCCGCTCGCGACCAGGACGCCGACGAAAGCGCCTGGCAGCGTGACCAATCCGACGGTGCGCGTCTGATCGACGCCGGGCAGCAGCGCGTCGGCGGCGGTGGCGCGAACGACTTCGAGGCGCGCGTCGCGTTCGGTCAATCCGAGACTCAGCGCGGCCTCCACCTCACCCCACCGCTGTTCGATCGTGTCCAATGCCCGCCGCGCCGCCAGCGACGTCGCGGTCATGGCGCCCCCGAGCACGATTCCCCCGATCGGCACCAGCGCGACGCCCTCGAGGGGGACCACCCCGCTGATCAACATCATCGGCAGTACGGTCCCGAGTCCGGTCCCCAGCGCGAGGGTGAGCCATGCCGCCGACCATCCCGCCCCGGCCCGGCGAGCCGCCGTCACCACCGCCGCGCCGAACATCACCACCAGCACCGCGACCGAGGACCAGAGATGTGCCAGCGCCGCCGCGAGAATCAACGCCACCACGGCCAACTGGGCGGCTCCGCGCAGCGCCGCGCCGGGCGCCACGGTGACCGATCCCAGATCCGCCACCCGGTACACCACGGCCGTCGACCCGACCATGAGCACGCACAGCACCGCGAGCGCGACCCCTGGCGTCGCTACCGAATTCACCGCGGAATCATCCCACGACAGCGGGCGCGCCAGGTTGATCCTCGGGCCGTTGTCGACGGCGCAGGAGCGGGCGCACGGTCGGGTCCGAGCGGCACGCGGGCGAGGAGATTGCTTCCGTCGCGATTCCATCCGTGCCGCCGTCGGGTCCGAATCAGAAGAAGAGACTTCCGCCTCCCGGAAAAGAGATCCCATTGGTCACACCGAAGACCGTCTCGCATCGCCGTACATCCCGGCGCAACGCCGCTTTCCTGGTGGCTGGTGCGCTGCCGGTCGCCGTGGCTATCGCCGCCGCCCCGGCATTCGCCACGCCGCCCGGCGGGCCGTCGGTCGTCGGCGCCGAACAGTTCCGGGTCACGCCGGTGGACGACCCCGTACCCGCACCGGATGACGTACCGCCGCCGCAGGCCCCGGTCGATACGATCCGCATCGGTGACATCGAGGTCGGCAGGCCCGATTTCATCGCGCCCGAACAGGCGCGGCAGATCAACGAAGGGTCCGAGGGCGTCGAGTCCTCCCTGTCGGACGCACTCGATTCGGCGGGCGTCGATCCCGCCCGTTCCGACCGCATCGCCGAGGATGTCATCGGTGCGTCGGTGATCGGCGCATCCGTCGGAGCCACCGTCGCGAGTCCGCTGGCCGCGACGAGCGCGGTGATGGGCGCCGCGACCGGACTCATCGTCGGCTTTCCGTTCCTCCCCGCAGGTCTGGTCGTCATGCCGATCGTCTGCGCGGCCATCGGCTACGCCGTGATCGCCGTCCCCGCGGCCGCGATCGGTGGGGGTATCGGCGCCGCGGTCGGCGCGATAGAAGGCGCCGTGGCGCCGCTTCCGGCGACCCCGCAGCTCGTGGCGCCGGCCAACGCGGTGTGACCCGCCCGGGAGTCGCCTTCCGCGTGATCGGCTAGTCGGCGCCGATCGCCTCGATGATGTCGACTCGGCCGGCGCGGACGGCGGGGGGAATGGAGCCGAGCAGGCTGAGGGCGAGGGCGGCGAGGCCGAAGTAGAGCACGGTGGGGCTCGGCCGGTAGGCGACGTCGAAATTGAGGATGCCCGGGGTGACGGTGTCGTAGAAGTATTGACACGCGCTGCCGAACAGCAGGCCGAGAACGCCGCCGACGACCCCGATGCCCGCCGCCTCGGCGAGGATGGTGCGCAGGGTGAAGCGGCGGCTGGAGCCCAGTGCCCGCAGCACGCCGATCTCGCGGCGTCGTTCGAGTACCGACAGTGTCAGTGTGTTCAGCAGCGCCACAGCGGCGATCAGCACGACGATGATCCACATGGCGTTGCTCACCGCCGAACCTTGGCGCAACGCCGATTCGATTCCGGCCAGTGATTGTCCTCCGGTGAAGACGTGCACCCCGGCGGGGGCGATGGCGCGGATCTCGGCGAGCATGCGGTCGGTGTCGGCGCCGGGCAGCGCATCGATCTGCAATGTCGTCTCACCGGGCCGATCGAACCATTCCCGCACCTGGTGCAGACTCATGCCGACGGTTCCGGCCAGCACGGAGAAGTAGGACACCAACTGCAACACCGTGATTCGTCGCACGCCGTGCGGTGTCCGCAACTCGAGCGTGTCGCCGACCCGGACGTCGAGGGCCGCGCCGAGGTCGCGCGAGAGCACGACACCGCGCCCGGCGAGCACGTCGTCGCGGACTCGGTCGTCGACGGCGTTCAGTAGCGGATTGTCGGTGCCCTCGGCCAATCCGTCGAGGAGAACCTTGCTGTCCCCGAGGGTCGCGAAGGCCAATTGACCCGGGGTCACTCGTGCCACGCCGGGCACGGCGGCGACTCGTCCGGCGAGATCGGCAGGGAGCAGGGGCCCGACCGGAAGTTCGTCGGGGGCGTTCGAGGCCAGCCAGGCGTCGGCCTCGGCCACCGAGGACAGTGATCCGCGCGCCGACGTCAGCAGGTCGTGATTGGAGCCGGTGATCGTCACGGTGATGGCGACGGCCATGACGACGGTCATCACCGTCGCCCATACCCGCCGCGGCGACCGCCCGACGCTCACGGCGGCCAGCGCGCCCGGCGCCCCGAAAAGCCCTGCGGCGCCGGCTGTCGCCCGCAGCACGGGCTCGGCGAAGGCGAAGCACAGCGCCATTCCCGCCCCGAAGAACAAGGCGAGCGCCACCGCCGAGAAGGCGAGGGTGCGCGCACCGGATGCGACGATGGTGATCGCGGCGCCCGCGCACACCACGGCTTGAGCGAACGCGCCGATCCGCAGCCAACGCGGGATCCGATCGGCGACCGACGCCCCGACCGGGGCGAGCGCCTCGATCGGTGACACCTTGTAGACCTGGTGTGCCGCCACCGCCGACGCGGCGATACTCGTGCAGATCGACGCCGCGACGGCTATCGGAATCGCCGAGATCGGGACCAGGTATTCCGTGCGCGCCTCGACCGCCTGCATCAGGACATTCGGTAGGCCGGTGACCGCGACGCGGCCCATCAGGATGCCGATCCCCGCGCCGACGCTCCCGCCGACGAGGCCGAGCAATGCCGCCTCGACGAGCAGGTCGCCGACGATTGTGCGCCGCCGCCCGCCGATGGCCCGCAGCATCGAAATCACCGGCCTGCGTTGGGTTATCGCCATGGTCATCGCGGTATAGATCAAGAAGGCCGCGACGACGAAGGCGGCGGTCGCGCCCATGAGCGTCATATACCTGACGATCTTGACGGCATTCCCCGTGTGCGCTGCCCGTTGGATCGGATCGCCCACCACGGCGCGCCCCGCCACCACATCGGTGACCGCGGTCCGCACGGCGGATTCGTCCGCCCCCGGCCTGAGAGTGACGAGTATCGAGTCGAGCCTGCCCGTCCGATCGATGAGGTACTGCGCCAGGGGCAGTGGCGCGAGGACGTAGTGGCCTTGGTTCAGTGCCGCGACGCTGCTGTCACGAAGTACCCCGGCGACGGTGACGGTGCCGGAACCCAGTGTGAAGCTGTCACCGTCGTCGTATCCGAGTCCGGGACCGACCAGAACTCCGTTCGGCACGGTCAGCAGGGGCGCGAGTTGCGCTCGCACCGCGGCGGCCACGTCGCTGTGCAGGGCGGTTCCGTTCCCGTCGACGCCGAGCAGCAGCACAGGCCCGCCTGCCGATGGCGCCGTCGTCCGCACCATCGGCACGGCGGCCGCCACTCCGGGGACTGCGGCGACCTGCTCGCTGATCTGTTGGGGTAGACCGGAATCGGTGATGCCGGAGATCTCCAGCGCGGCGTCCCCCGCGATGCCGTCGACCAGGCGAGCGATCGACCCCGTGATCGACCCGGTGAGCCCGAGCACCGCGACGAGGAATGCGGCGGACACCGCCATCACCGTCATCGAGGCGAACGTCCGTCCTCGGTGCACCCAGAACTCACGCAGGCTGAATACGCGGGCCCGGTCGGCGAGCGCCCACATCATGAGGCCGCCGTCTGCTCGTCGGCGTCGATACGCCCGTCCCGCATGGTGATGAGCCGGTCGGTGGCGGCTGCCGCGGCCGGGTTGTGTGTCACCATCACCACGGCGCGGTCGCCCGAGTGGGCGATACCGGCGAGCAGCTCGAGAATGGTTGTCCCCGTGTGACTATCGAGGTTGCCTGTCGGTTCGTCGGCGAGGATCAGCGGCGGGTCCATGATCAGCGCCCTGGCCAGGGCGACGCGTTGCATCTGCCCGCCGGACAGTTCCGAGGGCCGATGCCGCACCCGGTCGCCGAGCCCGACCGATTCCAGTAGTTCGATGGCGCGAGTTCTCGTCTTGCGCATGCCGATTCCGTCGAGCAACGCCGGGACGGCGACGTTCTCCCAGGCGGACAGGGTGGGCAGCAGGTTGAAGAACTGGAAGACGAATCCGACCTGGTTGCGCCGAAAGGCTGCCTGCTGATTCTCGGACAGGTGGCCGATCTCGCGGCCGAGGAACCGAATCGATCCGGAACCGGGGGAATCCAGGGCTCCGAGCATGTGCAGCAGGGTGCTCTTACCCGCGCCGGACGGGCCGACCACGGAGAGGAATCGCCCGGCCTCGACGCGCAGGCTCACCCCGTCCAGCGCACGCACGGTCTGGCCGCCGATACGGTATTCCCGGACCACGTCGGTCAATTCGAGCATGCGCGTCAGGCCGCCTCGACGAGGATGGCCAGTTTGTCGAGGGAGGCTTCGAGTTTCGCCACCACGTCGGTGTCCACCGCCCGCATCAGTTGACCGGTCAGCGCCGCGCCGGTGAAGTCGCCGGAGAACGTCAACTTGGAACCGCCGGAATGTCTTTCGACGGAGAAGTGGAACTCGCAGGTGACTCCGGCGGCGCTGCTTCCCGACATGACCAGCTGCATGGGCGGACGGAAGGACGTGACCGTCAATTCCACTCGATGCGACATGCCGAGTATGCGCACATTCTGCACCATTCTGGTATTGACGGAAATCTGTTTCGGCGGTTCTTCCACGAAATTGTCGTGTAATGCGAACCAATTGCCCCACGTCGATGGATCGGCGATTGTCGCGTAGAGCCTAGCCGGGTTGACGGTCAACAATTTGGTCACCTCGATATGTGCCATCGACTCTCCTCGTCGGTGCCGTTAGGTCGTCGGTCCCGGCGGTGTGCCCCTGGAAGTGGGGGGGCCGGGGATCTGAATGTTGTTGGGATTGTTTATGATTGACGAACCGCAGTCCAACCGATGTGATTCATGTCACACTATATCGACCGGTCTGCGAACATCGGTGTTCGGGTATACGCTGAAACGCGTTCCAAGTCGCCCGGCAGGCAGTGCCGTAGGCGCGCCGCCCGAATTCCGGCCACCGTTCGGCCATTCTGATCTATTTACGGAGCACATATGACGACTGCCGCTTCCCTGCGTGAGCCGATTGCGGTTGTCGGCATGGCATGTCGATTTCCCGGAGGTATCGACTCACCGGAGTCGCTATGGCGCTTCGTGGTCGAAGGGAAACACATCTCGAGTGGATTCCCGGACGATCGGTCGATGACCGAGCTCGCGAATATGGCCTCACCCGAGGTGATCGCCGCGTTCGCGCCGAGAGGCGGTTTCATCGACGACCCGGGTCAATTCGATCCGGAGTTCTTCGGGATCAGCCCGCGTGAGGCGCGAGCGATGGATCCGCAACAGCGAGTGCTGCTCGAGGTCTCGTGGGAAGCGTTGGAGCGCGCGGGAATCGACCCCGCGCTGCTGCGTGGCAGTGACACCGGTGTGTACGCCGGAGCGATGTCGGGGGACTACGCCTACCTCATTCCCGGCCAGAAGGATATCGACCCGGGCTATGTCTCGCTCGGCGTGAGTCAGAGTGTGCTGTCGGGCCGTATCTCGTACCTGCTCGGATTGGAGGGGCCGACATTGAGCGTGGATACCGCCTGCTCGTCCTCGCTGGTCGCCTTCCATCTGGCCGCGCAGGGGCTGCGGCTGGGGGAGTGTTCGCTGGCGCTGGCGGGCGGAGTGTCGATCATGTCGACGTTGACGGGGTTCTACGCGCTCGGCCAGCACGGGGCGATCTCCAAAGAGGGTAAGAGTAAGCCGTATTCCGCCGACGCGGACGGCTTCTGCATGGCGGAGGGGGCCGCGATGCTGGTGCTGGAGCGGCGCTGCGACGCCGAGCGCAACGGTCATCCGATACTCGCGCTGCTGCGCGGCAGTGCGGTGAATCAGGACGGCGCGTCCAAAGGTCTCACCGTGCCGAGTACGCAGGCCCAGCTGAAGCTGATCAGGGCGGCGCTGGCCTCCGCCGAGCTGACCGGCGCTGACGTCGACGTGGTCGAAGGACATGGAACCGGCACGCCCGTTGGCGACCCCATCGAACTCGAGGCCCTGTTCGCCACCTACGGTCAGGACAGGCCCGCGGATCGGCCGGTGCGGATCGGCTCGATAAAATCGAATTTCGGGCATACCCAGGCGGCGGCCGGTGCGGCCGGTGTCATCAAGGTCATCGAGGCGATGCGGCACGGAGTGCTTCCCGCCAGCCTGCATGTGGGGGAGCCGACGCCGAGCGTCGACTGGTCCTCCGGCGCGGTGGAAGTGGCGACCGAGTTGACGCCCTGGCCCGAGCGGGGACGACCGCGTCGGGCGGGCGTCTCCTCGTTCGGCATCGCCGGCACCAACGCGCACGTGGTCATCGAGCAGCCTCCCGCTCCCGCGTCGACGGCGCTCCCGGAGCCGCCCCCGCCGGGCGTTCTCGCCTGGCCGGTATCGGGAAGAACGCCGGAAGCGTTGGCGGAGCAGGCATCTCGGTTGTCGGCGCAGGTGCGGGCGCACCCCGAGTACGGCATAGGGGATGTGGCGCGTGCCCTGGCCACCACCCGCGCCGCCTTCGAACACCGCGCGGTGGTGCTCGGCGAAAGTCGCGACGAACTGCTGGCCGGGTTGGCGAATGTCGCCGAGGGCAGCCCGGTGGGCGCGGTCCGAGGCCACGCGGACAATGCGCACCGGGTGGTATTCGTCTTTCCCGGCCAAGGCGCGCAGTGGACGGGAATGGCGGTGCGGTTGATCGCCGAATCCCCGGTGTTCGCCGCGCAGATCGACGCCTGTGAACAGGCTTTCGCGGAATTCGTCGATTGGTCGCTGCGTGATGTGCTGCACGGTGCGGCGGGCGCGCCCGGTCTGGATCGCGTCGATGTCGTGCAGCCCGCGTTGTTCGCGGTGATGGTGTCGACGGCCGCGCTGTGGCGGTCGATGGGTATCGAACCCGACGCCGTGCTCGGACATTCGCAGGGCGAGATCGCGGCGGCGTATGTGGCTGGTGCGCTGACGCTGTCCGACGCCGCGCGCATCGTCACGTTGCGAAGTCTCGCGCTGCGCGCCATCGCGGGGCGGGGCGCGATGGCGTCGATCGCGCTGTCCGCCGAGGATGTCACGCGGCTGCTGGCGACGACGGAGGGAATCGCCATCGCCGCCGTCAACGGTCCTGCCACCACCGTCGTCTCCGGTGACGAGGCCGCGGTGCTCGCGTTCGCCGCGCGCTGCGAAGCGGAAGGTATTCGCGCCAAACATATTCCGGTGGACTATGCCTCGCACTCGGCGCATGTCGAGGCCATCGCGGCCGATATCGCGAGCGCCCTCGCCCCGGTGACGGCACACCCGACCGATATCGCGTTCTACTCGGCGCACACGGGGGATCTGCTGGAACCCACCGCGCTCGGCCCCGACTATTGGTACCGCAATCTCCGCGACATGGTCCGCTTCGACGACGCGTTCCAGGCGGCCTACCAGTCCGGCCACAGCGCGTTCCTCGAGATGAGCCCGCATCCCGTGCTCACCGCCGCCATGCACGAATCCTTGGAATACGTCGGCGCTTTCACCGACTACTGCGTGATCACCGGCTCGGTGCGGCGGGACGACGGCGGCCTGCGCCGATTCCTCACCTCGGTCGCCGAAGCGTACGTCGGTGGCGTCGGGGTCGACTGGTCGGCGCTGGCGCCGACCGCGCTCGCGACACGGGTGGACCTGCCGACCTACGCGTTCCAGCGGCAGAAGTTCTGGCTCACCGGCGGCGGTGGAAGCGGTGGGGGCAAGCCGAGCAGCCTCGGACTCACCGAGGCGGGGCATCCGCTGCTGGGCGCGATGGCCGAACTGCCCAGCGCGGACAGATATCAGTTCACCACCAGGCTCTCCCTCGCCACCCACGGCTGGATCGGCGATCACGCGCTGTTCGGCACGGTGCTCGTCCCCGGCGCGATGATGCTGGAACTGGCGTTGCACGTCGGTGAGCGGCTCGGTTGCGAGCGGGTCGACAGGCTCACCATGTATTCGCCGATCACCCTGCCGGAGCAGGGCGCGGTCCACGTACAGGTGGTCGTCGGGGATCGCGTCGCACCCGGACGCCGGTCGATCGCCGTCTACTCCCGCCCCGAGGTCGACGATGCCGCGCCGGGCGAAACCCTGTGGAGTCTGCACGCCGACGGCACGCTGGGGCAGGCGGATCAGCAGGACGACGTCGAAGCGCACAGCATGGAGGTGTGGCCGCCCATCGGCGCGGAACTCGCCATTGACCCGGAGGCCGCCTACGAGGGCCTGGCCGCCCTCGGCTACCAGTACGGCCCGGTCTTCCAGGGCATGCGGGCGGTCTGGCGGCGCGGCGATGAGGTGTTCGCGGAGGTCGCGCTGCCGGACTCGGTCACCGATGCCGCCGAATTCGGCCTGCACCCCGCACTACTCGACGCGGCCATGCAGACGGGTGCGGCGCTGACCGCGCTCGCCCCGACCGACGGCAGCATCCGTTTGCCGTTCGCCTGGGAGGGCGTGCGGCTGCACGCGATCGGCGCCGCCGCGCTGCGCGTGCGGCTGACGCCCGCGGGGACCGACCGGATGCGCTGGCTGCTCGCCGACGCCAACGGCAAGGCGGTCGCCACCGGCACCCTCCAGGTGCGGTCGGTGACGGTGGGCGCACTGGCCGAACGCGGCCTCGCCAACCAGCGCGAGTCGCTGTTCGGCGTGGAATGGCTGCCGGTTCCGGCGCCGAGGGCCCGGTTCACCGCGCCATCGGGGGCATGGGCGGTGGTGGGTTCGAGCGAGGGGCTCGACGCCGATCTCATCGCCGCGGGGATCGGCGAATACGCCTCCGTGCCCGCGGTGATCGATGCGGTCGACGCCGGAGCCGATATCCCGGCCGTGCTCGTGCTGTCCCGCGTGGCAGACGCGGCGGACCCGGATGCCGACCTGCCGGACGCGGTGGCCGACCAGTTGGCCCGGACACTGACACAGATCCAATCCTGGTTGGCCGAAGAACGTTTCGCGTCGACGCGGGTGCTGGTCCTCACCCGCGGCACCCAGGCGCTGCGCGACGGCGACGACATATCCGACCTCGCGGGCGCCGCGGTGTGGGGTCTGCTGCGCAGCGCGCAGTCGGAGAACCAGGGCCGCCTCGTCCAGCTCGACCTGGACGCCGCCGACGTCACCCTGGACACCTTGTCGGCGGCCCTGCAGACCGATGAACCCGAGATAGTGCTGCGCGACGGTGAATTCCACGGCCGCCGCATCCGTCCCGCGGTGGACGCCGCCGCCAAGAGCGCCGAGCTGTTCCGAAAGAACTGGCGGCTCGACATCCCGTCGTCCGGCAATGTCGAGGACGCGCGCTTGGTCGAGAACACCGAGGGGCCCGCGGAACTCGGCGTCACCGAGGTGTCGGTGCGACTGCGGGCGGGCGGGCTGACCTACCGGGATGCGGTCGCGGGTCTGGCGATCCCGACCGGGCTGTCCGGGGCCTCGCCTGTCGACGGCGCGGGCATCGTGCTCGCGGTCGGGGCCGAGGTCACCGAATTCAGCCCCGGTGACCGGGTTTTCGGATTCTTCCCGGCGATCGCCGCGACCGCGGTGACCGATCACCTGCTGCTCGCGCGCATTCCCGACGCCATGTCCTTCCAGCAGGCCGCGACCGTGCCGGTGGCCTTCACCACCGCATTGCACGCGCTACGCGACCACGCGGCGCTCTCGGCAGGCGACACCGTTGTGATCCACGCCGCCACCGGCGGGGTCGGCTCGGCCGCCGTCACGCTCGCGCGCCGGATGGGCTTGCGCGTCTTCGCGACGGCGAGCCGGTCGAAGTGGGAAACACTGCGGCACAACGGCTTCACCGACGAATGGATCGCGGATTCGCGTTCGGCCGCATTCGTCGAACGCGTCGCCGCGGCCACCGAAGGGCGCGGGGCGGACGCGGTGCTGAACGCCCTGCCCGACGAGTTCACCGAGGCCTCGTTGCGGACCCTGGCGGACGGAGGCCGATTCGTCGAGATCGGGCGATCGGCGGTGCACGACCCCGCGGAGGTGACGCGCGAGCATCCGGGCGCGGTCTACTCCACCTTCGAACTCGCGGGCATGGAGCCGGCGCGACTCGGCGCGCTGTTGCGCGAGGTCGCGGATCTGCTGCGCGCAGGCGATATCGCCGCACTCGCGTCGACCACCTTCGATGTTCGCCGAGCCGCCGCCGCGCTGCGGCATCTGGCCGAAGCCAGGCAGGTGGGCAAGGTGGTGCTCACCTGGCCCGCGCCCTTCGACCCGGCCGCCACGGTGCTGATCACCGGCGGCACCGGCACGATCGGTGCTCTGATCGCCAGGCACCTGGTCGTCGAATACGGCGCCAGACATCTGTTGCTCGCGGGCCGTCGCGGTTCCGCCTCGCCGAACGCCGTGGAACTGGCGGCCGAACTGGCCGACCTCGGCGCGGAAGTCGGCTTCGCCGCCTGTGACGTCGGTGACCGTGCCGCGGTGCGGCGATTGATCGATGACGTGCCGGGGGAGCGGCCGATAGGGGCCGTCGTGCATATCGCCGCCAGTCTCGCGGATTCGACCTTCGCGGGTCTGACCCGCGACCACCTCGACGAAGTCCTGCACGCGAAGGCGGCGGGAGCCTGGCATCTGCACGAGCTGACCAGCGGACTGGATTTGTCGATGTTCGTGCTGTTCTCCTCCGCCGCAGGCACTTTCGGTGCACCGGGACAGGCCAATTACGCGGCCGCGAACGTCTTCCTCGACGCGCTCGCCCAGTACCGGACCCATCGTGGCCTGCCCGCGACAGCCATGGCTTGGGGCTGGTGGGCGCAGGACACCGCGAATACCGGACAGCTCGACGAGAAGGACCGGGCCCGGCTGAGCCGGATGGGCATCACGCCGATCCCGACCGAGGAGGCGCTCGCGCTGTTCGACAGCGCACTCGGCTGGGGCAGGGCCTACGCGGTACCCGTCGGACTCGACGTATCACTGTTGCGCGCGGCGGCATCGGTGGCCGAGCTGCCGCCGCTGTTCCGCGCCCTGCTGCATGCGAGGGCCAAGGCGAGCACCCCGATGGGGGATCCCGCACAGCTGGCCAAACGGCTCGCCGGGTTGAGTCCTGAACAGCAGCACGCGATCGTCGTCGAAATGGTGAAGGTGCCGATCGCGATGGTGCTCGGCTACTCCTCACCCGATGCCGTGCAACCGGATCGGGAGTTCACCGAGATGGGCATCGACTCGCTCAGTTCCATCGAGCTCGGCAGTCACCTGCGCTCGCTCACCGGCGTGAAACTCGCCAACTCGGTGATCTTCCAGTACCCGACGGCCGCCCTGCTCGCCCGGCACATCCTCGATCAGGTGACCCCGGAGGACGCCGAACTGGCCGGCCCGATCCTCGCCGAGGTCGACATGCTGCTCGACCGTCTCGCCGCCATGCACAGAGACAGGGAGATGCCCGAGGACGTGCTCGCTCGACTCTGCGGGTCGATCGAGCGACTCGGCCCCGGTCGCGTGCGCGTCACCGATCCCGCGGAGATGGCATGAGCCAGTTCACCGAGGACGTCTTCGTCCGTGTGCCCGCCGGGTCCAAGGGCCTGGTGACCGGCGCACCGCAAGCCCCCGTCCGCCACAGCTGGGCGCAGATCCATGCCACCGGGCGGCGGATGGCGGGAGCGCTCGCCGAATTCGGTGTCGGCGCGGGGAGTCCGGTCGCCATCCTCGCCGGTCGGCCCGATGATGTCGCGCCGCTCATCCAGGCGGTGTGGATGCGCCGCGGCTCGGTCACCATGCTGCATCAGCCGACCCCGAGGGCTGATCTCACCGTGTGGCTGGAGGACGCGCGCGCTGTTCTCACCGTGCTCGGCGCCGAGCTGGTCGTGGTCGGGGCTCCCTTCGAGGCGGCCGTCGAAGGCTTGCGCGCCGGCGGTGTCGGCGTCGTCGAGGTGGCGGCATTGCGGTCGGGGACCGCCGTCGAACCGCTGCCCGCCGACGAGGACGATGTCGCGTTGTTGCAGTTGACCTCCGGCTCGACGGGAACGCCGAAGGCCGTGGTGATCACCCACGGCAACCTCGATCGGAATTGGCGCTCCATCACGGCCACCGCTGAATTCGCCGACGACGACGTGATGATCAGCTGGCTGCCCTTCTCCCACGATTTCGGCATGATCGGGCTGCTGATGGGACCGATGCAGACCGGGTTGGACGCGGTGATCGTCACGCCCGCGGACTTTCTCGCCGATCCGCTGATCTGGGCGGAGCTGATCACCCGATATCGCGGCACCATCACCGCGGCACCGAATTTCGCCTACGCCCTGTGGGCGCGCAGTCTGAACGAAGCGCCGGATGGCGCCTATGACCTGTCGAGTCTGCGTATCGCGGTCAACGGAGCCGAACCCATCGATATGGCGACCATCGCGGCGATACAGCAGGCCGGCGCCCGGTTCGGCCTCGCCGAGTCCGCGCTGACCGCCGCCTACGGCATGGCCGAAACCACCTTGGGGATATCGCTTTCCGCTCTGGGCGAGGTACTGACCGTCGATTCCGTCGACGCGGACGAACTGGAGGAACAGGGCTACGCGCGGGCCGTGCGGGGCGAGGGCGCGAGGCAGTTCGCCGTCCTCGGTCGACCGTTGACCGGGCTCGGACTTCGCGTCGTCGACGGTCGGGGCGATCGGTTGCCGCCGAGGATGGTCGGCGAATTCCAGGTGCGCGGCGCTGCCGTCACCCGTACCTACCTGACCGAGCACGGCGCGCACGCGGCGGTCGACGCCGGTGGCTGGTTGTCGACAGGGGATCTCGGATACCTCACCGACACCGGCGAAATCGTGGTGTGCGGGCGCGTCAAGGACGTCATCATCGTCGGCGGACGCAATATCTTTCCGACCGATATCGAGCGCGCGGCCGGTCGAGTCGCGGGTGTGCGCCGTGGCAATGCCGTGGCGGTGAGCATTCGCCAGGCCGACCACCGCGAACAGTTCGCTGTCGTCGTCGAATCGCGCGAGCACGCCGATACCGAAGCGGCGGAACGGATTCGCAATGACGTGGCGCGGACGGTCTACGACGAGATCGGCGTCGGACCGAAATTCGTCGCGGTGACCGAGCCGGGCTCCCTGCCCAAGACGCCATCGGGCAAACTACGCCGGTCCGCGACGCTGGCCCTGCTCGCGCGAGCGGACGCATGACCGCCGCCGTCCTCGCCGTCAGTGATCTGCACATCGCCCATCGCGGCAATCGTCAAGTCATCGAGCGCATTCGACCGCAACACCCGGGCGATTGGCTGATCGTCGCGGGTGATGTCGCCGAGAAGATCGACGATATCCGGTGGGCGCTGACGCTGTTGCGGTCGCGATTCGACACCGTCGTCTGGGTACCGGGAAATCACGAACTGTGGACGACGGCACTCGATCCCGCACCCCTGCGCGGGGTCGGACGTTACGAACATCTCGTCGAAATGTGTCGTGATATCGGCGTCGTCACACCCGAAGACTCGTATCCGGTCTGGCGGGGCGCGGGCGGGCCGGTGCGGTTGGTTCCCATGATGCTGCTCTACGACTACACATTCCTGCCCGCGGGCGCGCCGGACAAGGCGGCCGGATTGCGTATCGCGCGGCAGCGCGACGTCATCGCCGTGGACGAGCACCTACTGGTCAGCGATCCGTACTCCAGCGTCGACGACTGGTGCCGGGCGCGTGTCGCCCACACGAAGGCCCGGCTGGACTCTCTCGACCCCGCGGTGCCGCTGGTGCTGATCAATCATTTTCCGCTGGTGCGCGAACCGACGCTGCTGATGGCTCCCCCGGAGTTCGGCATGTGGTGCGGCACCGAACTGACCGCCGACTGGCATCGCGCCTACAACGTGCTGTGCGCGGTCTACGGGCATCTGCACCTGCCGCGCACCGACTGCTACGACGGCGTCCGATTCGAGGAGGTGTCGGTCGGCTACCCGCGCGAGTGGCAGCGCCGCGGCCTGCCCGACCCGCTGCTGCGCCGCATCCTGCCCGCGCCGCGCGGTTCACACCACGCACTCGACTCGTGGGGACGTCGCCTCGCCGGTCGCGCGCTGCGCCTGGCCGACGGATTTCGGACAACTCAGCACGGAAAGGCGAATCGATGACCACCGCGGCCGGATCACGCGCGGAACTCGAGCGGGAATTGGGCGGACCGTTGCCCGCGCTGTACCTGCTGCCCGAGGCTCAGTGCGCCGAGCTACTGGAGTTGTTGCTGGCGGCGCCCACTCGGGAGCGGGTCGTGATGGACGCCGCCATCGATGCCAGGCTCGCCACACTGCCGCGCGGCACCAGGGCCGCCGCGTCCGTGCTCGCCTACGGCTGGAAACGAACCTTCCAGCGCCGCTTCTCGCGAAAGGCGCGGCGATGACCGAGCGGGTCGTGCGGGAAGAAATCGACAAACTGGCCGAGTTGCTGCATGTACCCGCCGAGCGCGTCCAGCACCTCGCGCACCTCGGCTACGACAATCTGCTCGCCCTGCGTCAGCGCGTCACCACCTCGCTGGCCGACAAGTACGACGAGGAGCATCGGCGATTGCGGCTGTACCGCCGATCCGTTCCGCTGCGCGTCGCGGTGCCGCTCGCGGCGAAAATCCTGCCGCCCAGACTGATCGGGCGCGCGGCGGCCAGCGCACTGGACGACTCGGAGATGGAGCGGGCGCTGCGCGTGCTTTCCGGTATGGATCCGGGCCTGGTCGCCGACGCCGCTCCGTACATCGACCCGAGGGTCATCGCCCGGTTCGCCCATCTCGCGCCGCCCGCGCTCGTGCACGGGTTGATGATGGAACTGTTGCGGCGCAATGATTTCAGCACCGCCGATCTGTTCGCCGACTACCTGGACGAATCGGCGCTCGGCGCGGGGCGAGCCGTGAACGAACCGTTGATCACGAACGTGTCCGACACCGCCCGGTGGGTGGCCGCCTACCGGGCCATCGAATCGGCGCGCCCGGACGCGCTGTTCGTCGACCCGCTCGCCGCGCGGCTGGCCGGCGAGCGCGGGCGCGCGATCGCCGAGGGTCCGGTGGCCCCGCGCGGCGGACGCAGCGGTTGGCCACAGGTGGTGCGCACCAAGCTCATCGATGATCTGATCGTCGACTCGCTGGCTCATGGCTGCGATCGGGTCGTCAACCTGGCCGCCGGACTGGACACCCGTCCCTACCGGATGGATCTGCCCGCCGAACTGCTGTGGCACGAGGCCGACCTGCCCGCGCTCCTCGCCGAGAAGGACGAGCTGCTCGCCGACGAGAAACCGTGCTGCGGACTCGTCCGTACTCCGGTCGACGTGACCGACACCGTCGCGCTCACCGCGTTCCTCGACGCGGCCACCGAGGGGGCGCACCGGACGCTTGTCATCACCGAGGGGCTGCTGCCCTATCTCACGCCGACCCAGGTCAGCGCCCTGTGCGGCGCGCTGCGCAGGCCGGAGATCCGATGGTGGCTGCTCGATCTCTATTCGCCGATGATGCGCCAGGCCGTGAACCTGAGCATGGGCAGGCACCTCGGCAGCGCCCGATGGCATTTCGCGCCCGCGGATGGCGTGCGCTTTTTCACCGGGTGGACCGCCGTCGACACGCAGTCGCTGTTCGAAGCGGCCGCGCGCTGGAACCGTTCACCCAAACCGCTTCGGCTGCACGCCCATCTGCCCGGCCTCGGTACACCGACCAAGCCGGGACAACTCAGCCTGTGGTCCGGCGCCGTCCGGCTGCAACAGGATCGATTCGAAGGATGACGATGCGGGAAGTCGACTACGAAGTGGTGGTCATCGGTGCCGGATTCGGTGGCATCGGAGCGGGAATCAAGCTCGCGGACAGTGGAATTCACGACTTCGTCATTCTGGAACGCGCCGCCGACGTCGGGGGAACGTGGCGCGACAACGTCTATCCCGGGGTGGGGGTCGACGTTCCGTCGTGGAACTATTGCTTCTCGTTCGAACCCAACCAGAACTGGGAGAACTGGTTCGCGAAGGGGCACGAACTCAAGGCATACGCCGATCACTGCGTCGACAAGTACGCACTACGTTCGCATCTGCGCCTCGATACCACGGTCGAGAAGGCATCCTTCGACGAGGAGCACCATCGGTGGCGGGTCGACACCGACCGCCTCGGTGCCATCACCGCCCGCTATGTGATCTTCGCCTACGGCGGCCTGACCGAGCCCAAACGACCGGATATCGCCGGTCTCGACGAATTCGACGGCACGGCGATGCACAGCGCCCGCTGGGATCCCGACCACGACCTGACCGGAAAGCGGGTGGCGGTGATCGGGACCGGATCCTCTGCGGCGCAACTCATTCCAGCGGTCGCCGAACAGGCCGCGCATGTGCGGGTCTTCCAGCGCACCCCGATCTGGGCGGTGCCCGCGCTGGACTTCCGGATACCGCGTGCCATCAGGTGGCTGCTGCGTCGAGTGCCGAGGACCAATATCGTCTTCCGCATCGCCGCCGTGCTGATGATCGAGGGCTTCTTCTACTTCGGTATCCGCTTCAAGCTGCCCGCCATGGTGACCATGGTGGAGTGGATGGGTCTTGCCCTGATGCGTCTGCAGGTGAAAGATCCGGAACTGCGTGCGGCACTGACACCGAACTATCGATTCGGCTGCAAGTTCCCGACCTTCTCCAACCGCTACTACAAGACCTTCGCCAGGGATAACGTCGAACTGGTCACCGCGGGTATCGAGCGGATCACCCCGACGGGCGTGCGTACCGCCGACGGCGCACACCACGAGATCGATACCCTGATCCTTGCCACCGGCTTCCACATCTACGACCGGGTGCCACCGTTTCCCGTCTTCGGCGCGGACGGCGCCGAGTTGGGTGACCATTTCGACGTCAACCGGTGGGCGGCCTACGAAGGCGTCACCATCCCCGGCTGGCCGAACAGTTTCTGGATCCTGGGCCCGTACTCGGTGACGGGCTCGTACTTCCTGATGGTGGAGAACTCCGCGACGCACGCGATCCGCTGTATCGAAGAAGCCGAGCGCAGGGGGGCCACCAGGATCGACATCGAACGGGAACCGCACGACCGTTTCTTCGACGAGATGGTGACGCGGCAGTCGACGTCGATCTTCTACGCCTCCAACTGCGCCAACGCGCACAGCTTCTACTTCGACAAATTCGGCGACGTGCCGCTGATCCGGCCGTCCACCGGCGCCGAAGCCTGGTGGCGGGCACGCAGTTTCCCATTGGACCACTACGCGTTCACGAAGAAGCAGGCGGTGGTGGCGGATCGAGACAACACGACCGACCAGGAGGCGGCCCAGTCATGACAGCGCGGGACCAGCGGGATCAGCCGACCATCGTCGCGGGCATGACCAACGAGCAGCTGATCGATGCGCTGCCGGAACTGGTCGACGCGGCGACCGAGCGTGCGCCGGACCTGGCGGCGACGTTGCGGCAGTGGTCACGGGAGTGGCTGCGCGCCTGGAACACCCACGACCTCGACGCGGTGCTCGCACTGGTGACCGACGATATCGTGTGCGAGGATCCGTCGTTGTGCGGAGAGCGGGTGGCCGGGAAACCAGCGTTCCGCGACTACGTCGAGATGACCTGGCGGGCCTTTCCCGATATCCACTTCGAACTCGCCTCGACCCCGTATCTCTCACTACTCGGCACGGGAATGGCGGCGCCGTGGCGTGCTCGCGGAACCTTCACCGGTGATATGGGCGGTGGGCCTTCCCCGGTGGGTATCGCCGCCACCGGTCGTCGGTTCGACACCACAGGTGTCGATCTCTACGAATTGCGCGACGGGCTGCTCTGCACGTGGGTCAGCGTCGCCGATCTCACCGAACTCGCCCGGCAACTCGGCATGATGCCGGGCGCACGCAGCCCGCTCTTTCGACTCGCCATCCGCGTGCAGCGCCTCGGTGCGCCGCTGCTGCGCGGGGTGCACCGGTACCGGCAGCGCAGGGCGCAGCGGTCCGCGTGCGGCTGATATCGCCGCGAGGTCAGGTGGCGAGGCGGTCGTCGGACATCAGAGAGGTGATCGACAGATCGCGGTGCGCGATCCCGGCATCGCTCTCGTGAATGGGGCGGAGCGCGTCGAGGATGCCAACGCACGTCAGATGGTCCGCGGGATGCAGCCCGTCCGCGCCATGGAACTGCACGGTGGTGGATCCTTTCGCGGTGTCGGTGGCCGTGACGATCCGGTAGCGCAGGGGCGCGCCGTCGCCGGTGCGCGCGATCCAGGTCGATCGGTAGCTCAGCCGGGGGCCGAAATCGCGGTTCACGATCACCTTCTCCACGATTCCCGCGTCGGTGGTGAGCACTTGGACCGACACCGCGGGGGTCGCGTCCGTTTCCGCCGCACCGGCGAAGACGGCCTCGTCCAGCACACGAAGCCCGGCTTCGTAAAACCCGGCGACCGCCGAAACGGCCGACCTCGCCGCCTCGATATCCTCGATCCCGATGCCTGTGTCGCCCAGCGTTTTCCAGGGATACACCCCGGCATCGGGCAGGTCGAGTTCCTCCTCGAGTTCGACGCGGCGGATATCGCGGGTGACTTCGGACAGGGAGCGCACGAGGCGGGTCGCGAGCGCGGTCTGGAAGGCGCTTGTCGCGTGGAAGGTCGAATTTCCCGCGCGGCACGCGTCGCGGATGTCGGCGATCGGAACCTGGCCGTCGAGCGGTATCGCCGACACCACGTCGTGCCCCTCGCGGAGCAGCGCCAGCACATCTTTCGTCGCGTCCCCGGTGATCTCGGCGAGGGTCGGCGCGTAGACCACGCAGTCGGTCCCCTCCGGTACGGGCTGCGCGGTGGTGATCCGTCCGGTCAGGCGGAGGTCGTGACCTTCGTCGATCCTGGCGGCGAGTCGGTCCGCGATGGGGCCCGTGCCGAGAATCGCGACGGATATGGGCCTCGGACTCATGCGTTCTCCAGACGGTAGCGCGGCTTCAGATCGGGCATCACGACACCGGGCGGCGCCGCGCACAATTGCGGCACCGCGCTGAGCATCGCCCTGACCGAGATATCCGTGACGGCCGACCAATCCGCGCTGTAGGCCTCGTCGTCCATCTCGTTGCGCATCTCGATGCGGCCCGGACTGCCGTCGAGGGTGATCACATGTCCGCCCGACAGGCTGCGCGGATGATCGGGTCCGAGGTGCGCGTTGCCCGACCCGACGTGCCAGCACTCCTCATTGGTCATGAAGAGGCGGTCACCGATATAGCCGCGATAGGTCATGTGGATGGCGCCGACGCTGCCGGGTTCGATCACCGTGCCGCCCGCGCGCACCGTGACACGCGCGGGCACGGGATAGATATGCCGCTCGACGCGCACGGCCTCGGACCCGACGCCGTACAGCGCGTGCGCGACATTGCCGAGCACGTCGTTGAAGTAGAAATGCTGCATCAGGCCGATCGCGTGGTCGGAGTCGACGGCGCTGAGCGGCGTGCCGAATCCCAGACTCGCCAACCCGCCCCACATACCGTCGGGAGCCGCGGACAGATCGCCCACCTCGAGGAAACGCACCTCGGTGACCTCGTCGAGCAGCCCGGCCAGGCGCAGCAGCAGTTGTTCGACCATCAGACCGGGATGCAGACCCGTTCCGTGCAACGAGACCCCGCCCGATAGGCAGGCCGCCTGGAGCCGGCTTCCCAAAGGGCGGCGGGGAACAGCGCGATCGACGACGAGACCCGCCAGCCGTTCCAGCCCGGGGCGAAGTGGCCGCGCCGCCGCCGAATCCAGTACGTTCATGCCGAATCGCAGCGTCTCGAGCGCCGGGCGCAGTCGCGACCCGAACGCGTCGCCGGTGACCTTCATATCCGCCACCGTGCGCAGTACCGAAAGCGGTGTCTGCGAGGCTGACAGCCAATTCGTCATCGACGGGTTGTGGTAGGAGGCGGCCGACACCACATTCTTGCCCGATTCGAGCAGATCCAGGACGTCCGCGTCGGCGCCCTGCACCAGCGACGGCGTGGTCGGCGTGTGGACGACGCAGTCGGCGTCGAGGGCGAGAATCGCCTCCTTGGAGGTCGTCGCCGCGATGCCGACCGGCGGCAGGCCGACGAGTTCGCCGATATCCCTGCCGTTCTTGTGCGGACTGAAGACCTTGACGCCGACCACCTCGAAATCGGGTGATTCGAGCGCGGCCCGCAGAGCGCGCCCACCCATGTCGCCTGGGCCCCAGATGACGAGCCGATACGGACGTGCCACAACCGCCTCCTTGCCGTTGGCGATATGTCTAACACATCGGTAAAAGTTATGCACCATTCTTGTGGAAAGAGTGGCTACCAGAATGTCTGGTTGGCGAGCTGCGTTGTAGACCAGTGGCTTTCGTGATTCTCAGGCTGATCGATAGTTGGAAGCTATCGGCAGTTCGCTCGGCCTGTGTACCGAGTGGCAGGCGCTGGGATCACATTCGTCGCATGCTGACGGCGGCTACTCGCCGACCTCCGATATCCGCCGGCGAAGCCGTGATCCGCACCCGCCGTAGAGCCGGAAACCGGTGGTCAGCCCCGGTCGGTGTGGGCGTCGTGGTCGAAGATGAAGTCGTGGATGAGCCCGGCGAGTTCGAGCGGGCGGTCGCCTTGCACGGAATGTCCCGCGCCGTCGACGATTTCGATCCGTGCCAGAGGTTGGCGGCGGAGTAGTTCCGCGGTGTCGGCATCGTCGACGACTGGTGACCGCGCGCCGCGAACCAGCATCGGTGGCGTTCGCAGCGCGGAGACGTCGTTCCACAGCGGACTGAAATCGAGTGAGCCGTCGGCGGTCGGGCGGAGCCGGTCGTAACGCCAGGCCCAGCGGCCGTTGTGTTGTTCGCGTGCGTTGTGCAGGATTCCACGTCGCAGCGAGGCGACCGATCGGCCGGGATTGTGTGCGACGGTACGGTCGAGGATCTCGTCGAAGGACGTGAAATCGTCGGGGCCGTTGACGAATGCGGTGATGGCGGCTGTTTTGCCCGGGTGGTCGCCGGTGCCGGGGGTCACATCGACGATGACGAGGCGGCGGACCAGATCGGGGCGCTCGGCGGCCAGTCGGAGTGCGGTGAGTCCGCCCGTGCAGCAGTACCAGTTCCGGTTCGCCGTCGCCCCAGCGTAGGGCGCTGATATTCCGCCCGTCGCCGATCTCGGCGGCGAGCCGTCGCACCTGCGGCGTACCGGACCAGGGCAGTCCGGCTTCGGCCGCGTTCTCGGCCAGTAGTCCGAATTCGTCGTATTCCGACATATCCGACAGTATGCGCACGGCTGAACTACCGGGCTCGATCAGCTCACGATACTGTCGACGACCAGTGGCGCGCCCGTGGCTGCCTCGACCTGTTCGGTGGTGACGCCGGGGGCGAGTTCGCGCAGGATCAGGGTTCCGTCGCCGGGGATATCGATCACGGCGAGATCGGTGATGATCCGGTCGACGACACGGCGGCCCGTGAGCGGCAATGTGCACGTGTCGACGATTTTGGGATTGCCTTCCCGGTCGGTGTGCTCCATGAGCACGATGACCCGTCCCGCACCGTGAACCAGGTCCATGGCGCCGCCCATGCCCTTGACCATTTTGCCGGGCACCATCCAGTTGGCGAGGTCGCCGTAGCGTGATACCTGCATCCCGCCGAGGACAGCGGTATTGATGTGGCCGCCGCGGATCATGCCGAACGACAGCGCCGAATCGAAGAACGCGGCGCCGGGTAGGACGGTGACGGTTTCCTTGCCCGCGTTGATGAGATCGGCGTCGACCGCGTCGGGTGGCGGGTACGGTCCGGTGCCGAGGATGCCGTTCTCGGAGTGCAGGGTGACCTTGACGTCGGCGCTCAGGTAGCCGGGAATCAGTGTCGGCAAACCGATTCCGAGGTTGACATACTCGCCGTCCGTGAGTTCGGCGGCGGCGCGGGCGGCCATCTGGTCGCGGGTCCATCCGGTGCGTGTGGTCATCGGGCCGAGCCCTCCTCGACGGTGACGGTGCGCTTCTCGATCTGTTTGTCCTGCGGGCCGGTGTGCACGATGCGCTGCACGAACACCCCCGGCAGGTGCACCTGCGCCGGGTCGAGGGCGCCCGCGGGCACCAATTGTTCGACCTGGGCGATGGTGACGCGGCCCGCCATGGCGGCGAGCGGATTGAAATTGAGCGCGGACTTCTCGAATATCAGGTTGCCCGCTGTATCGCCGACGGCGGCGTGCACGAGGGCGTAATCGGCGGTGATGCCCAGCTCGAGTACGTAACTGGTGTCGCCGAAGGTGCGCGTCTCCTTCGGTGGGGAGGCGACCGCGATGGTGCCGTCGGCGGCGTATCGCCAGGGCAGTCCGCCGTCGGCGACCGGGGTGCCCACTCCGGCCGGGGTGTAGAACGCCGGAATGCCCGCGCCCCCGGCGCGCAGCCGTTCTGCCAAGGTGCCCTGCGGCGTGAGCTCTACTTCGAGTTCTCCGCTCAGATATTGGCGGGCGAATTCCTTGTTCTCACCGACATAGGAGGCGACCACGCGCCGAATCCGCCCCGCCGAAAGCAGTATGCCGAGACCGTGGTCGTCGACGCCGCAATTGTTGGAGAATATCTCGAGATTGCTCACGCCGGACTCGGCGAGCGCTCGGATCAGTTCGTCGGGGATGCCGCACAGTCCGAAACCGCCGACTGCGATAGAGGTGTCGTTGCCGATATCCGCTACGGCAGCGGCGGGGGTCGTGAAGACCGTGGTGCCCATGTCGTTCCTTCCGGTCGATCTCGGTGCCGTTCATTCAGTGGGCATCCTGATCGGGATCTGTCGCTACTCAACCGTCTGATCGGCGGCATTTCAAGCCGGATATGGGCGGTAAGGCCACATTGTTCGCGCCGTGGACGGGTGAAGGTCAAGCGTTCACTGAGTGGACGTATCCTGTGTGAGTGGACGACCAGCAGAAGCCGCAGGTAATCCGGCGGGCGACCGCGCTGTTACGCGCGCTGGCCGCGGCGGAGCCGAAGGGCGCGTCGACGTCGGAACTGGCGAGCGCGACCGGATTGGCCCGCCCGACCGTACACCGGCTGCTGACGACCCTGGCCGACGAAGGCCTGGCCGACCGCGATCATCGTTCCGGCAGGTGGTCGATCGGTCCAGAGTTGTATCTGCTCGGATCGTTGTCCGCGAGTCGCTACGACATTGTCGATATCGCGCGGCCGGTACTGCGCGATCTTGCCCGCACCACGGGCGAGAGCACCTTTCTCTCGGTCCGCCGCGGCGACGAAACCGTATGCGTGGCAGCCGAAGAGGGTAGTTTTCCCTTGCGATCGCATGTCCTGCACGTCGGCATCCGGCTGCCGCTCGGCGTGGCATCGGCCGGACTCGTCATCCTCGCCCATCTGCCGCCCCATGACGTCGCGGACTATCTCGACCGGGTGCAGCTGACCGAGGCATGGGGTTCTCCGCATGCTCGCGACGAGGTGACCGAGCGTCTGGAGCGGACGAGGGAGACCGGCTACTCGCTCAATCCCGGCCTGCTGGTCGAGGGGAGTTGGGGTATGGGCGCGGCGGTTTTCGACCACCGTGACGAACCCGCGTGGGCGTTGAGTATCACCGGGGTCGAGAGTCGCTTCGGCGTCGACCGCCGCGCCCACCTGGGCGAACTGCTGTTGCTGGAAGCGCACCGACTCACCCGCGCGCTACGTCTACGTCACTCCGGCCGACCGGAGTGACGCGCTGCGGCGCCCGGGGGATCGGCATCGCGAGTCCCGCGGCGACGGCAAACAGCGGATGACGATTGATCAGTTTTGAAGAAGCCGTCGGCCGCCTCGGCTCCATAGCATGAGAATCGTCCCCGAACGAGACCAGCAGGGAGGAACTCGGCAATGACCGAAGCGCGGAAGACCACCAGGGCGAGCACCGCCGAGAAGAAATCGTCCGTGGGATTCACGGACGAGGAAAAAGCCGCGATGAAGGAGCACGCGCAAGAGCTGAAAACGGCCGCGCGCCGAGGCGCACGCGGTGCCAAGGCGAACGGAGAGGCCGACGTGGTGGCGAAAATCGCCGAGATGTCGGAATCGGACCGCGCGATGGCCGAACGTCTCCACGCCGTCGTCAAAGCCAACGCGCCGGAACTCGCACCGAAACTCTGGTACGGCATGCCCGCGTACGCGAAGGACGGCAAGGTCGTCTGCTTCTTCCAGAGCGCGGCGAAGTTCAACGCGAGGTACGCGACATTCGGGTTCAACGACATCGCGAGCCTTGATGACGGCACCATGTGGCCGACCGCGTTCGCCCTGACGCAGTTGACCGCCGCCGACGAGGCGAGGATCGGCGAGCTGGTGAAGAAAGCGGTCAGCTGAGGACGGTGCACGCGCCGACTTCCTTGGCCGAGTCCCGCCGGTGATGTCGAGCAGGCGGCACCGGCACCGGCACCGGGACATCGCCCCGGCGCCGATGCCGCGAATCGGCTCAGTGCGTGCCGACGGCGCCTTCGGCGGGCAGGTCGTGCCTATCGGCTCGCACCAGGGCGAGAACCACCGGGCAGATGATCGCGAGGAGCACTGCCGCCCAGACGAAGAGGTGCACATACCCGGACACCTCGACCTCCAGCGGCCCACCGGAAGGGTCGCGTTCGGTGAACCCGGACTTCGCGGCCACGTAGATCGTGGTGAACAGTGCGGGCAGCACATGAGCCCAGTAGGAGCCGTCGACCTCGATCCTGGCGAGCAGCAGCAGACCCGCCGCGGCGATCAGCGGACCGACCGCCATCGGAATATTCGGGCCGACCCGGATGCTCAGCTGGGTCGAGATCCCGGCCGCGATGGTGATCGCCACGGTCAGCGGCACCGAAGCGAGCCCGGAGACGAACGGGCTCATCCCCAGCAGGATCTGCAGGTAGAACGTCAGGTACAGGGTGCCGCCGATCAGAACAGCTCCGACCATCATCGACCCGAGTAGTCCGGGAGCGCGATTGCGGTTCCATGGAATATAGAGCGGCAGAAGGGGATTGGACGAACGCTTCGCCACCGCCACGAAGGCGGCGAGCACGACCAGCACGGTGCCCGGAATATCGTATCCGGTGTCGCCGTGTGCCGAAGTCAGTCACCCTACGTCTGTTTTCCGCTAATTCGTAAGTTGACCCGGGCCGATTCGTCGGCATACTCACAACCGTGCCCTCGGAACTTGCGATCGCGACGTGGGTGTGAGCAAACGGGCGATATACCCGCCCGCGCGACCGGGCCGCCTGAAGCCGGCGACCACGGCGCATCCGCATCGAGATGGCCGGTGCCACTGCGAGTTACGGTCCGAGCGTGACGCGCTTTCGCGTCGCTCGTCGGCTACCTCGGAACTACCAGCATGGTGGTTTCGGCGGCGTGCGGACTGTTGATCGAATCGACGATCGAGGCGTCGTAACGGCGGTATTTGTCGCGGTAGGCGGCGTCGACGCGGTCGTTGACCGCGGCGTCGGCGTCGATGAACACGACATCGGTATCGACACCGGATGCGTGCAGGTGACCTTCGCGACGGCCGCGGGTGGCTCGGTACCAGGCGGCGGATGGTCCGTTGACGGATCGGATATAGACGTCGTCACCGTCGCGCACCGCCCAGATGATCCGCGGCGTGTTCAATGTTCCGTCGGTGCGGCGGGAGGATATCTCGATCTCGTCGACTCGCGCGATCGTGTCGAGTTGATCGTTCGTCCATGCGGCCATGACATTCTCCTTCGGTTCATCGGCGTCGGTGTGCTCGGGTGCAGCCCGTGCATCGTATTTGCCGAAAGTTCACCAGTGCTGATCTTCACCGCTGGAGATGCGGTGAGTCGGATTCGGGAAGGGGATCCGATCGCCGCGCGGTACGGGTGATCCGCGCCGAATCGGCGATCGGGGCATACCTCACCGCTCGTCCTGGCGGGTAATAGTGTGGGATACAAGGAGTTTCGCTGGCCGGTCGGCGAGAGGGGCGCCCGGCCCGATCGATTGCCCCTTGCCTCGTCCATGGCATCGGCGCATGATGTCAGGCGGGTCAACACTGGCTCGCCAGTCGCCGTACCGCTCAGCCGAGGAACGTCATCATGGTCACCAAAGCAGCACAAGCGTTTGCCGTCACCGCCATCGCGGTATCCATCGGGACACTCGCGGCTCCGGCCGCGTCGGCCGCCCCCGCACCATCCACCCCGGTGGCCGGTTCGGTAGCGTTGTGCCTCAATATCCCGTTGCCGCCGTTCAGTATCAGCGTCTGCCTCTGACGCGACGCATCCGTCGCGGCGATCGTGCCGCTGCCTGTCCGTGAACGCGTCCGGATCGCACGCCCCGAGGTCTTCGTGGATCCGTGCGCCGGGTCTCTTCGACCGCCTCGCGAACCGGGACGACCGCCGGTGGCGCAGCAGGCGCTCGACCCCGTTCGCGTGGTGTCGAGTGCGATGATGACGCGATGCAGCTGAACGATGAAGTTCTTTACGCGGTAGCGCCTTTCGCCGAAACGCTCGGCGTCAGGATCGAGGAGGCGACGGCCGAATCGGTACGGGTACGGCTGCCGCATCGGGAGCAGTTGGGCACCATGGGCGGCGGAATGCACGGGGGTGCGCTGATGAGTCTGTGCGATGTGGCGGCGGCGCTGTGCGCGGCCGTGCATGTCACGCCGGGGCAGGTCACCACCACCGCGGAATCCTCGACCTATTTCCTGGCTCCGCTGCGGGGCGATTCGGCCACCGCCGAGGCCCGCCCGGTCCGGGTCGGCCGTGCGCTGATCTGCGTGGAGGTCGACGTCTACGACGCGAAGGGCCGTCACTGCGTTCGCACCACCCAGATGCTCGCCGTCACGCAGGCCTGATCCGGCGCGACGAACAGCCGGTTTCTCAGATGATTTCCACGTACAGGGTGTAGGTGGCGTTACCGCGCGTCGGCGCGACGGTCACCCGGTACAAACCGTCGGACGGCAGGACGATCTCGGTCCAGGCGTCCTCGACGACCAGCGCGGCACCTTCGGGACTCGCGATGCTGAAATTCGCGTTCCCCTCGACCGAGGTCAGGGTGGTATTGAGCACCTGTCCGCGGCGCGCCTCGAAGAAGTAGCTGTCGGCGTCACCGCGCACCACCGCTCCGTCGATAACGGCGTCGCTGGTGCCCGGCGCGAACTCGACCCGGGTGCATACGCCTGCCTCAGCGGCGCCCGCGAAGGCGACGGCGACGGTCGTCGCCACGGTGGCGAGCGCGACGGCCGACGCCGCGCGGAGGGAACGGATGCTGGAAGCCATGGTCGGTGTCCTGTCGTGCGGGGGATGTGGAATGTCGCCGAGTGTTGCCGCCGCGACTTGTCGTTACCTGAAAGCGCGGTTAACGCGCGGGAATCAGGGATGTGCCGCACGGTAGGCGCTGCTCTGCGCCGCCACGATCCGCACCAGGTCGCCGAGTGCGATCTCGACGTCGGCCAGATGCAGGCCCCAGCTCGCGTCGGGGACGGCGGGCAGGTCAGGACTGCCGGGGCCGGGAGCTGCCATCAGTACTGTCGCGTCGTTCTCGCGCACACACCGCACCAGATAGGTTTCGGCGGGGATCAGCCACGGAGTCGGCGCGAGAGCCGCGGACGGCCCGGCACGCAGCGCGATCTCGATGCCGAGCGGGCTGGGAACGGGACTCGCGCGCAGAATGGTCGCCGCGCCGCGGGATTCGTTGCGGTCCAGCGAGGTCGGGTTGGTGCACGCGACCTCGAAATCCGGTCCGTACGGCCGGGGCGCGGCTTCCGGCGTCGCGGGGGCGCGGCCGAATCTGCTGTCCGGCGGCGGCGTTTCGTCGAAGGTCTGCCAAGCGAGCACGCACTGTGTCTGCTGCTCGCTACGGCACAGGGGTAGATGCTGGAAATCGCCGCCGACATCGCTGTTCTTCGCCACCACCGTATTGCCGCCGAGCAGGATCGCGGACAGGATCTGATCCCGCGTCGCCTGCCTCGGGTCGATCTCCTCACGGATCAGCTGCCGCAGCATGCGCGCGCCTTGCGAATGGCCGATCAGCACCACCGGCCGCGCGCTGTCGTGTTCGGCGACGAACTGCTGCCAGGCCCGCCGCACGTCCTCGTACGCGATGCGCGACAGTTCGGCGCGCTGCTCGGGGGTGTAGTCGCGTTCTTCCGCCAGTGCGCCCAGGGTCCGCTGCCGATACACGGGTGCGTAGATCCGGCACACCTGGGAGAAGCGCGCCGCCTGCTGTTGGGCGACGATCCGCAGTTCGGGTGTCACGGTGGTGTCGGCATTGGGTGTCTGCTGGAGCGACACCGTGGGATAGATGTAGAAACAGTCCACGCCGGGATCGGCGGGCGCGGCCGGTTCTTCCCGGATATCCGGCTGTCCCGCCCGCCGCACGGTTGTCGCCGTACTCGCGTCACACGGGTCGTCGATCATCTCGGGTCGGCACAACCAGACGACGCCGTCGTCGGGAGCGGCGACCGCGCTCACCGACACCCAGGGCAACAACCCGACGCCGCACACCACGGCCGCGACCGCACGCCAACACCGACTACCGCGCATCGCCCTCCGCCTCCGCCGATTCCGTGCCCCGTGGTCGATCGCCTCGTGCGTCACCGCACCGGCGTCGGGAGCCTTGGTCGCGTCATCCTAGCGTTCGGCAGCCGGTGAATTCGGGATCTATTGCCTTCGGAATCCACGACGAACCTTCCCGTGCCAGTATCGGAGATATGCCACGTATCGCCACCGCCGACACCGTCGAACGATCCGAGCTGCTCGACTTCCTGCGCCCGAGACATCGTGCCGTGCTGGTCACCACCCGTGCCGACGGACGGCCCCAGCTCTCTCCGGTCACCTGCGGTATCGATTCCGATGGATGCCTGGTCGTCGCCACATATCCCACCCGGGCGAAGGCACGCAATGCCCGCCGTGATCCGCGGGTCTCGCTCTGTGTTCTGTCCGACGACTGGGACGACGCGTACGTGCAGGTCGACGGACGGGCCGAGGTGCTGGACATGCCGGAGGCGCTCGACGGTCTCGTCGAGTACTTCCGCTGCATTTCCGGGGAGCATCCCGACTGGGCCGAATACCGGCAAGCCATGGTCCGGCAGGACAAATCGCTGATCCGCGTGCATATCGAACGCTGGGGTCCGGTCGCGACGGGCGGATTCCCGCCCGAGCGGTCCGGCGAAGATCAGTAGACGAATTCCGCTCCGCCGCCTTCGCGCGCGCGTCGGCGTGCGCTCATCGCGACCGCGTTGTCTCGCCGAGCCCTTCGAACAGCAGTGCCAGCAGTCGCCGTCGGTCCTCGGGCCCGGTGCGGCGCATCTGCTCGCCCGCCCACGCGACTCCGGCGACCAATCCCAGGAACTCATCGGGTCCGAGGTCGGCGCGCACCCGTCCCGCGTCGCGGGCGCGGTCGAGCAGGTCGGCTCCCGCGGCGCGCATACGTTCGCAGGAGGTGTGCAGTGCGGACGCGGGATCGTGCAGGGTGGCGGTGAGTGCCCCGATGAGGCCACGGTAGACCGTGGTGGTGTCGATGAATCGCAAGGTCCATTCGGTCAGCGCTGACCCGGGATCGGGGTCTGGCCTCAGGTCCGACGCGGCGTCGGCGAGCGCGTCGAATCGGTCGCGCAGCAGGGTCTCGAGCAGCGCCTCCCGCGTCGGAAAATGCCGGTAGAGGGTGCCGACGCCGACGCCTGCTCGTGCGGCGATCTCCTCGAGCGGCGCGTCGATGCCGCGTTCGATGAATGCCGTGCGCGCCTCGCCGAGCAACTGTTCGCGATTGCGTTTTGCGTCGGCCCGCAGCGGGCGCGCGGCGGGCGGGTGATCCATCTTCCTCCTCGGCTTCACAAAACGGAGTATCCCTCCGTATCGTAGAGTCACCGAAGCGGAGGAACCCTCCGCTTGATGACCGTGAAGGACCGAACATGACATCTGCTGTCGCCGACCGCGCCGAACTGCGCACGCGCCTCGGCTCTTTCGGGGTGTGGATCGCCCCGGCAACGCTGCTGTCCACCCCGATCGGCGAGCAACGGGCGCAGGTGCGCCGGATCGAAGATCTCGGCTACGGCTCGTTCTGGACGGGGGAGGCCCCTGTGGTCTCGCCGATTCGCGGCCGGGAGATCTTCACGCAACTGGCGGTCGTGCTCGCGGCCACCGACCGGCTGGTGACGGGGGCGGGCATCGCGAATATCACCCTGCGCGAACCCGCCGCGACGCACGGCGCGGCGGCGACTCTCGCCGAGGCGTATCCCGGACGTCTGGTACTCGGATTGGGCGGGCAGACCGGAGACAGACCGTTGGCCATGGTGCGCGACTACCTCGACCGGATGGACGACGCGGCGCGGACGCTGCTGCCCGATATCCGTTATTCGCGGGTGCTCGCGGCACTCGGGCCGAAGACGATGGGGCTCGCCGCCACACGTGCCGATGGTGCGCACCCGTTCAGTCAGCCGGTCGCTCACACCGTGCTCGCCAGGCAGACCCTCGGCCCCGACCCGCTGCTGATCCCGCACCAGTTCCTGCTCGCCGATATGCCGGTCGAACAGGCTCGGGAAGTGCTGCGCATGATGGTCGCCGCAGATACACGCGGTGAATCGAGTCCCTACACCGCGAATTTCCGGCGACTCGGCTACACCGACGACGATCTCGCCGGCAGGCGAAGCGACCGCCTCATCGACGCGATACTGGCCGCTGGTGATCCGGACGCGGTGGCCGAACGGCTGCGCGAACATCGGGCGGCGGGCGCGGATCACGTGCTGCTGCACCCGCTCGCGCCGGATTTGTCGACCGCGGTCGATCAGCTCGAAAAGCTGGCGCCCCGATTGGGTGTGGTCTGAAGCGACATGCCGCGACGGATCACCTTGGTCGGACTGAGTAGGGTCGAGGCGGTCGACCGCAATCGCCGCACGGTCGCGGCGAGCGCCTGTGGGCGGGGGCGAGCGGGTGATTGGGCTCACGATTTCGCCTACACCGTCGATTCGGGGCTGTGAACCGCAGGACCTGGCATATACGACGCTGCTGGAACGCATCACCGCCGCCATCGATGGCCGCGATTCGCTCGGTGCGCTCGGCGTGTGAGGCCCCGGACCGTCCGGGCCGAGGGTGCCGGGCATTCATTACCACGACGAGTTGAACGGGCGAAAAACATTCCGCCCAGCTCGTTTTCGCGGGTCCACGTGTGTCCACAGCGTGTCGTACCATCTACCGGGGTCACCCGTTTTCCACGTAACGCGCTCGGTCGCGGCGTCATCGCGCGCAGAGTGTCGGCGATTCACCAACCTGCAATGCACACGAACACATTTGGGGAGGTTCTTACTTGAGTACGAAGCAGTCCCGGGATCTGTCGTGCCCGGTCGTCCACCACTCGCCGATCCCGACCGACGAAGACCGGATCCCGTTGCATTCACCGGAGTTCGCTGCGGACCCGCACCGCTTCTACCGCGAAATGCGTAGTCGCTACGGAAGTTTGGTTCCGGTGGAACTGGCGCCGGGCGTGTCGGCCACGCTGGTGATCTCCTACCGGACCGCGGTGCAGATCCTCAACGACCCCGACCGATTCCCCGCGGATCCGCGAACTTGGCAGCAGAGCGTGCCGTCGGATTGCCCCATCCTTCCGCTGCTGGAGTGGCGGCCGATGGCGAGCAGGAGCGCGGGCGCGGAGTTCACCCGCTATCGCCAGGCGATCACGGCGAGTATCGACTCGGTCGACCTGTTCGCGATGCGCGGCGTCGTGGACAAACTCGCCGTCGAGTTGATCAACACCTTCTGCGCCGACGGACGCGCCGATCTGATTCGGCAGTACGCCTTCCCGCTGGTTTTCGACGCCGTCAACCACATGCTGGGGTGTCCGCCCGAGATCAGCGCCAAGGTGGCGGCGGGAACGGCCGCCCTGATCGAGGGGGTCGACGCCGAGGCGGGCAACCAGTTGCTCGGTGAGGCGCTCATGAGCCTGGTGACGCTCAAACGGGCCGAACCCGGCCGGGATATCCCCTCGACGCTGCTGCAACATCCCTCCGGTCTCGACGACGTCGAAGTCTCGCACCATGTGTCACAGGTCTACGGCAGTGGTATCGAGTTCCAACTGAACCTGATCGTCAACACCCTGCTGCTGATCGTCACCGATGTCCGCTTCGGCGGCAGCGTCCTCGGCGGGAATCTGTCCTCCCGCGACGCGCTCGACGAGGTGCTCTTCAACGACCCCCCGCTGGCGAATCTGCTGATCACCTACCCCCGCCAGCCGATCGTGATCGATGATGTCTGGTTGCCCGCGCATCAGCCTGTCGTCATCAGCATGGCCGCGTGCAATAACGACCCCGCGGTCCGCAGTGCCGACCTCACCGGTAACCGCGCGCATCTGGCCTGGGGGATCGGCGCGCACGCCTGCCCCGCGCAATCGCTGGCGTATCTGATCGCCGAATGCGCCATCGATCAACTTCTCGACGTGTTGCCCGAGATCGAGATCGACCTGCCGGACGGCACCCCGACGTGGCGGCCGGGACCGTTCCATCGGGCGCTGACCGAGCTGCCGGTCACCTTCCCGCCCACATCCCCGCTCGCCGTGTGAGCCGCGCACGCGGGCTCGCCTGAGGTCCGCCTTCGCGGTCGCACGCCGGCCGGGTCCGCCTCGGGGGTGGGCCGACGAGTCGCGCCGTCCGTCCGCCTGCCGCGAGGATGGGAGAGTGCACAGCAGCCAAATCGTGGTGGTGTTCCTCGATCTCGTCGTCATCATGGCGATGGCAAGGAGCCTGGGGTGGCTCGCCGAGCGAGTCGGTCAACCCGCGGTGATCGGGGAGATCACGGCGGGGATCCTGGCCGGGCCGACCGTTCTCGGTCCCCATCTGTCGTCCACGTTGTTTCCCCTCGAGATCCGTCCGTATCTGAGTCTGCTCGCCAATGTCGGTGTCGCCGTGTTCATGTTCGTGGCCGGACTCGAACTCGACCGCGGAATGTTCGCGGGGGCTCGACGGTCGATTTCGGTGGTGTCCGCCGCGGCCTACGGAATTCCCTTCGTCCTCGGATGCGGTGTCGCCGCGATCGCGTTGTCGCGCCACGAGACCGGTGACCGGCTGAATTTCGCGCTGTTCATCGGGTGTTCGCTCGCCGTGACGGCATTTCCCGTCCTTGTCCGAATCCTGCACGACCGCAGCATGATTCGAACAGAGATCGGTCAGCTCAGCCTGGCCTGCGCCGCGCTGGTCGACCTCCTGGCCTGGTCGGCGCTGGCCATCGTGCTCGCCATCGCGCATCCATCGGTGGGGAGCCAGTGGCGTCCGGTTCTGCTGGTACCCGTCGTGGCGGTGACATGGTGGGTGGTGCGTCCGGTCCTCGCGCGGCTGGCGTCGGTGGCGACCGAGCAGACGATGATCGTGGTCGGGGTCGGCGGTGCGCTGCTACTGGGCGCGGTGACCGAATGGACCGGTCTGCACCTGATATTCGGTGCGTTCGCCTTCGGTGTCGTCTTCCCTCGGGCGCACAGGAAGCCGGTCGAATCCGGTGCGCGAGTGCTGAGTTCGGTGCTTTTGCCGGGGTTCTTCGTCGTTTCGGGTCTTGCCGTCGATCTCGGATCGATCGATCGCACGGCGGTCGGCGAACTCGCTGTCATCGTGGGGGTGGCGATCGCGGGGAAATTGGGAAGTGTCTACCTGGCCGCGAGAATGTCCGGGATCGGGGCTCGCCCCGCGGCGGCTTTGGCGGCACTGTTGAACACCCGTGGGCTGACCGAGCTCGTGATACTGAATATCGGACTCGGAATCGGAATCATCGGGCCGCAATTGTATTCGCTGTTGGTGGTGATGGCGTTGGTGACCACGGCGATGACCGCGCCGATGCTGCGGATGATCGGAGTGTCCGACCCGGTCGCCGTCGACGGTCCCGACGGCGACGCGTCGTCATCGGCCGAATCCCGGCGTGATCCGGCCGGCGCGGCGTGATCCGGTGTCCGTTGACGCGAAACCCCGCCGCCCGCGATAGTTCACGAGCGGCGGGGTATCCCGGCAGGTCTAGACCTTCGACGCCACCTTCGGTCGCGGTGCGACCCCGGTCAGCACTCGCTGCACCGGAATGGCCGAGGCGAGTGCCGCACCCATGATCGCGACGCCGCATCCGATCAGCAGTCCGACGCGGAACCCGTTCTCCGTGGGGAACATATGTCCGCCTACCGATACGGTCATCTGCGCCAGGATCGCGCCGACGATGGCAGCCGAGATCGAGGTTCCCACGGCCCGCATCAGGGTGTTGAAGCTGTTGGCCGCGGCGGTCTCGGAATGGGGGACAGCGCCCATGATCAGCGCGGGCATGGCCCCGTAGGCGAAGCCGACACCGATGTTGATGGTGACGGTCACCGCGAGGATGCCCCAGGTGGAACCCATTACGAGCAACGAGATGGCGTAGCCGGTGGCGATGACGACGCAGCCCGCGGCCAGCGTGAATTTGGGGCCGCGAGCGGCGGAGAGGCGCGCGCCGACCGGGGACATCAGCATCATCGTGAAACCGGCGGGCGCCATCCACAGGCCCATCGCCAGCATGGACTGGCCGAGGCCGAACCCGGTGGATTTCGGCAGTTGCAGGAGTTGGGGGATGAGCAGCGCCTGGGCGTACATGGCCATGGACACGACCACCGAGGTGGCATTGGTGACCAGAACCTGTGGGCGCGCGGTGACGCGCAGGTCCACCAGTGGCTGGGAGGTGCGCAGTTCGTACCAGCCCCAGATCAGGATCGCGACGATCGCGGCGGCGAACAGGCCGAGGATCGTGGTGCTCGACCAGCCCCAGCTCGCGCCCTTGGAGACGGCGAGAAGTAAGCAGACCAGTCCGATGCCGAGTCCGACCGCGCCGAGGTAGTCGAAACGCCCGGCGGGTCCGTCGGTGGGGATATGGGGGATCACGAGGAAGATCAGCACCCCGACGACCGCGGCCAGGACAGCGCAGCCCCAGAACAGCATCCGCCAGTCGCTGTTCTCGACGACGGCGGCGGCGACGGGAAGTCCGAGTGCGCCGCCGATGCCGAGCGAGGCGCTGATCAGAGCGATGGCCGAACCGAGGCGTTCCGGCGGGAGCAGATCCCGGATCGCGCTGATGCCGAGGGGAATGATGCCGACGCCCATGCCCTGCAGGCCGCGGCCGATGATCATCGGCAGGACGGCGGTGGCCGTCGCGCACACCACCGAGCCGATGACGAGCGGGACGAACGAGGCCAGCAGTACCGGCCGCTTGCCGTACATATCGCCGAGGCGCCCGGCGACGGGTGTGACGACGGCGCCGACGAGCAGGGTGACGGTGACGACCCAGGTGGTATTGGACGGCGTGCTGTGCAGAATCTGGGGTAGTTGACCGAGTAACGGTACGACGAGGGTTTGCATCAGCGCTGCGAGAATGCCCGCGGACGCCAGAACGGCCAGGACGGCATTGGGCCGAACAGTGGAGCTGGGTGTGCTCACGAACATCTCCCTTTGCTGACGTTAACTAACGATATGGACCATACAGCCAATATGCACTATGCATACAACATGTGTGATGCACATGTCATGCATCCTGCATGGCCTATGTGTCCTGCATAACCCGTGGTATACCTGGAATGGGGAGTCGCCAGCGGAGTTCCGCGGCGTGGTGGAAAGGATCGGAATGGACAAGCCCCTCGACTCGATCGAGTTCGAGACCATGCTGTTCGGCCGATACAGTCTGGCCTCACGCAAGGGCAACGAGCGCAATCTCGACCGAAGTGTGTACACGCTGCTCGCGCGGCTCCATATGGAAGGGCCGATGACCATCGGCCAGCTCGGCGACGCGCTCGGCCTGGACGATTCGACGGTGAATCGCCAGACCGCGGCCATGGTGAAAGCCGGCCTGCTGAAACGGATCGCGGATCCCTACGGTGGGATGGCGCGCAAGTTCCGGACCACCGCGGAAGGCGAACGCCGACTGGAAGCGCAACGCGCCGACAGCGTTCGGCACCTGGATACCATCCTGAGCGACTGGGCGCCCGAGGATGTCGCGGCCTTCGGCGCGTATCTGGAGCGGTTCAACAGCGATATCGAGCGCTATCACGGACGGCCGTGGCCGCGTCCGGCGGGCACCATCTCCTCCGCCCGTTTCCACCGGGACGCCGCACGCTGAACCCGTCTCACCGACCGGACGCTGCCTGGTCGGACGCTGCCTGGTCGGACGCTGCCTGGTCGGACGCTGCCTGGTCGGACGCTGCCTGGTCGGACGCTGCCTGGTCGGACGCTGCCTGATCGGACGTCGCCTGCTCGGATGCTGCCTGATCGGACGCCAGTTCCGCGAGTACCGCCCGGATCGCCGGGCTGGCATCGGCGCTGCGACGCCACGCCGCGTGTATTTCGCGCGTCGGTTGCCGCCCCAGCGGCAGGGCGATGAGTCCGTCCCCCAGGGGCGGGCGAGCCAGGCGTGGGATCAGGGCGATGACGTCGCTCGAGGCGACCAGCGACAGCTGGGTGGCGAAATCGTCGACAAGATGGCGCACGTCGGGGTCTTCCGGCATATTCGCGAACAGTCGTCGGAACCACTGGTGGCACACGGTGCCCGGCGGGCTGGTCACCCAGGCGTGCCCGACGAGGTCCGCGCCGATGAGCGGCCGGTCGACCCGCGCGAGCGGATGCGTTCGATTCATGACGACGTCGCCGACATCGGTGTGCACACGGCGCTGGGTCAATGCCGAGGGCAGCGGGGCGGGCAGCCCGTCGGCGTCGTGGACGAGGGCGAGGTCGGCGGTGCCCGCATCGACACTGTGGAGGGCTTGGTCGGGATCCTGCTCGGTGATGTGTACGCGCAGGTCCGGGCAGCGCGTCGACAGTCGCGCGACAGTGGGCGCGAGCAGTCCGCGGATAGCGGTCGAGAAGGCGACGATGCGGAATGTGCCGCGCGGCGCGCCCCGCGAAACCGATTGGGCCGCTTCGGCGCAACGCTCCAACGCCTGGAACACTTCGGCCGCCGAGTCGACGATGGCCTGCCCGGCCGGAGTGAGGACGACCCCGCGTCCCGCCTGCGCGAGCACGGGCACACCGACCTGACGTTCCAGTCTCTTGATCTGCTGCGATACCGCCGAGGCGGTGAACCCGAGCTCATCGGCCGCTCGTACCAGCGTTCCGAGCGCGGCCACCGACCGCAACGCCCGCAGGGCCCCGACATCGATCATGAAGAAATACTACGTAATATCGGCAAGAAACCATTGCTGGACCACACTTGTGGGGCGGGGCACGATCGATTCATGACCGACCCGCGGCACCCGGCCGAACTACTCTTCGGCGCCAACCTCGTCGCCATGGCGACCCCGATGGACCCCGACGGCACGATCAGCGAACCCGGACTCGCCGGTCTCGTCGACCACCTGCTGACCACCGGGTGCGACGGCATCGTCGTCGGCGGGACCACCGGTGAGTCGCCCACCCTGACCGACACCGAGGCAGCCGGGCTCGTCCGTTCGGTGGCGGTCAGGTCGCGGAACCGCGCGCGGGTGGTCGCCGGCGTCGGCACCTACGACACGGCCGCCAGTATTCGACGGGCACGTGACGCCGAGGCTGCCGGGGCGGACGCGCTGCTGCTGGTCTGTCCCTACTACTCCAGGCCGACGCAGGCCGGGGTGATCGCCCATTGCCTGGCGGTGGCCGACGCCACCGAACTGCCCGTGATGCTCTACGACGTCCCCGCCAGGACCGGTATCGCCATGGAGGCGGCAACGCTGATCGAACTCGCCCGCCATCCGCGGATCCGAGCGGTCAAGGACGCCAAAGGCGACGTGTACGAAGCGATATCTGTCATGTCGAGCACATCGCTGGCCTACTACTGCGGCATCGATGAACTCAATCTGCCCTATCTCGCGTGCGGCGCCACCGGTGTGCTCAGCGTCATCGGAAATATCGTCGCCGACCGCAATGCCGCACTCATTCGAGCGGTCCGCGCGGGCGACCTGGACGCGGCGCGGGCGATTCACATTTCGCTGATTCCCTTGGTGGAGGCCATTATGCGCACATCCCAGGGTGCCGTCATGGCCAAGGCCGCTCTGACCGAGCTCGGCGTCATCCCGCACGCGACGGTGCGTCTTCCGCTGCTCGAATCGCCGCCGCCGGATCTGCGTCGACTGGTGGATGCGCTGGCCACCATCGCCGCGCCCTGCCGACCGAAGGCGGGCGCGCTACTGTCGGCGGGCGCTCGTTCGCCGCAGCAGTCGGCGTGAAGTTCTCTCTGTCGCAGGAGGAACCATCACCGAGGGTTCATTCGAGACTGTCCGGGACTCGCCCCCTGGGCCGAACGTCGAGCCGGGGTCTCACGGTGTCGATGCTGTCCGCTGTGCCAGCAATAGTCCCAGGAGCCCCGACTCACGAGACTGGGTGTCGAGCATGTCGCGCGCCGCCTGTTTGACGATCCCGCTCGACAATTGCCGGTCCGCGGCCTGCGCCATCTGGACGCCGCCGTAGTGGTGGCGTTGCATCAAGCGAAGGAACTGGATTTCGGCCTCGGCACCGCGTGCGGCGGACAGGGCGTCGAGTTCGGCCTGGGTCGCCATACCGGGCATGGTCGAACCCGTGGCGTCCGCCGAAGTCGTTGCGCTCGTGGCCTGTCCGCTGTGCTGATGTCCGCTGGGCTCGGCACCGGCGTCGTGCATCCACGCCATGGGGTGTGGATTGGTGGTGACGACATGGGCCATGCGCAACCACCCCAGCATCATGCCGATTTCGACGCGCTGGGTATCGGCCAGTTGCTGGGCCAGGGCCCGCACCGTCGGGTCGGCCGCCGGGTCCAGTCGCTGCGTCATCAGCAGCGCCTGGTTGTGGTGGGCGACCATATCCTGGGTGAAGCCGATTTCGGTATCGGTCATGACGGGCGGCGCGGTGGTGTCGTCGGATATCACGAGCGGCCGCAGGGCAGCGCCGATGACCAGCAGTAATACGGCCATGCCGAGGAGGGCGGCGACCTTGCCCCAGTTCGCCCGCGTCATGAGCCGATGGTCGAGTGCTGGTCGGCGGGCGGGGTGTAGACCGACGGCGACAGTTGCAGAGCGAGGAATCCGTTGTCCGCGCACGTCGTCCACAATTGCGTGCCCCGCCATTCGGGAGCGGAGAAGCACCAGTCCGTGGACAGGTCACCGAGTGCGAGCATGCCGGTCCGGTTGCTGACGGCCTGGGCGAGGTCGAACTGGCCCTGCAGGATGGTCTGGAGCAGCGTCGGCGCGGCGAGTACGGGAGGGCCGATGATCGAAGCCAGCGCGTGCGGTGAATTGGTGAGTTCGGTGTTCTCGCCGGTTCGTGCGGGCGGGTTGTAGTAGGCGATCTCGCGCACCGCGCGTGGATCACCGACGTCGAAGACGCGGATTCCCGATGAGGTCCAACCGCACGCGAGAGCTGTGGGATTCGCCGGTCGGTCGGCGGCGCAGTAGTGGGCGTCGTAGGCGAACAGCGAGCCGCCCGCCGCCGACGCCATGGCGACGTCCTGGTTGTCGGGCAGGTTGATCTCGAGTTTGATGGTGTTGACCAGCTGCGGGCGGCTGCCGTCGGTGACATCGAAGATCTTGACGCCGCCGGATCCTGCTTCCTGGACAGAGAAGACATACGGCGTGCCGTCGTAGGTGACGGGAAGATTGTGCTGGGTGGCCCAGCCATCGGTCCACGTGGTGTGCGAGAGTTCGCGGACCTGCGGATTCGGATCGCGGCGTTGGACGGCCGAGACATCGAGGATCATCATCCCGCCGAAGTTGTTCGCCAGGTACATGGTGTTGCCGTCGGCGCTGAATCCGAAGCCGTGCATCGACAGTCCGGGCAGGCTCTGCCAGATGACGCGTGGCGCGGCGGGATCGGTGAGGTCGACAGCGCTGATGAGGCCCGGTGCGACACCGGATGCCCAGTAGGTGTTGCCGTCGGGGGAGAAGCCGCCTTCGTGTGCCGTAATGGGCAGTGGCATAGCGAGGTTGGTGCCAGGTCCCGGGTTGAGCAGTCGCGGATGCGCGCAATCGGAGAGGTCGTAGACGGACAGCAGTCCCGCACCGGTCAGAAATGGCGCGCCGGTGCCGACGAGGAGTTTGCGTTCGTGGTTGACCTTCAGGCTTTCCCAGGTGCCCGCCAGCATCGCCGGTTCGTTCAATACGGCGGTGAGGACCGGGGCGGTGGGATCGGAGACGTCGAGTACCTGCACGCCCTGCTCCACGCCGACCAGGTTGCCGGGGAAGAAGGTGCCGATATAGGCGCAGTGATCGAAGGTGATCGAGGTGATGCCGCCGCCGACGCCCGGATAGTTGCCCAGCTGCCGGATATTGCAGCTGTAGCCCCGGCTGCTGCGCCTGCTGTCCCTGTCGGCGGCGGGGACGTCACCCTGCAGGCCGGTCTCGGGGCCGGACGCGGCGTCGGAACCGGGTCCGCAGTCGGCGCGTCCCACGGGGGTCGCACTCAGACTGCCGATTTCGGTGACCCGGCCCGGCGAACCGGAATCAGGTTGTGCGGAAAGGATTCCGGTCGGCAGCAGCAGCGCGCAGGCTGCCGCGATCACCAGTGTCCGTCGGGTTCGGAGATAGTGCTGTGATCTCATAATGCCCCTCGGCGGTGAGGGCGCCTTTCCTCTGGGTCACGCGGGTCGTCTCGGTGTTCCGTGCGGTCCTGGTTCGGCCGAGGTACGCCGTGTCACGGAGACCGCCGGGATGTCGGCAGGATCCGTTCACCGGACTGTACTGTCCGGTTGGTCCGTAAGTGTGCTCCCGGTTACCTTCGGAGTCAATGATGTTACGGCTCACTAAGGGATTCTCGCCATGGCTCGGCCGGACACCGCGGTGCGAGCGAATACTTCCCGTGCGGTACGTTGGCGCGATGACATCGTCAGCCCGTGCGAACAGGGGGCCGAAGGCCGCGGCGAGCAACCACGCAGCACTCATTCGGGCGGCACGGGAGATTTTCGCGGAGAACGGTTTCGACGCGCCGCTGAGTTCCATCGCGCGGGCCGCCGGCGTCGGACAGGGTGTGCTGTATCGGCACTTTCCCACCCGCGAGAGTCTGGCGCTGGCGGTATTCGAGGAGAATATCGTCGAGGTCGAAGTGCTTGCCGCGGATCCGTCCAGCACCGTCCACGATGTCCTCGCGGTCATCGTCGACCAGCTCACCCGGTCGGCGGCGTTCATCGCGATGTTCAACCCGACCGGCACCGACGATCCGCGCCTGCTGGAAGTCTCGACCCGGCTGATCGACCTGGTCGCCCGCAAACTCGACGATCCCGGCCAGCGCGGCTCCATCCGCGCGGATCTGACCGCCTTCGATGTCGTTCTCGCGGTGGGAATGCTGGCGGGGATCATGTCGAAGACCGATGCGCAGTCCAAGCAGATGGTCGCGACGCGGGCATGGGATCTGCTGGAGCGCGGGCTGACTCGCTGAGCCGGTCGTGCGTCCGGCTCCTCGAACCCGTGCGAGCTCAGGAAATCGCGGCGCGCGGTGGCGTCATGGTCCATCCGGCCCGCAGGGGGGAATGGCCGCGGATTCCCGGTTCGGCTTTCCCGGCGCGGGCCCCGGACTCGAGCCGCGCTGTCGATTCGACCGGTGTGACAGCGGGTTTCGGGTCCACTCGCACGGCGGGCTTGGTCGTGACCTGGACGGTTCCGTGCCATCCGCAGGGCAGCCCGCAGGTGGGATGGATCGAAGTCTCGACGTGGCCGTTCTCGAAGCGGCGCACGGTCGCGGTCGCTTGTGCGGGGTATCCGCAACTCGGGCACTTCTCGAAATAGTCGAGCACGTCGCTGACGCTGATGCTGACCGATTGCTTCTCCGCGGTGAGTGTTTGTGACGCGGTGCTCTGTTGCCACGGGTTCTGTCGTGCGCGGGGGAGCCACGGCACTTCCGGCCGTGCCGGGAGTGCTGAGAATCTGCTGGTGTCGGTGTGATCGGGCACGATTGCTTGCCTCGCTACGCGGCGGTCGACTCCGGGAGTCCTTACCCCCATGATGGTAATCACATTCTCCCATGACGTAAACAACATTCTCATTTCGAAATTTCGCCCTGTTTCGTATCGGCCCGGTTCGGGCGAATTCGGGTCAGCCCAGTGTCGCGGTGAACTGCGGCAGATCGATGCTGGTTCGAATTCCGGGCGGTGCCGCGCACACGTGCGGCACCGCGTTCACGGCGCGGTTGGCGGTGTAGCCGGGCGAGACGGAACTCATCATGTCGAGCGAGACCGGGAAGCGCAGGTCGACGTCCAGCGGAGCGTCGCCGTCGACGAAGATATGCCAGCCGGTGGGACGTACCTCCCATTCGGGTTCGACATCGGTGGTGCAGTACCACGTCGCGCGGAATTCGATCAGCGCCTTGCTCTCTCGGTAACCGGAGATCGTGATGCGCTGTGCCGCGACACTTCCCGGAGCGAGGGTGCCCGCGGCGATGCGGGTGCGTTGCCTGGCGGTCGCGACTTCGCCTGTGACGTCGACGGTATCGAGCGGAAGGCCCACCGCGTCGGCGAGCAGTCGCAGCGACGGTTCGAAGTTGGCGCGCAGGTGGTCGAGGCGATGTTGGTCGAACGCGGTCGGCGGCGCGCCGAAACCCATGACATCGAACAGGATTCCGGGCGAATCGCGCTGGGAGAGATCGGCGAACTCCTCGATGGTGATGCGTTCGAGTCTGCGCTGGATCGAGGTGAGCGCGATGGGAACGGCCTCGGTGATGAAGCCGGGACTGCTTCCCGTGCTGTGGATCGACGCGTTGCCGAGCGTGCACGCGGACTCCACCCGTGCTCTCGAGTCCTTGTCCATACTCGCGGGATGATGGAATTCGCCGCGGGTGGTGACGATGTTCAGCCCGGCGGCGAGCAGCGCGCACACTTCCTCGGCGTCGGTCGCGCGGGGCATGTAGAGCACACAGTCGGCCTCGAGAGCGAGAATGTCATCGATATCGCCGGTCGCGGTAATACCGGTTTCACGGTCGAGGCCACAGAGGGTGCCCGCGTCGACGCCGATTTTGTCGGCGCTGTGCACATATACACCGACCAGATGTAGATTCGGATGCTCGATCACGGCGCGCAGTGAGCGGGTGCCGATATTCCCGGTCGCCCACTGGACTACGCGATACGGAGTGGCCGTCGTTTCGGTCATTCCCCGAGTGTAAATGCATTCTCATGTCATGAGAATGAAATTCTCCTACCGCTTACCGGCGAACCCGAGCGCGCAGAAGTTCCATACCTCGTCGGCGGTGATCGGATTGAGGGTTTCCTCGTCCTCGGCGCCGGTCGACTGGGCGGTGAACATCACGGTCTGCATAACCATCGCCGCCATGCGACGCGCGTTGACATCGGAGCGCAGCTTCCCGTCGGCATCCGCCTCGGAGAGGAGTTCGGCCAGCAGCGCCAGCAACGGCGCGTGCGCGATCTTGACCTGCGCGGGATGGGTGACCAGCAGTTGCGGCGCGAAATCGGTGAACAGGGGCCGCTGGGCCGTTGGGTCGGGCCGACACAGTTCGAACAGCAGGCGCACGGCCACTTCGAGTCGATCGTAGGGGTCGGTCTGGCCCGCCGCGGCGGCGCGAATCTGTTCGGCGGCGCGGCTCAGCGCGTCCTCGAACAGGGCGAGCAGCAGTTCGTGCTTGCCATCGAATTGCAGGTAGAAGCTGCGCAGCGACTGCTTGGAGCGGTCGACGACCTCTTGGACGGTGAAATCCGTCGTGCCCTTCTCGGTGATGATCGCCTGCGCCGCGTCGAGGAATCGCTGCACGCGCTGTTCGGCGCGGAGTTTTGCGGTCCGAATGGACCGTTCGACGGCGCGCTGCTTCCAGGCCGGCTCTTCGCTGGCGGTGGTCACCGGGCTACCGACCCGCTGTCATGTGGAGAGAACATGATTGCACTGTACCGGAGAACGTCGCAGGTTTGGTCCGCTCGGAACCGGTGTGTTCAGGTTTTTGAGATCTGCACTTCCTGATTCGAGAACTAGGTTCTCGGACTGGATGTCACGATGGGCGGAACCGGAGCAACCCCTCTTGCGCGAACGAGGCCATCAATATGCCGCCTTCGGTGAGTATGTCACCCCGGCCGAAGTAGCGGCCGTGTGCCGCCAGCGGACTGTGGTGGCGCAGCAGTAACCAGTCGTCGGCGCGCACCTGTCGATGGAACCAGACCGAATGCGTGATGGTCGCCGCGGTGAAGTCGGTCCCGTTGCCGTCCTGGCTGATCCCGTCCAGCGGTCGCAGGGCGGTGCCGATCGGGCTCAGGTCGGTCGCGTAGGCGAGGATCGCCGGATTCAGCTCGGCGTCGACGCCCGGTGTGCGCATCCACAGTTCGTAGTCGGGCGGGTGGACTTCGGTGGAGTCGAGATCGGTCGTTGCCCGTGTTTCCCACGGCATGAGCGGAATATCGCGGCGGTACTCGGGGCCGGGCAGGTCGGGCATATCGCCGACGGTCTGGCGTTCGGGCCCGTCCTCTTCCGCGTGCATCGACACCATGGCGGTCGCGATGACATCGCTTTTCTGCCTGGCGGTGATCGTCAGCGCCGCGTAGGTCCGGCCCTCCTGCTGGCGCTGCACGATGTAGAAGACAGGGGAATCGCTTTTGCCTTCGCTGGCGAACAGGACGTGCAGCGATTTCACGACCTTCGACGGACACGCTCGGGTCGCGGCCCGGACGAATTGTCCGAGTAGTTGCCCGCCGAACAGTCGGTAGTGCTCGATCTGCTGGCAGGGCGCCTCGAACACGGCCAGTGTGCTGCGCCGCGCGGGCGGAGGTTCCGGCCGGTCGGCCTCGGTCTGCGGCGTCGTCGGTCGATGACGGAGATCGAAGCAGGTGAGCAGGTCGCTCCACATATCGGGCATAACTCAGTGTAGGGCAGCCTTTCCTATGTGGAGAATTGCGTTCTCCCGCCCAGGGTCGCCGCTATCCGGGCTGTGGGGGAGAACATTCCGCTCCCCGGTGAGAACGCCCTGGCCGTCACACCGGATCGAAGGACGAGATCCGCCAGTCCCCGTCGACGCGGGTGAGTGAGACCCGGACGCTGCTCGCGGCCATCGCCGGATCCGGTTTCTCCGAACTCGTGGTGGTCTGATTGATGAATACCAGCACCACCGCCGAATCCTGTCTCAGATCCGATACCGCCGCTCGAACCACGGCCGCGGTGGTCTTGACGGCCTTCTGTTTGGCCGCCGGCGCGACGATCTGCTGGGTGAATTGCGTGTAGTACGAAAGGAAGTCGCCGGTCAGATGCCCCTTCGCCGAGGCGAAATCGCGGTCGAGGGTGTCCGGCGCGTATGACAACAGGGCGACGGTGCCCTCGGAGGCGGCGGCGACGGCCGCGTGGGCGGCGTCGTCCCCGGTGCGCCGGTCCGGTTGGTACTGCCACAGGACCAGGCTCGCCGCGGTGGCCACCGAGACCAGGACCGCGAGCCCGAGCAGAACCAGGCGCGGTTCGGCGCGGAGTCGGCTGAATATGCGTGCGATCACGGGACGAACTCGACTTTCGACATCTTGATCTGACCGTCGACCCGCGTCACGGTGACGCTGAGCCGCCACGCGCGCGGTTCCTGTTTCGCGCCCGCGGAATTCGTCACCTGGGAGGTCGCGGCGACCAGCACCACCGCGGTGTCCTCGGTCATCGACTCGACCGCCACGCCGTTGACAGCGCCCTCGGTCGAGACCTGCGACTGGCGGATCACAGTGGTGAAATCCTCTGCGCGACTCTTGAAGTCCTCGCGAAAGGAACCCGTGGAATTGTCGAGGACGCGCTGCACATCCTCGGGCGCGTGATTGAAATCCAATGTCGTCAGTGCGACGACGCCCTGGCGCGCCGCGGCCGTGAATTCCGCGGTCCGGCGCTGCTCCTGGGTGAGCTGGTGGTGATGCCACACAGAGAAGCCGCTGACGGCGAAGGCGGCGACGATGAGAGCGACGGCCGTCGATATCACGGCGATGCGGCGGCGTCGGCCTCGGATCACGGGGGCGGCGTTGTGCTCGAGCGGTACCGCTGGCGCGTCGTCGGTTGCCGCGTCGTCGTCGGTAATCGCTGTGGCCGCGGTGGCTTCAGTTGCTGCGTCTTCGGTCGCTGCGTCTTCGGTCGAGGTGGCTTCGGCCGAGGTGTCTTCGGTCGACACCGGGTCCTCGGCGGCCGACGCATCGACGGTATCGGCTCGGTCCGTCGCCGATTCGCCTGCCTCGGTCGCCGCGGTGTCGGCCCCGACTGTTTCCGGTCGACCGCTCCCCGTCGACGCCTCTGCGGCTCGCCCGTGCGCGGCGGTGGTGCTCGCCGCATGTCGCCGCAACCGTGCGGCGCGGGCCCTGGCGCGGGCCGCTTCGGCGGCAGCTTCGGCCGCCTCCGCTTCGGCCTCGGCTTCTTCGACGGCCAAAATCAATGTGCGCGAATCGGATTCGGCAATCGCGGCGGTGTCGCCGGAGTCGTCTCCGCGCGTGCCGGGTGGATCGAGAGCGTGGTCGGTGAGTTGCTGCATCGTCGGTCCCTCGACATCGTGACGGATCGCGAATTCCGGGGCCACGGGCGTGCGCCCGTGGGGTCCTCGGATCGCTCCGTCGTGTCAACTTTGACGAGAATGACGTTACCATCGATGCCGTTATCTGGCTCATATATTTCCATATGGAACCCGACGATATGGCCGCTGACATGCGGAAATGGCATTACTGATTTTCGCGAACGCGGCTCCGTTCTATCAGCTCGGGACGGCGCCGTCCGCATCGGAGCGGTAGATTGTCCGCCCGCCGACAACGGTGAGAGCGACCATGTCCGACCCGAGTTCGGCCAGCGCCTCGGCGGGTGCGCTCCGCAGCACGCACAGATCCCCCGGCTGCCCGACCGCGATTCGCCGTATCCGGTCCGGGCGGTCGGGTGACCCGCAGAACAGGTCGAGTGCTCGCCCCGCCGAAATCCGTTCGGCGGGACCGAGGACCGCGCCCCCGGCCGTACGCCGATGCACGGCGGCCCGCATCGCCGCCCATGGATCGCCGTGTCCGAACGGCATATCGGTGGACAGGGCGAGCCGGATGCGCCGGTCGAGCAGCGAGGCGACGCGCCACAGCATCGGATGGTCCTCGGCGGGGATGTCACGCAGGTAGGCGTCACCGCGTTCGGCCACGAAATTGGGCTGTGTCACCACGGTGACGTCCAGTTCGGCGAGTACGTCGAGGTAGTCGTCGTGGATCAGCGCCCCGTGTTCGATGCGGTCGCGTGGATCGGTTCCCGCCGATCGCAACGCCGCGACGGTCACGGCCAATTGACTTTCGGTGACGCAATGCACGGCGACGCCGCGTCCGGCGCGATGGCACCGAGCGGTCCGGTCGATCAGATCGTCCAGATCCAGCGTCTGGTCATCGAGAATGATCTTGACGGCCCCGATGGTGACTCCGGGAACGGCGGCGGCCCCGACCGCGGCCAAGATATGCGGTCGCTGGGGCAGTTCGCCGGTGTGGTGCGCGGCGGCCAGCGCGTCGATATCGGCTTGCCCCTGACCCGGGGTCGCGTCGGTCACCCCCGTGACACCCCATCGGGACAGCCGCGCGCCGAGTTCGGTCAGCGGGTGATCGCGCCGGTGCAGCGCGTATCCCGGATCGATATCGACACGGAACAGCCTGCCGTCCGGGTGGTCCGGCATTCCGAGTACGGCGAGACCAGCCGAATTGACGATCCACAGTGCGCCGCCGCGGTGCTGTACCCGGACCGGCCTCGTGGATTCGATCGCGTCGAGGCGGTGGCGGTCGAGGTCGCCCGCGACGGATTCGTGGTATCCCACCGCCCGGATCCAGCCGTCCGCGTCCGCGCTCGCCGAACGCAGGGCGTGGGCTAATCCAACGGGATCGGTCGTCGTCGGCGGACCGACCCGCGCCGAGGTCTGCGCCGCGGCGGTCGAGCGGAGGTGGACGTGGTGGTCGTGCAGGCCGGGGATGACCGTGCCGCCGGCGGCGTCGAAGATGTCCTCTGCGCGCCTCGGGGTCAGCCTGTCGGCCAGTTCGGTGATGGTCGCGCCGACCCGCAGATCGACGCGCCTGCCGTTCAGCAGGGTGGCGCGCTGGATCAGCATGCCGCGAGCCGCTCGGCGACGAGGCGCCGCACCGCGTCGGTGTCCGCGCCGACGGCGGCGGCCTTCGGCCCGATATCGGTGGGTCGAATCGGGGGAGTCGCGGTGCGCGACGGGTCGATCGCCGCGCCGGGCATGGCCGCGTAGGTCGCCGCGACAGCGGCCATGGACAGTTCGACGAGTTCGCCGCCGCCGCGCTCGAGTGAGTCGAGCACCGCCGCGGTGGCTTCGAGTCCGGTGAGGGGGTCGGTGATCGCGTCACCGCAGAAAACCGGCCGCCCACCGCTGGAACCGACCAATCCACCGGCCACGGCGGCATCGTCGCCGAATGCCACGTGGCCGGCTCGCGCGCCTTCCGTGCCGTGACCGGTGATACGAAGCCAGATCCGTCCTGGTCGCGCGGCGATATCGTGCGGTCCGAGTCCGCGTCGGTCGAGTGCGGCGGGCCTCGACCCTTCCAGGACGATGTCGGCGACCGCGAGCAGATCGCGGAGTGCGTCCGCCTCGGAGTCCAGATCACCTGCCCAGCAGAGCTTTCCGCTGTTCATCCAGTCGAAGAAGGCCGCGTCGCCGCCTCGGGTGCCGTCGGGCCGCCGGGGACTTTCGACCTTGACGACGACCGCCCCCGCCCTGGCGAGCAGTTGGGCGCACAACGGACCGGCCCACATCGATGTCAGGTCGACCACGAGGCATTGCGCGAGGCCGCGTACCCGTCCGCGCGGTCCCGACGGTCGGATACGCGGTGGGGCCTGCGTGGTCTCACCGAGTGTGGCGGCGGGCAATTCGAGCAGGCGGGCGCGAGCCGTGATCTCGGCGGCCGGGCGTCGCGCCGCCCAGCGCCGGATCGCGGGCCACGGATCGAGATCGACCGCGTCGGATTCCACCAGCGCGGGAACGGTATCGAGGTCGGCGGCGCGCGAAAGGGTGAGCGCGCACCAGCCGTCGGTCGCGGCGAGCAGCGCGGTCGCGCCGCCCGCCGACATATCGCCGCGGCGACGCAGTCCGAGGAGGGCGGCGCGTCCGGCGAGGATATTCGGGACGTCGACGGCGATGCCGGTCGTCGCGGTGATGCGCCGCCCGATGGCATCGGCCCGCGTCAGGATCGGGGCACGGGAGAAATCCGGCCTCGCCTCGGGCCACCCGGTCAGCCACGCGAGTCCGCTGTCCGCCCACGCGGCGACCGCGTCGAATCGGCCGTGCGGGTCGACGGCATCGCTGTCCACGGCGTGCGCGGCCATCCGACTATTCGCCGATCTCATCGACCAGCCCCCACGCGAGAGCCGTCGCCGCGGGAATCGTGCGCCCGCTGAGCACCAGGTACGCGGTACGCCAGCGGCCGATCCTGCGGGTCACGCTGACGGTGCCGCCCGCACCGGGTATCAGGCCGAGATCGAGTTCGGGCAGTCCGAATACCGTGTCGGGATGGGCGCGCACCGTGCCGAAGAACGAGGCCATCTCCAGTCCGCTGCCGAGAACACGGCCGTGCACCGAGGCCATGCACTCGCGGCCGAGCCGTCGGGTCAGCTCATCGATCGCCTGTGCCGGACTGTGCCTGGTGCGCGCGACATGGGAGGCCGCCGGATCGACGAAGGTACCGAATTCGGCCAGATCGCCGCCGGAGCAGAAGGACGGTCCGGCGCCGCGCAGGTGAACCGCGCGTACGGAGGGATCCAGCCGCGCCACCGTCAGCGCGTCCAGCAGTCCCGCCCTGGTCCGGTTGTCGAAGGCGTTGTGTCGGTGCGGACGGTTGAACCAGATCTCGATGGTGTCCGCGCTGCGCGAGGTCAGCACCGCCTCGGCCGATTCCTCGGCTGTCCTGGCGGGTCCTCGCTCGGATAACCAGCGCTCGAATTCCGGTCCGGCCTGCAATGTCGAATAGGCCAGTGATTCGAGCGCGAGCCCCGGCCACAGTTCGGTGCAGGCCGCGGTGGCCCGCAGGACGTCGTCACAGATGGTGGCGGCCAGTGGCGAGCGCGCGCACCGGCCCGCTATCTCGGCGAGCGTCGCATCGATGGAGTCGACGGTGACGACGCGCGGGTCGGTGGATTCGGTTTCCGTCAGGGTGATCGTGGCGTTGTCGAGCCAGTACCGAGATGCCGGGTCGTCGAGATCGAAACCGATGGCGATCAGCGGGCCCGACGGCATAGCCCCGGAGATATCGTCGGAGATATCGTCCGCGATATCGTCCGCCGACGCTGTGCTTGGTTCGATCACCCGGATCACGGTATTTCGGGCCTCTCCTGGTGCGGTCGCGGTGGTGCTCATGATGCCACCCGCGTCCATTGCGCTGGCTCGATGCCGGGTCCGGCACACAGTTCGACCAGCCGGTTACGCTCTTTGCATATGTTATTCTCCGAACAGGAGAATGCCACTATCACCCGTGATCGACCGGCGGTCCGCGCCGAATGTCGATCGGTGGCGCACTGAGAGGCGACTGCATGAGCATTTCGTTGTTGCTGGACATGGCGGCGTCGAGCGCCCCGGACCGCGTCGCGGTCGTCTCCGACGAATTGCGGTGGACCGCGGGTGAGTTGCATACGTTGGCCGAAGGTGGCGCAGGGGTGATCGACGCGTCGGGCGCGCGCACCGTCGCCTATGTCGGCACCGGCGGTGCGCTGCTGCCGCTGCTGATCTTCTCCGCGGCGCGCGCTGGGGTGCCGTTCGCGCCGTTGAACTATCGGCTCAGCGGACCGAAACTTCGCGAACTGATCGACCGGCTCGACGAGCCACTGGTGATCTGCGACGGCGACTATGTCGACGGTATCGGCGGATTCGATGGGCGAGTGCTGCGTTCGGAGGATTTCCTCGACGCCGCCGCCTCGGCCGATCCGGTGACGGTGATGCCCGAGCCCGATGACGTCGCGGTCGTGCTGTTCACCTCGGGGACGACCTCGGCCCCCAAGGCCGTGGAACTGTCGCACAACAATCTGGTCAGCTACATCACCGGCACGGTCGATTTCGAATCCGCCGCCCCCGACGACGTGGCCCTGATCTGCGTGCCGCCGTATCACATCGCCGGTGTCGGCGCGGCGCTGTCGAATCTGTACGCGGGCCGCAAGATGGTGTACCTGCGCAGTTTCGATCCGGCGGAGTGGGTCCGGCTGGTCAACGAGGAACGCGTCACGACGGCGACCGTGGTGCCGACGATGCTCGATCGCATCGTCACCGAACTCCAGCGCTCCGGCACGACCCTGCCGACGCTGCGCAATCTGGCCTACGGCGGTTCCAAGGTGCCGCTGCCGCTGGTCCGCACGGCGCTCGAACTGCTGCCCGAGGTCGGATTCGTGAACGCGTACGGCTTGACCGAAACCAGTTCCACCATCGCGGTATTGGGCCCGGAGGACCATCGCGAGGCCCGCGCGTCCGATGATCCGGCGGTGGTCCGGCGGCTCGGCTCGGTGGGACGTCCGGTCCCCGGTATCGAGGTCGAGATCCGCGACGAACACGGCCGCGTCCTCGGCCCGGACGAACCGGGTGAGCTGTTCGTCCGCGGTGACCAGGTGTCGGGCAAATACGCCGGTATCGGGTCGGTTCTCGATGAGAACGGGTGGTTCCCGACCAAGGATGTCGCGGTGCTCGACGCCGAGGGTTACCTGTTCATCGGCGGACGCTCCGACGATACGATCATTCGCGGCGGCGAGAATATCGCGCCCGCCGAAATCGAAGATGTCCTCGTGGAACATCCGCGCGTGCGTGAGGTGGCCGTCGTCGGCGTCGAGGATGCCGAATGGGGGCAGATCATCGTGGCCGTGGTGGTTCCGGAGTCGGGCGCCGAGCCTGATCCGGGGGAACTGCGCGAATTCGTCCGCGGCAGCCTGCGCGGCTCGCGGACCCCGGATCGGGTGGTTTTCCGGGACGGCTTGCCTGCCACGCCCACCGGCAAAGTGCTGCGGCGCGAACTCATCGATGAACTCACCCTCGACGCCGCTGTCGGCGGCGCGGCGGCTCAGTAGTACCGGTCAGGAAGGATGATCATGATCAAGAACGGTTCTCGGCTACGCAGCCAGGTCTGCGATACCGAGGTCATCGTCGTGAAGGCGGCGGACAGTCTCGACGATCTGCGCGCGGGCGGTGTCCCGATGGTGGCGATCGACGGCGAGAAGGCCGTGGGCGCGACGCTGGACGTCGACTTCGCCGACGGCACCGTGATGGGCAAACGCTATGTCGACGACAGCGGCGCCGAGGTTCTCGTCACCAAGGCGGGTCTCGGCTCGCTCAGTGTCGGCGCGACGAAGCTGTCGCTGAAAGAGGCCAAACCGCTGCCCGCAAGCGACTGACGGGAAACGCGCGACTCGTCGCGATCATGGCACCGCACCGGCGACGGGCGGTGCCATGACTGTCTCTATACCTTCGCGGTAGCGGCCATCGCGATCGTGACCATTTCATCGACATCGGTGAATTTCACGCGCGGACGCGCGATTGCCGCGCCGCGCTGCCGTTCGGCGGCATCGATGGCCCGCCAGCCCGACCAGTCGATCGCTTCGACGCCGCGTTCGGTCAACAATGCGCGCAGTGCCGCGCGATCGCCGACGTCCCGGTGCAGCGCGCCTCGATCGAAATCGGCGATGAGCTGGGCGACGGTCTCCTCGGCACAGCCGCGATTGGTGCCGATGACACCGCGCGGTCCGCGTTTGATCCAGCCCGTGACGTACACGCCCTCGACCGGATTGCCCTCGGGGTCGATCACCTTGCCGTTCTCGTGCGGAATCGTCCCGGTGGCCGCGTCGTAGGGCACACCGTCCACCGCCAGCCCCCGGTACCCGATCGACCGCAGCACCAGTGATGTCTCGATCACCTCGGTGGCCGCGCCGGGACCGACCACGCGCAACCCTTCCACCCGATCCGTACCGACGAATTCGGTCGGCGCGGTGTCGAACCGGAAGACGATCCGCTTATTGCCCGGGGTGGGCTCGCGCTCGGCGAATTCGCGGGCGAGCTCGAGTTTCAGCGCGGTCTCCACATCGTCGCCCGGCCTGCTTACCACATCGCCGCCGTCGATGACGACGTCGATACCGGGCAGCTGGCCGAGTGCGTGGAATTCGCCGAGAGAGAAGGCACCGTCGCGGGGGCCGCGCCTGCCGAGGACGACCACTTCCTGGATCGCGCTGTCCGCCAGGGCCTTCAGCGCGTGCTCGGCGATATCGGTCCTGGTGAGCTCATCGAGGCCGAGCAGCAGCATCCTGGCGACGTCGAGGGCGACATTGCCGTTGCCGATGATGACGGCGCGGTGCGCGGACAGATCGAAATCCCTTGTCGCGTAATCGGGATGGCCGTTGTACCAGCCGACGAAATCCGCCGCGGCATGGTGGCCGGCGAGCTGGTCGCCGGGGATGCCGAGGTCGCGGCTGGCCGACGCGCCCACCGCGTAGATCACCGCGTGGTGGTGGGCGAGCAGATCCGCGTGGGTGACGGATTTCCCGATCTCGACATTGAGGTGACAGCCGAATCGGCTCTTGCCGAAGGCGGAGTCGAAGAGGCGGACCACCGATTTGGTCCGCTGGTGATCGGGCGCGACGCCCGCTCGGATCAGCCCGAACGGCGTCGGGAGCCGTTCGAACATCTCGACTTCGACGCCGTCGACCTCGAGCAGTTCGGCGGCGGCATAACACGCGGCCGGACCCGCGCCGACGATCGCCACGCGCAGTGTGCCACGGTCGACGGCGGGCGGGCGGGCCATCGGCATCATGATGCCGGGCTCGAGTGGGTTGTGCCGGAAGTATTCCGCGTTGAAATCCAGGAATCGCTCCATGCCTTCGGGGAGATCGAATTCCGAGTAGATCGCGTCGACCGGGCATTCATCCGCGCACGCGCCGCAGTCGATACAGGTCTCCGGGTCGATGAACAGCATCTGCGTGTCCGGCGAGCCGTCGGTCGCGCTCGGCCGAATGCAGTCGACGGGGCATACCGCCACGCAACTGGCGTCCTTGCAGCAGTTCTGGGTGATGACGTAGGTCATCGGTCGGCCTCCTTCGAAGGTGACGGATCGGCGCCCGCGTGCGGGGCGCTGGGGCACCGACGGGTCACGAACGGAACCGCACTAGTGCTTCTTGGGCGAAGGATGCGACGAGGGTGCCGTCCTCGGTCAGCGCGTCGCCGCGCCCGAACGCGCGGCCGTTGGCTAGAATAGGGCTGTGCTGACGCATCAGCAGCCAGTCGTCGGTGCGCAGCGGGCGGTGGAACCACAGGGTGTGCGAGGTGACCGCGGAGAGGAACTGGGTGCCGTTGCCGACGTGGCTGATGCCATCGATGGGTCGCAGCGCGGTGCCGATCAGGGTCAGATCGGTGGCGTAGGCGGCCAGCGAGGGGGCCAGGGCCGGGTCGACTTCCGGTGTCCGCATCCAGAATTGGAATTCGGCGGGGCCGGTCGCGGTGCTGTCGAGATCGTCGGCGGCGCGGACTTCCCACGGGATGAGGCCGAATGCGCGCGGCGCGTGTTCCTCGGCGGTACTGCTGACCGGCGGGACGCTCTGGCGGTCCGGCCCTTCCTCGGCGGCGTGGACCGATGCCACGGCCGAGGCCACGGTGTCCTCGCCCTGGGTGGCGGTGATGGCGAGGGTCGCGAAGGAGCGTCCCTCGTGCCTGCGGATCACCTCGTAGCGCACCGGCTGATCGGCGCGGCCCTCGCGCGGGAAGACGGTGTGCAGCGATTTGACCGTCTTGTCGGGGCAGGCCAGCCGGGCGGCGCTCATGAGCTGCCCCAGGATCTGACCGCCGAACAGGCGGTGGTATTCGAGCTGCTGGTTGGGCCCCTCGAAGAAGAGGGGGCTGGAGGCTCCGGTCGAGGTCGCGCCGCTGTCATCGGCGATTTCCTTCAGATCCAGGCACGCGAGGAGGTCGCTCCACATATCGGACATGCGAATAGTGTAAGTGATACTCTCGCCATCCGAGAAGGACATTCTCTGTAGCGGTAGTGGACTGGCGACACCTGGTCCGCGGGGGATTTCACGCGACGATAGCGAGGCTGGATCGTGCAACTGACCTTCGATGAGAACGTAGAGGCATTTCGCGCGGAGTTCGTCGAATTTCTCGACGCGCACCTACCGGCCGAATCCGAGGCGACCGAGCGCGCGCGTTCCACCTCCCACGTCCCGGAATGGGCGCGGCGCTGGCAGCGCCTGCAATTCGAGCACGGGTGGCTGGTACCCGGATACCCGCCGGAATTCGGCGGCCGTAACGCAAGCATCATCGAGCAATACGTGCACCGCGAGGAATTGGCGCGCAGGGGGATCTACGAGAATTTCAATCCGCAGGGGCTCGGCATCATCGCCGCGTCACTGATCACCTTCGGCACCGCCGAACAGCAGCGGCGCTGGGCGGTCCCGATCCTGCGCGGTGACATGACCGCCTCGCTCGGTATGAGCGAACCCGGCGCGGGTTCGGACCTGGCCGGGCTGCGCACCCGCGCGGTGCTCGACGGCGACCGGTTCATCGTCAACGGCCAGAAGGTCTGGACCTCGGGGGCGCACGACGCCGACATCCTGCTGACCTTCGTGCGCACCGACCCTGACGCCGCCAAACACCGCGGCATCTCCGCGCTGCTCATCCCCGCCGACGCTCCCGGCGTGCAACGGCGTCCCTTCGCCTCCGTCTGCGACCGCGACGATCTCGACTTCAACGAGGTGTTCTTCGCCGACGTCGCTGTGCCCGCCGAGAATCTCGTCGGCGAATTGAACAAGGGATGGGCGGTGGCGAACGGATCGCTCGGGCACGAGCGCACACTGCTGTGGCTGGCCTTCGCCGATCGACTGACCAACCTCGTCGAGGAATTCCGCCCGAGCGGCCCGCTGGAAGCCGACCAGTTCGCCACTCTCGTCATGGACGCCACCGCCCTGCGCCTGCTCGGTTCGGCGGCGCTGGCCAAGGCGGCGCGCGGCGAGGACGATGTGGCGGGGATGTCGGTGCTGAAACTGCTCGGCTCCGAGGCGGCGCAGCGTGCCACCGAGGCGGCCCTCGACGCGGCGGGTGCGGACGGGCTCGCGCATCCGGGCGCCACGGGCCGCCGCAGCGCGCTGAATCTCGAGGATGTGGCCGGCGGATGGTTCGAACGCTACGTGCGGACCTTCGCGGGAACCATCGCGGGCGGCACCTCCGAGATCCAGCGCAATATCATCGCCCAGCGCGTGCTCGGTCTGCCCCGGCAGTAACGCCGAATCCGTTATTCCACAAGGGATATGGCGTGACGCGGACACTGAGCGACCGCGTCGCGCACCCGCGGTTCGATCTCGGGGGTGACCTCCTCGCGCAGCAACTCGAGCCGATCGTCGTCGTCGAGATCGAAGACCTCGGGGATGATGCCCACGCAGATGCCGTTGCTCTCGCACAGCACGGTGTCGACGCGCACCTTCATCGGGGTACCTCCGTGGTCTGCCCGGCGCGGCCGGTGGTCGCGACAGGGGAATCGGCGGCGTCGACGTCGGTGTCGGCGCGGGGTGTTTCGATGATCGCGTGCACGGGGCAGTCCATGAGCGCGCGCATGACCGCGTCGCGATCGTGCGGCGGGATGGCGCCGTCGCCGACGAGTACGGCGTAGCCCCAATCGTCGAGCGAGAAATACTCCGGCGCGTGTTTGGCGCAGATACCGAAGCCGTCGCACAGTGTGCGGTCGAGTCGAATTCTCATGCGTGGGCCACCGCCTCCACTTCGAAGGGCCGATCGGCGCTGTAGGCGCCGGATCGGCAAGTCGGACAACGATTGCCGAGGTGGTCGCCGACCTCGGCGGGAAAGCGGGCGAGCAGGCCCGCCGCGGTATTGGTCGCGCCGTCGATGGTGCCGCAGGCGCCGCGCCCGCGCAGCACGACCGACCAGCGTTCGAGCCGGGCGAGATCCTCGGCGTCGGCGCGGCCGTCGCGTAGCGCGGTGAGCACCGCGGCCATGGCCGCGGTGCCGTTGAAGCACGAGCCGCACTGCCCGGCGTTCTCGCGGTCGAAATAGCTCATCACCGACGCGGCCATCGCGACCGGGCATTCGGTGGTCACCAGCGAGATCGCCCCGCACCCGAGACCGCTGCCGAGTGCGCGCAAGGCGCCGTGGTCCAGCGTCGCGCCGAGCACATCGCGGTTCAGCATGCCCGCGAAATAGCCGCCCATCAGCGCCCCGCGTACGTCGTCGGGCGAAACGCCGTGCCAGGCGAGCAGATCGGTGAGCGCGACGCCGTGCGGCAGTTCGTACAGGGCGGGCGCGCGCCCGGCCACGGTGAGCGTCGCCAAGAATGTCCCCGGTGACGCGGCGGTGCCCTCGGACCGGAATGCCGCCGCGCCGTGGTGCTGGATGTACGGCAGATTCGACAGCGTCTCGACATTGCTCACCACCGTCGGATCTCCGCCGACGCCGTGTTCGAACGGGCGCGGCGGTTTGTCCCTTGGCAGCGCCGGGCCGCCGTCGATGGCTCGGATCGCCGCGGTCTCCTCGCCGGCTACGTAGGCGGGGTCGACGCTGACCACCCGCACGACCAGGTCGCCGAGTCCGGTGTCGCCCAGTTCTGCCAGTGCCTGCTCGACCCGCTCGGCCGCTTCCCGATCCGACAGGTAGACGTAGGCGCGCTCGGCTCCGACCACGGCCGCGGCCAGCCGCAATCCGTCGAGGATCAGGTGCGGACGGTGGCGCAGTAACCACTTGTCCTTGATCGATGAGGGTTCGCCCTCCTCGCCGTTGGCGACGACGGCGGTGTCACGACCGCGCGTCTTCGCGGCGCGGACCGTTCGTAATTTGACGGCCAGCGGAAACCCCGCCCCGCCTCGGCCGAGCAGGCCACCGCGTTCGATCTCGGCGAGTAACTCCTCGGGCGAGTCGATCGCGCGGTAACCGCCCTGTTCGCGGTATTCGGCCACACTCTCGGTCCCCGGCGCGACCCGCAACAGACGCGGGCGGCAGCCGGGCGCAACGGCGACGGTGAGTGAACCGGACGGTTCGAACGCGGCGTGCATGGTCACCTCTTCTGGCTGATTTCCTGGTTAAGCTGGCCGATATGAGGACGGCGGTACTGCGCATCAATATCGACCCGGCCGGTGAGCTCACCGATGAGCAACTGGCGCAGGGGATGTCGTCGTTGCGTGCCCGGATCGCGTCGTGGGAAGGCGAAGTGCTCGACGCGGACCTCGCCGCCGCGCCCGCGAACAGGCGCGAAGTGCAGGTACTCGTCGCCACCGACGATCCCGACGGTGTGCGCCGCGCGGCGCTCGAGATCTGCGCGCGCGCCTTCGGGACCGCGCCCGCGGCCGGTGTCGTGACCTTCGTCAGCCGTGGCACCGACGACGACGCGCACGGCGTCCTCGCCGGATTCGGACTGACCGCCGACATCGTCAGAACCCAGGACACCGACGGATTCGACGTCATCTCGGTGACCGTGGCGAAGCAGGATCTCGAACGGGTGCCGGAGAGTCGCCTGCACACCGCGCTCGAGGCCTCGCTCAACTGCGAGGTCACCATTCTCGCGAAGTGAATCGCGCGCGGCCATCAGTTGCTCAGGAACCGCAGGATGGCGGGCGCGGCCAACACCCAGGTGTCGAAAAGGTTGTAGCGGTTCACTTTTCCGCTCGCGCGATCTTCCATCGCGCGTTCCCACGCGTCCTCGGGCCACGGCGGATCGATGAGCGTGGAGCCACGGATCAGGCAGCTCACCTCCAGTGAGGTGCGTTTCGGATGGTCCAGATCGTTCTCGCCGCCGCGGATGATGAGTGTCGGAACGCGAATGCGGTCGAACAGCTCGTCCTCCACGCCGGGGATGGTCTGACCGGGTTTGGGTACGTAGGCGTTGAGCCAGCGCAGTTGCAGTTTGACGAATTCGTCGCGATCCAGGGCGAGCAGCCGTGCCTTGTTCTCCGGATTGCGCTCGATAAGCTCACGCCATTCCCGCAGTCGCACCAGGCTTTCACCGCCGCCCGCGCGCGCCGCCTGCAGGCTCGGCATGATGTAGTACGAGCCGAGATTGAACGAGCCGTAGACACCGCCGACGATATTCCACAGCACCAGTTTCTCGACCAGTTCCGGATACAGGATCGCGGTGATCATCGAGTCACGCGCCCCGCCGGACCCGCCCGCAAGCACGCACGGTCCGGTCTCCAGCGCGGTCAGCAACCCGTGCAGGGTTTCGGCGCGCATATGCGATTCGCTCTGCCCGTAGAACTGCACATCGGAGTCGCCGCAGTTCGGGCGGTCCCACAGCAGCACGCGATAGCCGCCTTCGACGAGCGCTTCGGCCAGTGGCCGCACTCCGGGGATATCCATGCCGAACCGCCCGCCGGGGGTCAGCACGATGAGTTCGCCCGAGCCGCCTAGTATTTCGTAGACCACCCGGCCGCCATTGACCTGCACCGATGGCATGACACTCTCCTCTGGCTCATGCCGACACGACGACGGAATCACCGACGATCCGCACCGGATAGGTGCGGATGCTCCATTCCGGTTTGACCGCGGTCGTTCCCGTGGCGAGTTCGAAACCCCACTGGTGCCACGGGCAGTAGATGAATTCCTGGTCGCGGACCATGACCGCGTCGCCGGGCACGCTCTCGTCGACGATGGTGCGCCCCCTTGTCCGTCCCGAGCACAGCGGACCGCCCTCGTGCGGACAGTAGTTGGCGATCGCGTAGTAGGTGCCGTTGACGTTGTAGACACCGACGCCGTGGCGTCCGATCGGAACGACTTTCGAAGCGCCGGGCGGAATTTCGTCGACGGTGGCGACGACGTGTTCGCGCCCCTGCGCCAAACGGCGCTTATCGGCGTGTCCGGATGTGTCCGACACTCAGAACACCCGCCTCTGCCCCGGCAGCACCGGCACCGATTCCGGCAGGTGATAGGTCTCGATACCGTTGCGGAACATGACCCGCTCACGCGCGTAAGTAGGCAGGTGTTTGGCCAGCCATTGCGGATCATCGAAGGTCCAGTGCGGGTAATCGGAGGAAAAGAGCAGGATCTTGTCCGCCTCCATCCATTCGAACGCCCGGGTGAGTTCGGTCTTGTCCTCGGGATAGTCCAACGGCTGGGTGGTGAACTTGATGTGTTCCTTGACGTATTCCGAAGGCTTGCGCCGGATTCCGGTGAAGGACTTGCGCGCCGCGTAGATGGCGTCCATCCGCCACATCAGCGGAAGGATCCAGGTGAAGGCGTGTTCGACGAAGACGATACGCAGGGTCGGGAACCGGTCGAAGACGCCGTCGAAGATCAGGCTCATGATCTGGTTCGCCGCGAGCAGCGAATAGGTGACCATGAAATCGTGGTTGTAGCTGGGAAATCCGACCGGCGTCATCGGCATCGTCTCGTACGCGCCGCGCGCGAGGTGACAGCTCACCACGATGTCGTGTTTCGTCGCCGCCGCCCAGATCGGGTCGTACTTCGGATCGCCCCACGCCGGCCTCGGTTCGGCCTTGATGAGGATCTGCGACATATAGGGGTGACCCGCCCAGTGCTCGATCTCGCGGACCGCGCCGACCGGATCATCGATGGCGACGCAGATCGAACCGCGCCACCGCGTGTGCCAGTTGTTGTGGGGGTCGAGCCAGTGATTGGCCAACCAGTGATTGATACCGGTCGCCAGGGCCTGGGTCGCCTCGGGCAGTCGTGCGGCCTTGACCGTCGGCTCCAGGATCGCGATATCGGATCCGGCGTCGAGGATCAGTTGCCGAAACGCCAGATCCGGGTCACTGCCGGGGAATTCGCCGCTCTCGGGGAAGGAGTCGACGCGCATCGCGTACGAGTGGGCGTAATCGGGGGCGTCGTAGAGGATGGTGTCCCCGACGCGGTGGCTGCGAAAGTACGAGGTGCGATGCGGCTCGGGGATGTATTCGAGAAGTTCCCCGCGCCGGGGCACGGGGTGTACATCCGAGTCGACGACTCGGACTGCGACCTGTTCGGCGGCTGGTGTGCGCGCTTGCTGGTGGGCCAGGGTCATGGTCGTCTCCTTGAAAGGGACTGTAAAGCGACTACCGGATGGTCGACGGAACCGGAATATCGACTCCGTAGAGTTCGGCCGCGTTGCGCCAGCAGAGCTTCTCGCGCTGCTCTGCGGTGAGCGAGGAGGGCAGCGTGTCGATATCGCCGCAATGCCAGTGTGGATAACTGGACCCGAACATCACCATATCTTCTTTGCCCGTGAATCCGAGCCATTCTCCGGCGAATTCGGTATCGCCGGGACCGTCCAGGCTGCCCTGGACGAAGTACACGTGACCGGGCAGATAGTCGCTCGGTATACGGGGCGCCCACGGTGTCTGCTCGAGATGCGGACGGCCGAACGTATCCATTCGCCAGGTGAAGGGCGTGAGCATATCCGCGGCGCCGTCGGCCCACACGAACTTCAGCTCGGGCAGCCGTTCGAAGACGCCCTCGGCGATCATATTCATCAGGTGGTACACGTAATTGAGCGACTGGAAGCCCAGGTACTGCTCATAGGTGCGGGTGTGCCCGGACGGAGTCGGCGCGAAGCCGATGCTCTCACCGGTCTCGATATGCGCGGCCACCGGCAGCCCCGCTCTCGCCGCCGCTTCCCACAGCGGCCAGAACTGCGGTTTACCGTAGAGTTCGCGCGATTGCAGCGGAATGCCGACCTGGACGACGCCGGGATGGTCGGCCCACTTGTCTATTTCACGCAGCGCGCCGGGAATATCCTCCGGATTCACGCGAATCGTGCCCCGGAATCGGGCGGCGTATTCGCCGGAATCGAGCCACCTGGTCACCAGCATCTCGTTGTGCGCGGCCAGAACCGCGGTGGTCAGATGCCGGTCGGGCAGGATGCCACGCGTCATCGGATGCAGAATCGCCACGTCGACGCCGCGCTCGACGAACAACTGCCTGCCGACCAGTTCGGGATTCGAGCCGGGATAGCCACCCCGGCCCTCGCCCTTGGTCCCGGCGGCGTATTCGCCGCCGGGAGCGCCGTACCAATCCATTTCGGGATCCGGTATGCCGCGGCTCTTGTACGGCTCGCGCAGGAAATCGCGCATATCGCGGTTGGAGCCGAAGAAGATGTGGACGCTGGCGTCGATGACGGGGACGCTCGTACCGTCGGCGTACGACTTCATCGGATTCTCGCGGCTTCCGGACGTTCGGTGACCGGGGCGGCCAGACCCTGCTCGTCACAGATCCGCTGCAACATCTCCAGCGTCTCGTCGAGGCCGGGGCCGAGGCGCGGGCCGGGGGTGAAGGTGGCGGGCAGTTTCCGCATGCCCTGGATGACGCCGATGGTGTCGTAGTGCACCGCGCCCTCGGGGTCGCAGCGGAAATCGGGCATCCGGTCGAGCACGGCGGTGAGCATGGACTTGAATACGGTGCGCGCGACATTCGAGCCGATGCAGCGGTGGACGCCGAGACCGAAGCTGAAGTGCCGATTTCCCTTGCGGTCCAGCACGATTTCGTTCGGATCGTGGAAGATCGAGGGATCGCGGTTCGCCATCGCCCACGAAAGCCACAGCCGCTCACCCTCTTTGAACTGGGTGTGCTCGATCGTGACGTCCTCGGAGATCGTCCGCCCGTCGCCGGGGGCCGGGGTGAAGAAGCGCAGGAATTCCTCGGTCGCGGGGTCGAGCAGATGCTCGCGCTCCGCGCTCAGCAGCTCACGCTGTTCGGGATGTTCCGACAGCCATTCGAGCGCGTGCGCGGTGAGCGCGGTCGTCGTGTCGAAACCGCCGCCGATGATGAGGCCGAGCATGCCGAGCAATTCGAGGTCGGGGGCCGGTTCGCCCTCGATCCGAAGCTGGACCAGGCCGTTCACCAGGCCGGGGCGCGGATTCTGCTTGATCTCGTGCAGATTGGTGAGCAGATCCAGCCCCATCGCCCGGTGCATCTCCGCGACGCGGGTGACGTCGGGGGAGTCCTCGGGGGTATAGACCGCGGCGTGCACCGGCTCGCTGTAGATGGACCACTGCTTCAGGGGGATGCCGAGCATGGCCAGAGTCAGCACAGCGGGGACGATATTGGCCAGATCGTCGACGAAATCGATACTGCCGGACTCGATCTTCTCGTCGATGCTCGCCCGCACCACCTCGTCGATGAACGGCTCCCAGCGCCGGACCGCCGCTGGGGAAAGATACGGGTTGAGGATCGAACGGTAGATACGGTGTTCGGGATCGTCCATCTCGAGGATGCCGCCGCGGACCACCGAAACCCGCTTGGCATAGGGGATGGAGATGCCTTTATATCCCCGGCGTTCGTTGTTCAGATCGTGGTCGTTGGAGACCTGCGGGCAGCGCGCGAGTTCGAAGACCGCGCTGCCGCCCGCGGCGACCCAGTGGCCGCCGTGGGTGTCGGTCCAGGCCACGGGGCATTTGGCCTGCATCTCTTCGGTGATCTCTTGGAACTTGTGCCGGTATTCGGGGGTGTGCCGGTCGAAGTGGTAACGGTTGGCCTTGCGGTCCTGGTCTGCGGCGACGTCGTCAGTGCTCACGCTGTTGTCCTCTGTTGGTCACGGTGTCGCCCCGCTCCGCGTGGATGACAGGCGCTCGCCGCTCGAATCCGGTTGTCCACCTGAAGATATTGCGCCGCACCGTTCGACGGTGCGGCGCGATCGGTCGATCAGATGTGGTGGTCGTACCACTTGAGGTAGCCGCCGCCGTCGACGCGCAACTGCACACCGGTGACGTAGCGGCCTTCATCGGAGACCAGGTACAGAATGGCGTTGCTGATGTCCTCGGGCTCGATGTACGGAATCTTCATCGCCTGCTGCACACCGAAAACGGGCTCGGCATCGGCGCGAGTGGGGTGCTCGAGGTCGGGACGGAAGGAGCGGTACATCGGCTCGCTCTGCAGCATCGGGGTGTTGCAGTTGGTGGGATGTACGACGTTGGCGCGGATTCCGCGCGGCGCGAGGTGGGTGGCGAGGTCGTAGACATAGGCCGACAGCGCCCGCTTGGAGGTGACATAGGCGGCGCCGCCCAGATCCTTGCCCGGCTGGTCGACCTTGGAGACGTCCATCAGCGCCGCGGTCGAGCCGGTGGCGACGATGGCCGCGCCTTCACTCAGGTGGGGGAGGGCGACCTGGATGGCGTTGATGGTGCCGACCAGGTTGGTGTTGATGACGTCGGTCCAGGCCTCGAGCTGGGGTTCCCCCTTCATGCCCGCGATACCGGCCTGGGCCACCACGATGTCGAGCTTGCCCAGTTCCTTGATGCCGTTCTCCAGGGCGGTGCGCAACTGGTTGGCGTCGCGCACGTCGGCCTTGGCGGTGAAGCAGCGCTGCCCGGTCTTGGTCACCAGGGCCGCGGTCTCTTCGAGGTCTTCCGGCGTGGCCAGCGCGTATCCGACAGTGGTCAGGCTCTCGCACAAGTCGACCGCGATGATGTCGGCGCCTTCTTCGGCCAGTCGCACCGCGTGGCTACGACCCTGGCCACGCGCGGCGCCCGTGATGAATGCGACTTTGCCTGCAACACGTCCCACAGTGATCCCTTTCCATCCCCCAAACGATGCGCAAGAATTTTACTTCCGCTATATGAGAACGGTACTCTACCGCCAGATTGCCTGCAAGACTCCGGCTTCTACCTGGTGCGATGTCGCCATTCTCGCTGCGGATCCGCGCGGTCACCTCCACACTCGTTCGAGACGGTGTCGGTTCGGCGCATATTAGTTCCTCTCGCATACAGAGAATGGTGTTTTCAGATGCGAATGATTCCCCCTGAACTGAAGGTTCGCTACGAGCAGGAGGGCTGGTGGACCTCGGAAACTCTCGGCGAGCTGCTGAGTCGTAGCCTCGCCTCGGCGCGGGATGCCCAGTTCCGTGTGCACTCGGACCTGCGCCCCTGGTCCGGCACGGTCGGCGAGGTCGAACAGCTCGCGCGCAGGCTCGCCGCGGGTTTGCGGGCGCGGGGTGTGGGTCCGGGCGATGTCATCGCCTTCCAGCTGCCCAATTGGATGGAGGCGGCGGCGACGTTCTGGGCGTCGGCCTTCCTCGGCGCGGCGATCGTGCCGATCGTGCACTTCTACGGCCGTAAGGAACTCGCGCACATCATCGAGGTCGCGCGCCCCAGGGTATTCATCACCGCCGAGCGGTTCGGGCGGATGACCTACGAGCCCGACGTTTCCGCGAGCGTGCCGGTGGTCGGTGTCGTCGGCAGGGATTTCGAACAGCTGCTCGATGATGAGCCGATGGCGGGGACGCTCGCGATCGACCCGGCCGCGCCCGCGCTCATCGCCTTCACCTCGGGGACGACGAGCGCGCCGAAGGGAGTGGTGCACAGCCATCAGACCCTCGGCTGTGAGGCGAGGCAGCTCTCCGAGCGTAATGTGCGCGACCGGAGTACCCAGCTCACCGCCGCGCCGGTCGGCCACTTCATCGGGATGGTCGGCGCGTTCCTGATTCCGGTCTTGCACGGCAAGGCGATTCATCTCGCCGACACCTGGGATCCGGGGCGCGCGCTTGCCTTGATGAAGAGTGACGGCCTCGCGATCGGCGGCGGTCCGCCGTATTTCGTCACCAGCCTGCTCGATCACCCCGATTTCACCCAGGAACACCTGCGTGGCGTGCAGTATTTCGGGCTCGGCGGGTCGTCGGTCCCGGTGGCGGTGACGCGCAGGCTGACCGAGCTCGGCATCACCGCGTTCCGGGCCTACGGGAGCACCGAACATCCGTCGATCTCGGGTTCGCTGTTCGACGCACCCGAATTCGAGCGGCTGATGACCGATGGCAGGCCGATGCCGGGTGTGGAGATCCGGTTGGGCGATGATGGCGAAATCCTGAGTCGTGGGCCCGATCTGTGCGTAGGGTATCTCGATGAATCGTTGACGGAGAAGGCGTTCGACGCCGATGGCTGGTATCACACCGGCGATATCGGCGTGCTGCATCCGGACGGTCATCTCACGATCACGGATCGCAAATCCGACATCATCATTCGCGGTGGCGAGAACATCAGCGCGCTCGAGGTGGAGGAGTTGCTGCTCGGCCTGGCCGAGGTCGCCGAGGCGGTGGTGATCGCGGTGCCCGACAACCGATTCGGTGAACAGGTCGGCGCCGTCCTGCGGTTGCGATCCGGTCATTCGATGCCGTCCATGGCCGCGGTGCGGCGACATTTCGAAGCCGAGGGCATCGCGCGTCAGAAATGGCCGGAGCGACTGTTCGAGGTCGCGGAGTATCCCCGGACCCCGAGCGGAAAAGTCCAGAAACATCTGCTACGAGCAGCTATTGCGGACGCGTCGCTGTGAGAATACGATTCTCTTATTAGAAGATGGAGGTTTTCATGGGAAACCCACCCTCTACCTGGGACGATACTGTCGACGTTGTTGTACTCGGCAGTGGAGCCGCCGGTCTGACAGCCGCTCTGAGCGCCGCCGTGAACGGCGCCGAGGTGGCCTTGTTCGAGAAGTCGAGCACTGTCGGAGGCACCAGCGCCGTCTCCGGTGGCATCGCCTGGATTCCCGCGCATCGCCGTTCGCCCGATGGTGAGCTGACCGTCGATGCCGCGCTGAGCTACCTGCACGCCCAGTCGCTGGACTCGATGGACGACGAACTGGTCGACACCTTCGTGCGCACCGGCGCGACCATGGTCGATTTCGTGGAGGCGCACAGCGGGGTTCGCTTCGAAATCGCCGATGGATTCCCGGATTACAAGCCGGAGCTGCCCGGCGGCAGGCCATCGGGCGGCCGATCGCTGAGTCCGGTGGCCTTCGATCTGACCAGGCTCGGGCAGTGGCACGACCGCATCACCGCGTTCCCCGCGGACTGGAGCAATGTCGGATTCGACGCCGAGACCAGGGCCAGGCTGCACGTCACCGTCGACAACGAATCGGCGGAGCCATGCGTCGCGGGCACCGCCCTGGTCGCGGGATTGCTCGCGGGTGTGCTCGCGGCGGGTGTCGAGCCGCGCACCGGCGCACGCGCGGTCGAACTCATCGCCGAGGACGGCGCGATCGTCGGCGTCCGGATCGCCACGGCCGACGGCGAACGCACCGTCCGGGCGCGCGGCGGAATCATCCTGGCGACAGGCGGTTTCGAATGGGATCCGGCTTTGGTGAAGGCGTACCTGCGTGGGCCGATGCGCGGGGCTGTCTCACCGCCCGACAACACCGGTGACGGATTGCGCATGGCGATGGCGCACGGCGCCGACCTCGGCACCATGAGTGAAGCCTGGTGGGTTCCGATCGTGCGCATTCCCGGCGACACCATCGACGGTCATCCGCGCAGCCGCAGCGTCCGGCTCGAACGCACCCGCCCGCGCAGCATCATGGTCAATCGCGCGGGCAAGCGGTTCGTCAACGAGGCGTCGGAGTACAACTCGATGGCCGGCGCGTTCCACTACCTCGATCCACGTGGCGGATATGTCAACGATCCGGCCTGGATCGTCTTCGATTCGATTCACTTGCGGCGCTATGGATTTCTCGGCATCGCGCCGGGAGATCCGGTGCCCGGCTGGTTCTGCGAATCGGCCGACCTGGCCGAATTGGGAGCGAAGACCGGCATCGACCCGCAGGGCCTTGCCGACACTGTCGCGCGCTGGAACCGCGCGGTCGCGGACGAGATCGATCCGGACTGGGGACGGGGATCGAGCGCCTACGACGGATGGTGGGGCGACGAGTCGGCCGCGACGGTGGCGGGGCGCACGCTCGGACCGCTCGACACCGGACCGTATTACGCGGTGCCGGTGACCGTCGGCGCGATGGGAACGAAGGGCGGACCGCGCACCGATCGCGACGGCCGGGTGCTGCACGTCGACGGACATGTCCTGCCCGGTCTGTTCGCCGCGGGCAATGCGATGGCCGGTGTCACCGGCCGGGCCTACGGCGGCGCGGGCGGCACCATCGGACCCGGCATGGTGTGGGGCTTTCGCGCGGGGCACGCGGCGGCGACCGGTAAGTCGGTCGAGTGCTGACACACAGACGGGCGACTGCGCCGGGGAGATGGAGGTAGCGAGTGTCCGAGTACGAAAGCATCTGGAGCGATCTGCAGGGGGTGTCCTTCACCCAGGGATATCTCGACGCGGGCGGAGTACGCACGCGCTACCTGCACGCCGGTGACCCGTCCCTGCCCGTGCTGGTGTTGCTGCACGGGTCAGGTGGCCACGCCGAGGCCTATATCCGCAACCTCGAGGCCCATGCCGAGCATTTCTCGACCTGGTCCATCGACATGCTCGGCCACGGGTACACCGACAAGCCCGGCCATCCGCTCGAAATCGCCCATTACGTACAGCATCTGATCGCGTTCTTCGACGCGATCGGCGCCGAGAAGGTCAGCCTGAGCGGCGAATCGCTCGGCGGCTGGGTCGCCGCGCGGGCGGCGTTCGACCATCCGGACCGGATCGACCGCCTTGTGCTCAACACCGCGGGCGGTTCCCAGGCCGATCCCGAGGTGATGCGGCGCATCGTGACGCTGTCGATGGCCGCGGTGAGCGATCCGACCTGGGAGACGGTGCAGGCCAGGATCACCTGGCTGATGGCCGACAAGTCGAAGGATTACGACGATATCGTCGCCAGCAGACAGCGGATCTACCGTCAGCCGGGTTTCGTCGCCGCCATGCGTGACATCATGGCCCTCCAGGATCCGGTGATCCGCCAGCGAAATCTGCTGGGGGAGAAGGAATACGGCGGCATCGTCGCACCGACGCTGGTGCTGTGGACCAGCGACGACCCCACCGCGGACGTCAGCGAGGGACGGCGTATCGCATCGATGATTCCCGGCGCCCGTTTCGAGGTCATGCCCGACTGCGGCCACTGGCCCCAGTACGAGGACGCGAAAACCTTCAACGCCATTCACCTCGATCATCTGCTCGGCGGTCGGCCGTGACCGAGGAACGCACAGCCGACGTGGTGCTCGTCGGCGCAGGCCCGGTCGGACTGACCCTGGCCAATACGCTCGGCCACCATGGCGTGCGAGTACTGGTCGTGGAGGAACGAGCCACCCTGATCGACTACCCGCGCGGCGTCGGACTCGACGACGAATCGCTGCGCACCTTCCAGTCGATCGGACTGACCGATCCCATCCTGCCCCACACCACGCCGAACCAGATCATGCGATTCGTCGACGGCAAGCGTCGGCTGCTCGCCGAGATCGCGCCGACCGACACCCAATTCGGCTGGCCCAAGCGCAACGGATTCGTCCAGCCGCTCGTCGACGCCGAACTGCTCGCCGGTCTCGACCGCTATCGGAATGTCGAGATCGCATGGCACAGCGCCATGCGTACCTGCACCGAATCCGGTGACGCCGTCCGCGTCGCCATCGAGGGTCCGCAGGGACCGTCGATGGTATCCGCGCGATACGTGGTCGGCTGTGACGGCGGACGCAGCGCGACCAGACATCAGATGGACGTCACCTTCGAGGGGACGACATCGTCGACGCGCTGGCTGGTGGTCGACATCGCCTCGGATCCGTTGGGGCATCCGAATATCGAGGTCGGCGCCGATCCGGAGCGCCCGAATGTCTCGGTCTCCATCGCCCACGGCATCCGGCGTTTCGAATTCATGATCCACGACGACGAATCCGACGAACTGGCAGAGGATCCCGCATTCGTCGCGCGGATGATCGCCCCGTTCGTGCCGTACCCCGATCGGGTCGAGGTCATCAGACGGCGGGTGTACACCCACCACTCGCGCATCGCGAGCTCGTTCCGCCGCGGGCGCCTGCTGCTGGCGGGCGACGCCGCGCATCTGATGCCGGTATGGCAGGGCCAGGGCTACAACAGCGGGATCAGGGACGCGGCGAATCTGGGCTGGAAACTCGCGGCGGTGGTCAACGGTCACGCCGAGGACGCGCTGCTGGACAGCTACGACCAGGAGCGGCGCAAACACGCCCGCGCCATGATCGACCTGTCCACCATGGTCGGCAAGGTGATCTCGCCGACGAATCGGAAGGTGACCGCGTTCCGTGATGTCGCCGTGCGGGTCGCGGCGGCGATCCCGCCGGTGAAACGCTATGTGCTGGGGATGCGGTTCAAGCCGATGCCGCGCTACGACCGGGGCGCGGTGGTGCACAATCGGTCTCGCTCACCGAGGTCGGCGGTGGGCACCCTGTTCATCCAGCCGCGCGTGGACACCAGGGAGCGCGCCGACGTCCTGCTCGATGACGTGCTCGGGCCGTGGTTCGCGGTGCTGTGCTGGAACAACCGGCCGCGCGAGGTGCTCGGTGACGCGGCGTTCGCGCGCTGGAAATCGCTCGGCGCCGTCTTCGTCGCGGCCAGACCGGCGTCGCAGCTGCACTGGACCGGGCACGACGATCCGGACGTCGTCATCGTCGGCGACCGCACCGGCGCACTCAAACGCTGGTTCGACGGCCAACTGGATTCGGTGCTGTTCCTTCGCCCCGATCGCTGTGTCGCAGGAGCGTGTATCGCCCAGCTCGCCCCCGAACTGAGCGCGGAATTATTCGACGCGCTCAGCCTGACCGCCGGAGGTGAACATGGCGCTGGCACTGTGCTGCGTATCGCACAGCCCTCTGCTTGATCTGCCGGGGCCGGAAGCCGAACTCATCGATGATGTCGGGGCCGCGCTCGCGCGGGCGCGCGATTTCGTGCGGGCCTGGGATCCCGAACTGGTGGTGACGTTCTCGCCCGATCATTACAACGGATTCTTCTACCGACTGATGCCCGCGTTCTGCCTCGGCACAGCCGCGACCGGCGTCGGCGACTACGGAACTTACGCGGGTCAGCTCGACGTACCGGCGGAATTGGCGCGTGAGTGCGCACAGGCGGTGCTCGACGCGGGCGTCGATATCGCGGTGTCGGCGACGATGGATGTCGACCACGCGACCACGCAGCCGTTGCGGCGACTGCTCGGCGACGCGCGTGCGCTGCCGGTGATTCCGATATTCGTCAACGCGGTGGCCACGCCGCTCGGCCCAGTGCGCCGGGCCGCGGCGCTGGGCCGGGCGGTCGGCGAATATCTCGCGTCACTGGATAAACGGGTGCTGCTGATCGGTTCCGGCGGACTTTCCCACGATCCGCCGGTGCCATCGCTGGCGACGGCCACCGGGCCGGTACTCGACCGCATCGTCCACGGCGTCACGCAGACCTCCGAGCAGCGTGCCGCCAGGCAGGCCGCGGTGATCGCGGCGGCCCGCGATTTCGCCGCGGGCGACAGCCCGCTCACCCCGCTCAACCCGGACTGGGACAGGCGCTTCCTCTCCGTCGTCGACGAGGGCAGGCTCGACGCGTTCGACGACTGGACCAATGCGTCGATCACCCGCGAGGCGGGTAACTCCGCGCACGAAATCCGCACCTGGGTAGCCGCTTACGCGGCCCTGGCGACCCAGGGGCGCTATCGCACCGGCGTGCGTTACTACCGGACCGCCCCCGCGCTGATCGCCGGTTTCGCGGTCCGCACGGCGATTCCGGAAGCCGCCGATTCCCCGCAGGCGAACGACAGGAGACGATCGTGACGTCCGAACCACCGGCCACCTTCGACAGCGCGGTCGACATCCTGGTGATCGGCTCGGGTGGCGGCGGAATGGCCGCTGCCCTCGCCGCCGCCGACGCCGGACTCGAGGTGCTGCTGATCGAGAAGGCCGACCGCTACGGCGGTTCCACCGCGTTGTCCGGCGGCGGAATCTGGGTGCCAGGCGCACCCGCCCAGAAACGCGACGGGTATGAGCCGGACCCGGAAGCGGTCGTCGAATACCTGCGGACCATCACCGAGGGGTTGGTCAGCGAGGCGAGGTTACGCGCATACGTAGCGCAGGCTCCCGCGATGATGGAGTTCCTGGAGAAGTGCAGCCCGTGGCTGGAATTCGTATGGAAACCCGGCTACGCCGACTACTACCCGGAACTTCCCGGCGGGTCCGAGCAGGGCAGCACCATCAATGTGCCGCCGATCGATCTGCGGGTGCTCGGCGACGAGGAGCGGAATCTGCTCGCGCCGCTCGCCCTCGCGCCCAAGGGGATCTGGCTGGGGCCCAAGGATTTGCGGCTGTTCTATCAGGTGCGCCAATCCTGGCGGGGTAAGGCAGTGCTGGTCAAATTGCTGTGGCGGATGTTCCGGGCGCGGGTTTTCGGCGATCGCATCGCGGCGATCGGGCAGTCACTGGTGGCCCGGCTGCGACTCGCGCTGCGGGAGCGGGATATTCCGCTGTGGCTCGGCACCCCGATGACATCGCTGATCACCGCCGAGGACGGCGCGGTGACCGGCGCGGTGGTCGAGCGCGACGGGGCGGAGCTGCGGATCGAGGCCAGGCGCGGGGTCATCATCGCCACCGGCGGATTCGACCACGATATGGCGTGGCGCAAGGAGTACCTGCCCGAGATCGAGGACGACTGGAGTTTCGGCAATCCGCGCGCCATGGGCGACGGTATCCGCGCGGGACAACAGGTCGGCGCCGGCACCGAACTCATGGATGAGGCCTGGTGGTTCCCGGCGATCCAATGGCCCGACGGCCGTATGCAATTCATGCTCAACGAACGGATGATGCCGTCGCAGTTCATCGTCAACGGCGCGGGCGAGCGGTTCATCAACGAGGCCGCGCCCTATATGGATTTCGGTCACGCGATGATCGAGGGCCAGCGCCGCGGCGTCACGCATATTCCGTGCTGGTTGATCACCGACGCGCGCTCGTTTCACCGCTACGTCGTCGCCGGACACCTTCCGCTGCCCAGGATTCCGTTCGCCCCGGTGCCGACCGGTCGCACGATGCCGCAGGCATGGCTGGACTCCGGGGTGGTGCGCGCCGCCGACTCCTTGGCCGGACTCGCCGAACAGATCGAGGTTCCCGCCGACCGGTTGCACGCCACCGCGCAGCGGTTCAACGCGATGGCGAGGCAGGGCGAGGACCAGGATTTCCAGCGCGGCGTGAGCGTCTACGACAACTACTACGGCGACCCCACATTGCCGAATCCGAATCTCGCTCCGCTGGGTAAACCCCCGTATTACGCGTTCCGCATAGTGCTCGGCGACCTCGGCACCTCGGGCGGACTGAGCACCGACGAGCACGCGAGGGTGCTGCGCGCCGACGGGACCGTCATCGACGGGCTCTACGCGGTGGGCAACGCGTCGGCCCCGGTGATGGGCCGCAGCTACGCGGGTGCGGGCGCGACCATCGGCCCCGCCATGACCTTCGGCTACATCGCCGCCCGGCACGCCGCCGCCCGGCACGCCGCCGCCCGGCACGCCGCCGCTCGGTACGTCGCCGCCCGGCCCGCGGGCGATGCCAGCGATGCCCCGGTCACAGACAGCAGGGCCACAGACAGCACGGCCACACACAGCACGGCCACAGACAGCACCGCCACAGACACCGATTCGTCAGTCGATTCCATCGGAGGAAATAGATGAAAATATCCCTGTTCTACGAATTCGCGCTGCCTCGGCCGTGGGTGGCCGATGACGAGCGGCTCCTGTTCCAGGATGGACTCGACGAGGTGGAAGCGGCCGATAAGGCCGGTTTCTCGACGGTCTGGTTGACCGAGCATCACTTCCTCGAGGAGTACTGCCACTCGACCGCGCCGGAAATGTTCCTCGCGGCGGCCAGTCAGCGGACGAAGGATATCCGCCTCGGATTCGGCATCATGCATATGCCGCCGAATATCAATCACCCGGCGCGTGCGGCCGAACGAATCGCCACGCTCGATCTGATCTCGAACGGGCGGGTGGAATTCGGCACCGGCGAATCCTCCTCCGTCGGAGAACTCGGCGGCTTCAATATCGACCCGGCCGACAAGCGCGGACAGTGGGACGAAGCGCTTCAGGTGGCGATCCGCTGCATGATGGAAGAACCCTTCAGCGGTTTCAAGGGCGAGCACATCGAGATGCCCGCGCGCAATGTGGTTCCCAAGCCGTTGCAGAAGCCGCACCCGCCGGTGTGGGTCGCGTGTACCAGGCCATCGTCGGTGCAGATGGCGGCCCAGAAGGGCCTGGGCGCACTGAGTTTCGCCTACACCGGCCCCGAGGCGCTCGGTGAGCGGGTCAGGGGCTACTACCAGGAATTCGAAGACGCGGCGGCGCCGTCCATCCCGCAGATGAACCCGAATATCCTCGCCATCGGCGGTGACCTGTCGATGATGGTGGCGCCCACCGACGAGCAGGCGATCGAGCGGCTCGGGATCGGCGGCGGGTTCTTCTCGTTCGGCATCATGCACTACTACATGACCGGTCAGCACACCCCCGGCCGCACCAAAGTGTGGGAGACCTACGCTTCCGAGGTCGCCAACGATCCGACGCTTGCCTACGGTCCCGGTCGCGGCGCGATCGGCTCTCCGGACACGGTGCGCGAATTCCTGCGCAGCTACGAGGCGTCCGGTGTCGACGAGATCATCCTGCTGCTGAATCCGCGCAGCCACGAGGCGACGATGGAATCCATCGAATTGATGGGTAAACACGTACTTCCGGAATTCATCGAACGCGACGAGCAAGCGGTCAAGGCGAAGGCCGCGCGCCTCGAGCCCGTCCTCGCCAAGGCCGAGGCACGCCGGGTGCCGTGGGCGATTCCGGAATTCGACGAGAGTTACGCGTTCGGCGGTCTGCCGACCGGTCGCGGCGGCACCTACACCGCGAACGAGGTTCCCGAGGCGATGGCGGAAATGGCCGAGGGCCAGGCCCAGGCCGCCGAACGTGCCGGGGATGCGAACTGATGACTCCGCGTCCGGGCGTCTGACGATGGCCCCTATCCACGAACTGTGGCGCTACGACGGCAAACGTGCCGTCGTCACCGGATGTGCCTCCGGTATCGGGGCCGCTCTGGCGCGTCAGCTGCGTGAACTCGGCGCCGAGGTGGTCGGGCTCGACGTGGCGTCGCCGACGGTGGGACTCGACGAGTTCCACCACGTGGATATGGCGGATCCGGACTCGATCGATCGCGCCGCGCGCGCGGTCGATCGAGTCGATTCGCTGTTCAACGTCGCGGGCGTCTCGTCCGGGATCGGCGATCCGCTGCGCGTGGTGACCATCAATTTCCTCGGTCTGCGTCGATTCACCGAGGCATTGGCCCAGTCGATGCGCCCGGGTTCGGCGATCGCGAGCGTTTCCTCGTTGGCCGCGGCCGGATACCGCGACAATCAGGAAAGCGTGCGCGGATTGCTCGACACCACGACGATGTCGGAGGGGATCGCGTGGTGCGGGCGGAATCCGGAGGCCGTGGCCGACGGTGGATACCGCCTGTCGAAGGAAGCGATCATCCTCTACACCATGGCGAACGCCGCGGCGCTCGGCGCGCGCGGCATCCGAATCAATTGCACCGGACCGGGAGTGACGGAAACGCCGATCCTGGATCAGCTGCGAACGGCCTACGGCCAAGACTATCTCGACGATATCGCCAAGCCGTTGGGCCGGGTCTCCGAACCCTCCGAGCAGGCGGCTGTGCTCGCCTTCCTGAACAGTCCCGCGGCCAGTTACGTGACCGGCCAGGTCCTGTGGGTCGACGGCGGCAATGTCGGCGGACGAATCGCGGCGGAGATCGCCGCCAAGTGATATCTCCAACGACCCGAACTATGCGAGCAATCAACGTGGAAGGAGCGGCGCTGTGGCCAATTTGACCGATTTCCGGCGAGTCGCCGAGAGTGTGCGGAACTGGGGCCGATGGGGCGCCGCCGACGAACTCGGGACACTCAACTTCATCACCCCGGCCAAGGTCGCCGAGGCGGCCGGGCTGGTCAGGCACGGGCGGGTGTTCCCGCTCGGCATCGATTTCGGATCGTCCGGACCGCAGGGCGCGTTCCAGTTCCGGCAGAATCCCGTGCACGTGATGACCGTGGACGGCGGCGACGCGCGGACCCTGGTCGAATACGGCTCGAAATGGCCGGCCAATACCGTCGGACAGCAGCTGAGCAGCTTCTTCGACGGCGAGGAGAATCCGTTCCGCTTCAACGACGACATGATCATCATGCCGTTGCAGGCCGCCACCCAGTGGGACGCGCTGTCGCACGTCTACTACGAGGACAAGCTCTACAACGGGTTCCCGGCGGATTCGGTCACCAGTCTCGGCGCGTTCCACTGCGGCATCGACAAAGTGGACAGCAAAGGCATCACCTCGCGGGGCGTGCTGCTCGACCTGGTCCGCCATCGCAAGGCCGACACCTACCTGGCGCCGGGAAACCCCATCACGCCAGAGGAATTGGACGAGGTGGTCGCCGCCCAGGGCGTGACCGTCGGCAGCGGCGACATCGTCCTCATCCGCACCGGCTGGCAGGCGCGCTTCCTCGAGACCGGCGACGGCACCGAACCGTATTCGGGCCTGGACTGGCGGTGCGCGACGTGGTTGCACGAGCGCGAGGTGGCGGCGGTCGCGGCCGACAACCTCATGGTCGAGGATCCCGTTTCCGGGGTCGACGGCACATTCCTGCCCATGCACATGCTGTGCCTGCGGGATATGGGCCTGATGCTGGGGGAGTACTGGGATCTCGACGCACTGGCCGCGGATTGCGCCGCCGACGGCGTGTACGACTTCCAGCTGATCGCACCACCGCTGCGAGTCATCGGCGCTGTCGGATCGCCGATCAACCCGGTCGCCATCAAGTAGTGAGAACACGAGGTAACGGTCATGACCGCAAGTACAACCAGCGCACCGGAATCCACCGTGACCGGTGACGGATCTCCGTTCGTCGTCGGCATCGGCGGCACCCTGCGGGCGAACTCGTCGACCGAGCGCGCCCTGCGGCGCTGCCTGGCGGCGGTCGAGCAGCAGGGCGGCCGGACCGCGCTGTTCAGCGGCGAGGACATCAATCTGCCGATGTACAGTCCGCACGATACGAGCCGTACACCGCAGGCGACGGCCCTGGTCGACGCGCTGCGCCGGGCCGACGCCGTCATCGTGGGATCGCCGGGCTATCACGGCGGCATCTCCGGTCTGGTGAAGAACGCACTCGATTACATCGAGGATCTGCGCGCAGACCCGACCGTGTACCTCGACAACAAGCCGTGGGGCTGCATCACCTGCGCCTACGGGTGGCAGGCCGCGGTGGGCACGCTCGGCCAGTTGCGGGTGATCGGCCACGCCCTGCGCGCGTGGCCGACACCGCTCGGCGTGGCGATCAACTCGGCCGAGCAGATCTGGGACAGCGCGGGCGAATTGACCGATGCCACGGTCGAGAATCAACTCGAGCTGCTGGCGACCCAGGTCCTGGCCTTCGCCCGCAGTTCGGGGGCGACGTCGTGACCGGCCCGGACGCGGTGGGGGTCGCGGTCGAGGCGGTGCGATCCGGACGGATGGTCATCGTCGTCGACCGCACCGACGATTCGGGAACAGGCAATCTCGTGCTCGCCGCGGGACATATCCGCGCCGATGCGGTCAATTTCATGGCGACGGCGGGGCGCGGCCTGATCCGGGTCGCCATGAGTGCGGCGCGACTCGATGCCCTCGGCATCCCGCCCGCCGATCCCACCGCGACCGGGCCCGCCCGCGACACATTCCGCGTCTCGGTGGACCTGGCCACCGGGACCGCGCCCGGTATCAGCGCGCGCAGTCGTGCCGATACGATCCGCGCGCTCACCGATCCGGCGGGCACGGCGCGCGATTTCGCCCGCCCCGGACATATCTTCCCGATCGGGTGCGGCGAGGGTGGTGTCCTCGCCGTGGCGGCCCATCCGGAGGCGGCGGTCGAACTCGTCGTGTCGGCCGGTCTCGATCCGGCGGCGGTCCTGTGCGAGATATGCGGTGGCGACGGCGAATTGGCGCGCCTACCGGAACTGCTCGAACTCGGCCGCGCGCACGATATCCCCGTGGTCACCATCGCCGATCTGATCGATTACCGCCGCCGCGAGCTGTGCCGGGTGCGGCGGGCGGGCGAGGCCAGGATTCCGCTGGAGGCCGGACAGTTCCGCGCGATCGGCTACGTCGACGGAACCGGCCGCGAACATATCGCCCTCGTCTGCGGCGAACCCACTGCCGTCGAAGCCCCGCTGATCCGGGTGCAGAGCGAATGTCTGCTCGGCGACGTGTTCGGGTCGCGGCGCTGCGACTGCCGTGACACCCTGCGCCAGTCCCTGGCGCGCATCGCCGAGGCGGGTAGCGGCGCGGTCGTCTATGTGCGCGGTCCCGACGACGTGGTGTCCCGCACACCCGCGACCTGCCCGCGTGCCGCCTGCGACCCCTCGCAACGAAATGCGCTGGTGCACACGGATCTCCGGTCGGCCTGCGATATTCTGGCCGATCTCGGCGTGCGCGCGATCCGGTTGCTCGTCGACACCGCCGACGCGGCGGAACTGCCCGACGACATCCGCGTCGTCGAACGGATCGAGCTCACCGCACAGAATTCGTTCGCGCGGGCCGGCGGCGCGAGGGGCCCGGCGCGGCGGCGTCAGGGATACGGCGTCGCCGCGGCGGATCGAGTCCGGAGCGCGATATGACGGTCGAACGTAGAACCGTGGTCGTGGACGGTTTGTCCACGAGTTACCTCGAGGCAGGCGTCGGCGAACCCGTCGTGCTGCTGCACGGCGGTGAATTCGGGGCGAGCGCGGAACTCGGGTGGGAGCACACCATCGGCGCGCTCGCCGAGCGCTACCGGGTACTCGCCCCCGACATGCTGGGATTCGGGCATTCGGCCAAGGTCATCGACTTCACCGACGGCAGGGGCATGCGTATCAGGCATGTCGCTCGATTCTGCGCGGCACTCGGGGTGAGTTCGGCGCATTTCGTCGGCAATTCGATGGGAGCGATCATGCTGCTCGTCGACGCCACCTCGGAAACGCCGCAACTGCCGATGCGCAGTCTCGTCGCGATATGCGGCGGCGGCGAGATCCAGCGCAACGAGCATATGCGGGCGCTCTACGACTACGACGCGTCGCTGGAGGCGATGCGGCGCATCGTCGCGGCGCTGTTCCACGGGTCCGCCTACCCGGCGGACGAGGGGTATGTGGGCAGACGTTTCGAGTCCAGTACCCTGCCCGGCGCGTGGGAAGCGGTGGCGGCGGCGAGATTCCGCAGACCGGGTGCCGACACGCCGACCGCTCCGTCGAGCGAACGTCCCTACGAACGTATCGCGGTGCCGACGTTGATGGTGGAGGGCGGCGGCGACAAATTACTGCCACGGGGTTGGGCGGGCGAGATCGCGGACCGGATCGCCGGGGCCCGTTCGGTGGTCATCGAGCAGGCGGGGCATTGCCCGCAGATCGAGCGGCCCGATGCGGTGAACGCGGTGCTTCGCCAATTCCTCGAGGGCAGCGCGATCGCGGTGCCATCGGCGAAACAGTCTGTACCGAGCGGGATCTCGTGATCGCTCGATCCGAACGAAAGGAGTGAGGGCCATGGCCAACGAACTGTCGGGGAAGGTCGCGATCATCACCGGCGGCAGCTCGGGCATCGGTCGCGCGATCGTCGAGCGCTACCACGCCGAAGGCGCGCGCGTCGTCATCGCGGACACCAATCGCGAACGCGGCGCGGAATTGGCCGATCACTGCGGGACCGGGGCGATCTTCCAGTACGCGGATGTGGGTGATCCGGAGCAGGTCGCCGGTTTGGTGAGCTTCGCGCTCGACGCGTTCGGCGACCTGAACATCATGGTCAACAACGCGGCGATCTCCGGCACTTTGTACAAGAGCATTCTGCTGGACGATCTCACCGATTTCAGCAGGGTTATGTCGGTCAATGTGCTCGGGGTGATGGCGGGCACCCAGTTCGCGGCGCGGTACATGGCCGAGAACGGCGGCGGCTCGATCGTGAACATGTCCTCGATCGGCGGCATCCAGGCCGGTGGCGGCGTCATGACCTACCGGGCGTCGAAGGCCGCGGTCATCCAGTACACCAAATCCGCCGCGATCGAGTTGGCGCAATACGACATTCGCGTCAATTGCATCGCACCGGGCAATATTCCGACCACCCTGCTCGCGTCCTCGGCCGCGGGGATGTCGCCGGAGCGAGCCGAACGTTTCGCCAAGGTGGTGCGGGAGAATATGCGCGCGGACCGGCCGTTGGACCGGGAGGGGACTCCGGAGGACGTCGCGGAGGCGGCGCTGTACTTCGGCAGCGAGAGATCCCGCTACCTCACCGGCACCGTTCTGCCGATCGATGGCGGCACCGTCGCGGGCAAACCGATCAAGCGCCGGGCCGAGACGAATGCGCAGGCGGTGTCGAGCCGTGGGTGAGCGTCCCGAGCGGGATGCCCGGTGATCGAACAGAAGGGAAGGTTTCGATGAAAGTAACTGTCGAACAAGGCAAATGCGTCGCGGCCGGGCAGTGCGTCATGCACGCGCCCGACGTGTTCGATCAGCGCGAGGACGACGGCATCGTCGTGCTGCTCGAAGAGAATCCGCCCGAGGAACTCGCCGAGGACGTGCGGCAGGCGGCGGCGGTATGCCCCGCCATGGCCATCCACATCGAGGAATGACAGAGATTTCGAGACGCCGCCATCGCGGCCCGAACCCACAGGAGTGACCGTGTCCGACACGACGACGGCGACCACCACCACAGAGATTCCCGAATATCCGATCGAGAAATCGGCCGCGTGCCCGTTCTCGCCCGCCCCGCGGATCCGCGAGTTGGCGGCCGTCAAACCGCTGAACCGCGTACGCATCTGGAATGGCAGCACGCCCTGGCTCGTCACCGGATATACCGAGCTGAAGGCGCTGATGTCGGATCCGAGGGTCAGCGTCGACGACCGCAGGCCGGGATTCCCGCATTGGAACGAGGGCATGCTGGCCACCGTGGACAGCCGTCCCCGGTCGGTGTTCACCAGCGACGGTGAGGAACACACCCGGTTCCGCCGGATGATGACCAAGCCCTTCACCTTCAAACGCGTCGACGCGCTGCGGCCATCGATTCAGCAGATGACCGAGGACCATATCGATCGGATGCTGGCCGGGCCGCAGCCCGCCGATCTCGTGGAGGCGCTGGCGTTGCCGATTCCCACGCTGATGATCAGCGAAATGCTCGGCGTGCCGTACAAAGATCACGAATTCTTCCAGCGCCACGCGACCGTCGGCGTCGACAGGTACGCGACGAAGGAGCAGGCCGCGGAGGGCAGGGCCGGACTCGCGCGGTACCTGATCGACCTGATCAAGGTGAAATTGGACGAACCCGCCGAGGACGTCGTCTCCGATCTCGCCGAGCGGGTCCGTTCGAATGAACTCACCATGCGCGAAGCCGCCCAGCTCGGCACCGGCCTGCTGATCGCCGGGCACGAGACCAGCGCGAATATGATTTCGCTCGGTGTGCTCGCGCTGCTGGAGAATCCGGAACAGTTCGCGCTGCTGCGCGATACCGAGGACCCGAAGCTGGTCGCCAACGCGGTCGAGGAATTGCTGCGGTATCTGAGCATCATCCAGAACGGTCAGCGGCGCGTCGCGATCGAGGATATCGAGATCGCCGGGGAGACCATCCGGGCGGGCGAGGGCATCATCATCGACCTCGCGCCGGCGAACTGGGATCCGAGCGCATTCCCCGATCCCGACAAACTCGATCTGGCCAGGCCCGCGCGCCACCATGTCGCGTTCGGATTCGGGGTGCACCAATGCGTCGGTCAGCAGCTGGCCCGGGTGGAGTTGCAGATCGTCTTCGAGACCCTGGTGAAACGGGTGCCGACATTGGAACTGGCGATCCCGTTCGATCAGGTCGAATTCAAACACGATCGGCTCGCCTTCGGCGTGTACACGCTGCCCGTCCGCTGGTGAGCATTCAACGCTCGCACGAATAGATGTAACTCTCGAAAGGCTATTTCCGTGACGACCAGTGCGGCCAGTGACGTCCACTATGATCCATACGACGTACAGCTCAACAATGATCCGTACCCGATGTTCAAAAGACTCCGCGACGAAATGCCCCTCTACTACAACGAGGCGCACGATTTCTACGCGGTGAGCCGTTTCGACGACGTCAACGCGGGGCTCATCGATAAGGACACCTTCATCTCGGGCCGCGGCGCGATCCTGGAGCTGATCAAGGCGAATATCGAAATACCCTCCGGCGCACTGATCTTCGAGGACCCGCCGGTGCACGACATTCATCGCGCACTGCTGTCGCGCATGTTCACCCCGCGTAAGATCATCGCACTCGAGGCGAAGATCAGGGAGTTCTGCGCGCAGAGCCTCGATCCGGTCGTCGGCACCGGCCGCATCGATTTCATCGCCGACCTCGGCGCGCAGATGCCCATGCGCACCATCGGCCTGCTGCTCGGAATTCCCGAGGAGGATCAGGAAGCGATCCGGGATTTCGCCAACGAACAGATGCGTACCGAAGAGGGGCAGCCGATGAAGGCGGCCTCGGACGGAATGGTCAGCGGCGATATATTCGCCGCGTATATCGATTGGCGGCGCGAGCATCCGTCCGACGACATCATGACCGAACTGCTGAATGTCGAATTCGAGGACGAAACCGGCACGTACCGGCGCCTGACCCGTGAAGAACTGCTGATCTACGTCAATGTGGTGGCGGGCGCGGGTAACGAGACCACGACCAGGCTGATCGGCTGGGCGGGCAAGGTGCTGGCCGAACACCCCGACCAGCGCAAGCAGTTGGTGGAGAATCCGAAACTCATACCGCAGGCGATCGAGGAACTGCTGCGGTTCGAATCCCCCGCCCCGCATGTGTGCCGCTACGTGAACCGCGATGTCGAGTTGCACGGTCGGACCGTGCCCGAGGGCAGCGTCATGATGTTCCTCATCGGCGCGGCCAATCGCGACCATCGCCAATTCGCTCCTGACGGCGACGTCTTCGATATCCACCGCAACGCGCGGCAACACCTGTCGTTCAGTGTCGGCACCCACTTCTGCCTCGGTTCGGCATTGGCGCGACTGGAGGGCAGGGTCGCGCTCGAGGAGATCCTCAAGCGGTTCCCCGAATGGGATGTCGATATGTCCGGGGCCAAACTGTCTCCCACCTCGACGGTGCGCGGCTGGGAGTCCATGCCCGCGTTCACGTCGTGACCGAAGGCTGAGACCCGCCGATCCCCGTCGTCGAGGGCCGTGCCGCGGCGGTCCTCGGCGATCCGGTGATCGCGGTCGCCTTGCTCGCGAGGCAGGGGTGAATGCCCGACGTCACAGGGCGTTCGGTGGCCGACGCCGGATATTCACGGTGCTTCGGGGCGGCTCCCGAAGATCTCGGCGAAGATATCTCCCCCGTGGCTGGTCGGCGCGGGCGCGCCGGTCCGCACGCGGTAGGTGCGGCGGCCGTCGGAAGCGCGTTCGACCCGCAGGAACAGATCCGATTCGGATCCGGCGGCGTAGCGCTGGCTGGTGAGTTCGAACAGGTGCGTGACCAGCACGATCTTGACGCCGGAATCGAGTAGCGCCGAGACTATGGGCTCGGCGACGGCGGCGGCCTCCCGGTCGTTCGTCGAGGCGAACGGTTCGTTGCACAACAACATCGCGCCGGGTCGGATCCGGTCGGTGATCTCGCGCATACGGGCGAGTTCCTCGTCGAGGCGGCCGTGTTTCATGCCAGGATCCTCACCGCGCACGAAATGCGTGAAGACGCCGTCGCGCACGTCCGCGGTGAACGCCTCGGCGGTGACGAACATCCCCGCCTGCATCATCAGTTGCGCCGTGCCGACGCTGCGCAGGAACGTCGATTTGCCGCCGCTGTTGGCGCCGGTCACCACGACGAGGGTGGCTCCCGCCGCGTCGATGTCATTGCCGACGACATCGGTCGCCGTCAGGGATAACGCCGCGTCGCGCAGATCGCGGCAGCGCAATGTCACACCGCCCTCGGGTGCGAGGACCGGGAAGCACACCGGTGTGCCCGTCCGGGTCAGCCGCTCGCGCAGGTTCAGGCAGCCCAGGTAGAACGCCAGCTCGGTGCGCAGTCGGCGGAAGAAGTCCTGCACGTTGTCGGTCGCGTTCGAGATCACCTCCGCGACTGATTCGAGTGGCGGTTCGATGACATCTCTCAGGGGGTCGTTGTTGTGTTCGAAATCGCTGGGGGCCTCGAATTCTGTGCCCGAGCGGCGGCGTAACAGCGTGCGTTCGGCGCTTCGCGGCGGTTCGTGGAGGATGATGCGGTCGGCCTTGTTCCCGGCGCCGATTCCGGCGCTGAATATCATACCGTTATCGAAATACAGTGCGGCCAAATGCTGTTCGAGCATGGCGAGGTAACCGTCGTCGAGCTGGTCGGCCAGTACCTCACGCAAGCGGACCAGGCCGTCGGAGGTGCAGGAAGCGGCGTATTTCGCGCAGGTCCGGCGCAGCTCGCGCAGGTGATGCACGAGGGCCTCCAGCGGTTGCAGTGCCAGCCCGAGCTTGGCCCTCGGCTCGCGCCCGCGTCCTATCCAGCGTCGCACCGATGTCGCCTCGGTGGCGATGGCGTACAGGGCGCGCGGCATCGCCGGATCGGCACAGCAGTCCGCCAGCACGTCCTGCCGGTACCGGATCACCTCGATATCGGTGAGGCTGTCCCGCACCACCGCTCTCACGACGCTTCCGATGAAATCGTCATCTCCCGCCATGGCCGAGTACAGCTGCTCGAGGCCGAGGTCGTCCGCCATCGCGGCCCCGTTACGCGCGATCCGCGCGTCACGGCGGGGTGGTCGCAACAGGCCGACCGGGATCATCGGACCCTCGCCCGGATCTCGTCATAGGTGAGCCCGTGCCGGTGGGCGACCGCGACGGCGTAGGCGGGCCCGTCCGGCGGGCGCCGATCGATGCGGAAGGTCCGCACCGGATCATCCCCCGATTCGACACCGGCGACCATGCTCACCACCTCCGGACCGAGTTCGGCCAGTTCCTCCAGGAATGTCACGTATACCGCCACCGCACCGCGCTCGATGATCCGCCGCAGCACCGCACCGCCGATCAGCCGGGCATCGTCGGCCGTTGTCGTACTGAAGCTTTCGTTCAAGACCAGGACGCTGCGCTCGGTCACGCGGGGCAGGATGTCACGGATTTTGGCGAGTTCTTGCGCCAGCGCGCCCCCTGGATCGTCGAGGTCGTCCTGCCGGACGAAATGGGTGAACAACCCGTCGGGCAGTGACAGCCGTGTCCGCGATCCGGGAACCGGGCAGCCGAGCGCGGCGAGGTAGAACAACTGGCCGATCATGCGGGCGAAGGTGCTCTTGCCTCCCTGATTGGGGCCGGTGACCACGAGGACCCGTTCCGCGCCGTCGAGCCGGAAGTCGTTGCCGACCACCGTCGCTCCCGCAGCCGAGAGTTGGTGCGCGAGAGCGGCGTCGAAGGCGCCTTCGGCGAATACGCCCGCGAAGTCGGCGGTGATCTCCGGATAGCAGTAACGCGGTCCCCGCGCGGTGAGCGAGCGAACGAACCCCAAGTAGCCGAGGTAGAAGCGCAGCTCGGCATCGAATCGCTCGACCACCGGGTCGATGAAGTCGCGGTAGCGGTTCGCGTGCCGCTCGAGTTCCGCGAACACCATCGGGTGCTGCGCGGTGACGGCGGCGAGAATGCGTTCCTCGACCTCGTTCATATCCGACCAGGGATTACCCGGACGCGGGGGAGCGGGATCGCCGTCGGGACGGAAGCGCGCGAATGCCGCCGCGACGATCTCGCTGTAGTCGGATCGCCCGTCGTACCGATCGACCACGACCGACCGCCCGGTCACACGCACCCGGTAGCGCACAGCGTCCAGCGCCGCGCGAATCTTCGCCGCATCGGTCGTCAACCCGCGGAAACGGTCTGCGCCGACGTAGTCGCTCAACCATGCCCGCCAGTAGCGTAACCCGTTCGAGCGCAACGGCATATCGCGCAGCGCGGCGCACATATCCAGGATCGTCCGGCAATACACCGCCTCCGCGTCCAGTTGCCATCGATCGCGCTGCCGTGGGTGACGCAGGCGCTGTGCGTGCTCCAGATGCTCCAGGACCGAGCGCATGCCTGCGCCGAAGGCATCGAACGCGGCGCGGATCTCCTCGACTTCGAGATCGCGGAACACCCCGTGCCGGTAGGACACCGTCGAAATCTCGCGCAGCGGACGCGTTACCGCTTCCTGGTCCCCGATACCGGCGGCGGCGAAAACCTGGTCCAGATTCAGATCGGCGAGTACCTCCGGCGCGACCCGTACCGCCGCGGTGTCCCGGTCACCACCCCACAGGATGCTCCCATCCCACGTCAATCGCGGTCCTCCCCACCGATCCCGACGCCGCGCGTCCGTATGCGTGATCGCACGCGACTATGCCATATCGCCCGATCGAATCGAGTCGGCTCGCCCCGATCTGCCGGATTACTTCGTCGCGGCCCGTCCGCCGGACACGGCCGGGGCGTTTCCGATGACACCGTCCGCCTCCAGCGCGGTGATCTCGGCATCGCTCACCCCGAGCCCGCGTAACAGCTCCCGATTGTGCTGCCCGAGCAGCGGCGCGGGCCCGGCGTGGAAACTGCTCGGTCCCAGCGAGAATCGCGCCGGCACCGTGCTGTGCCTGGCTGTCGCGTTGACCGGATGCCCGACGGCCTCGAAGAATCCGCGCGACTCGAGTTGCGCCAATTCCGCCTGTCGATGCGGTTGCATCACCTGGGCGACCGGAACGCCCGCGCCCCAGAGGATATCGACGATCTCCTCGGCGGTGCGGGTCGCGCACCACGCGGACAGATGTTTGTCGATCAGATCGTGCCGCTCGCGCCTGCCCGACGCGCGGGCCAGCGCCGGGTCCGTCGCCCAGGCCGGATCGCCCAGTGCCGCGCACAGGGCGCTCCACTGCGCGTCGGTCTGCACCGCCACCGCGACCCAGCTGTCGTCGCCGCCGAATTCATCCGGTTCGACAGTGCGATAGAGGTTCTGGGGCGCCGCCGCGGGGCCTCGATTGCCCGCGCGCTGCAAGAGCGCGCCGTAGGCCGAGTATTCGATCACCTGCTCGGCCGTCACATTGAGCGCCGCCTCCACCATCGCCGCCTCGACCAGCACGCCCTCGCCGGTGCGGCGGCGATGGCGCACCGCGAGCAGCAGGGCGTTGAGCGCGTGGATGCCCGCGTTGGGATCGCCGATGGAATACGGCTCGACGGGATTCTGGTCGGGATGTCCGGTCAGCCACGTCAGGCCGGAGGTGTCCTCGATGACGTAGGCGAAGGCCGGATGCTCCCGCCACGGACCGTCGAGCCCGAATCCCGGCATCCTGACCATGATCGCGTCCGGGCGCAGCGCCCGCACCGCCGGGTAGTCGAGCCCGATCTGCTCGAGCACGCGCGGGGTGTAGTTCTCCACGATGACGTCACAGGCGGCGACCAGTTCGGTGAGCAGTTCGCGTCCGCGTTCGGTGCGGAAATCCAGTGTCAGACCCTTCTTTCCGGTGTTGAGACCGGAGAAGATCGGGGACTTCTCCCACCACTGGTCCTCGGTGATCGGCACGCCCGCGATGAGCCTGGTGCCGTCCGGCTTGGCCGTGGACTCCACGTGGATCACCTCCGCGCCGAGCATGGCCAGATAGTGGGTGCACGAGGGTCCGGCCCAGAAGGTCGTCAGATCCAGGACCCGTAGATCACGGAACGGCAGTGCGTCCGGGGTCCGGCCGGTGTCGGAGACGGCGCGCCGCGGCGGTTCGGCCCGATAGTGTTCGGTGTGCTCACCGATCCCCGGTGCGGGTTCCGGTTCGCGCAACAGCGGGGGCGAGGTGCGGAACGGAGGGCCGGGCTGGGTGAAACCGTCACGCGGATTGGTCGTGAAGAAGTCCCGCGCCTGGTGATGGTCCATCTCGGTGACATTGGCCCCGTGCGCGACGGGCCCGTTCGGGATGCGGAAAGCCGTTGCCAGATCACGGATCTCGGCCACGGTCTGCTCGGCCAGCCAGCCGTTGATCTCCGGCGCCTTCTCGTTGGCGCGTTCGGTGATCGACGGGACGATACCCTCGTCGATCCACTCGGGATGTCCGACCATGGCGCACAGATCGAACCACTGCTGCGCGGTGCCGCAGCCGAGCGCGACGAGACCGTCCGCCGCCGAGGCCACCCCCGGCACGCTGAGCCTGCGCTGGGTGCGGAACGGGCGGCCGAGCGCCTCGTAGAACGAGACGGGAAAGTAGGTCAGACTCAGGATCTGGGTTTCCAGCATCGCGAGATCGACCAGTTCGCCGACGCCGGTGCCCGCGGTCCGCAGGAGCGAGGTCATGGTCACCGCGGATGCGTAAGCGCCCGCGAACCATTCGCCGACGCGCCCGCCCACGTGCACCGGCGCACGATCGGGAGCGCCGCGCCCCAGTCCCATGATTCCGCCCGACCACGCCTGGAGGGTGAATTCCGTCGCCGGTCGGTCACGCCACGGGCCGTCGAGCCCGAACGGACTGATCGCGGTGACCACGAGGTGGGGGTGATCGCGCCGGATCACGCTGGGGGACAGGCGCGGATGGTCGGCCACGGGTGTCCCCGACGACCACACCACCGCGTCGGCCCCGGCCAGCAGGGTGTCGACGAAATCGAGATCACCGGAGACGCCGACGTCGGCGACGACGCTGTCCTTGGTGCCGTTGAGGAAGCTGAACAGCGCCCCGTCGGCCTCCTGGGCGATCTCGGTCGATGACGCCGACCACCGCCGCAGCGGATCACCCTCCGGCGGTTCGACTTTCACGACGCGCGCCCCGCCTTCGGCCAGCAGTTTCGTGCAGTAGGCGCCTGCGATCCCGGTCGAGAGATCGATGACGACGACACCGCTGAGCGGCGGTTCGGTCCCGGATGCCGACGTATCGGGGGCATGTTTCGACGCCATGTCACTCCACCTGTCATGCCTGCGCGCTCGCGGCGGCTACGAATCCTTCTTGCGGCCCGACTTGCTCAGGCGGAAATCGGGCGGGTACTTACTGTCGACATCCTTGACCGCGTTGTTGAGGCCGTTCTCGAACGCGTCGTCGAGCATCAGGTCGTTGTCGTCGGGCCGGACGTAGCCGCCCATGGATTCGAAGAAGCCGCTGAGCAGGCTGCCCATGTATTCGCCCTGGTGTTGCTTCATGATCTCGAAGAACACCTTCTGCATGAAGACGGTGTCGGTCGGCCTGGTGCGGGCGCAGGCGAGCGCGTACTTCTCCGTCTCCGCCTCCAGATCCTGCCGTGCGACGACCTTGTTGAGGAAGTTGCAATCGTACATCTCCGCGGCCGTGAACGCGCGGCCGGTGAACACCATCTCCTGGAATTTGCGCATGCCCATGGTTTGCACCCACGTCCACATGCGCGGGCCCCAGCCGTAGTACCGGAACGACGGATGCCCGAAAAGCGCGTCGTCGGAGGAGATCACGAGATCGGCGTCGGCGGCCTGATAGAAGTGCCAGCCGTAGCAGTAGCCCTTCACCTCGAGGATGCTGATCTTCTTGAACTCCTGCAGACTCCGGCAACCCGCCTGCGCGTTGGCGTACCACTGATTGATCGTGGCGCCGTGGCGGAAGGAATCCTTCGGCGGGTACCTGACCTCGTCCTCACCGATCTTGTATTCGCTCAGGCGTGGACCCTGCGACGGCGAGTTCTGCATCTCCATGAATTCCGGCAGGTCCGCACCGGTGCCGAGATCATCGCCGACCCCGCGCACCACCAGCACCTTGACGTCGTCGTCCACGCTGGAGCGGTGGATCAGATCGGCATAGCGCAGCCGCGCCGCCATGGTCGGCGCGTTGAGATGGTCGGGCCGATCGAAGGTGATCGTCGCGATCCTGGTCTTGGGATCTTTCTCGTAGCGAATGATCTCTTCGGCCGAGGGTTGCTCGGAACCGGACATCGGGGCTCCTACTCTTTCCAGTACGGGCTTGTGGTGAGAACCTCGGAACCGTCATCGGTGATGAGCACCGAGTCACGCCCGAAGACCGCGCCGACCCCCGATTGCCAGACGTAACCGGTGACGGCGAGAACCATTCCCGGCTCCAGCCGTTCGGCCGCCGCGGTCGCGCGCAGATGCGGCGAGACGACGGGCGGGTCGAAGCCCATGCCGAGTCCACGCGCGACCGGCATCGGCGGTAGCGGTTCGCCCGCGCTCTCGTAGACCGCGAGCAGATCGGAGGCGGGAGCACCGGGACGGCACGCCTCGAGCAGCCGGGCCCACAGGGCCTCCCACCGCCGGTACAGCGTGCGTGTGGCGGAACGGCTCGAGTCGGGATCGCCGACCGGAATCGTGCGGCCGACCTCTCCGATGTATCCGTCGCCGAGCGCACCGGAGGAGAAGGCGACGAGATCACCCTCCCGGGCACTGCGGTCACCGCTGGCACGCCGCCAGGGATGTTCCTTGGAAGTCACCCAGGCCGAATCCTGGGTGGCCGGCGTGCTGATACCGCCCGCGGTCATCGCCTCGAGCAGGATGCCGGTCAACTCCTGTTCGGTACTGCCCGGCCGTAATTCGGCCACGGCCGCCGCCAGGCCCGCCTGCGCGACACGCAGTGCGCCGCGCAGGACCTCGATCTCCGCCGCGGTCTTGATCCGGCGCGCCGCCCGCATCGCGATCTCTCCGTCGACGATTTCGGCGTTCGGGAACGCCAACGGCAGCAGGTTCGCGTAGCCGGGGGACAGCGCGTCGGTGCCGACCCGCTGTGCGGTATCCGCGCCCTCGATGCCGCGCAGGACCGCGACGAGAGTCATCGGATTCCACGCGAGGCCGTACAGGTGATCGTGCGGGATGTCGTCGGGGATGCCTTCGTCCCAGCTGCTCAGCAGGTGGACGTCACCGGTTTTGCGGACCAGCGTCGCCACCGGGCCGAACGGTCGCGTCCCGGCGACCCACAATTGCGGGGCGCCCGCGACATATCTGGCGTTCGCCTGCCGTCCGAGTACGAGGATGTCCAGGTCATGGGCTTGCATCTGTGCCAGTGCGCGTTCGCGCCGCCCATGCCGCAGGGCGCGATCGTCCGGCAGTATCTCAATTCCCATAGGGCGCATAGGGGTAGTCGGTGAGGGCCGTCCAGCCCTCCTCGGTGATGACCACGATTTCCTCGCTTCGGTAGCCTCCGGTGCCGTCCTCCCAGACCACGGGCTCGAAGACGAGCACCATGCCTGGTTGCAGGACGAAACCCTCGTCGTATTCCTGGCCGAGATCGGTGCCGAGCATCGGCATCTCCGCCGCGCTCACGCCGATTCCGTGTGAGAGATAGAAATGCGGCAGCCACGGACGGGCGCCGCCGTTCGCGGCGATGGCCGCCGCGGTCAGATCCGCGCCGGTATTACCGGGACGCACCGCGTCCAGCACCGCGGTCATGATGTGGCGCCACTGGTCGAACTGGGCCTGCTGGCGCGCGGTAGGGGTTTCGCCGACGATCCAGGTGCGCCCGAAATCCGAGCAGTAGCCGCCGTAGGTGATGCTGACGTCGGTCCACAGCACATCGCCCGCCGCGAGTTCGCGTTCGGAGGTGAGCAGCGGCAGGGCCAGATCGCCGTGGGTGGTCCAGACACCGTCTTGTTTGCGTTCCGGCATCACCTGCCAGATCGCGTCGAGCATGGTCGCGGTGGCGCCCAGTTCGAAAGCCCTGCGCACGAAACTCGCCGACAGGTCGATCTGGCGTCGCCCTGGCGACAGCGCCGCCTGCACGTCGACCATCGCCCGCTCGGTGATGCGGCACGCGGTGCGGATACAGGACAGTTCGTCCTTGGTCTTGATCAGTTTCGCGGGCCCGATGACGGCCGCGGCGTCGCGTGGCGGGCTGCCGGGGAACAGCAGGTGCGGGGCCCGCATCATCGCGCCGGTGCATTCGTCGACCGCGACGGTCGCCCCGCCCGGCACGATATCGCGCAGCAAGCCCGCGAAAGCGGCTACGCCCTCGTCGAATTCGAGATAGACGGGTCCGTGCAGGTGGTCCGATGGCAGATCGGATTCCTCGGACGCGCCCTCACGGAACGGCAGGAACAGATGCGGCCACGGATCGCCCGCGACGACCACCGCAACGGGTCGTTCGACATGGGACACGCCCGCGTCCCCGAGTGGCCAGCTCGCGCCGGTGGCGTAGACGACATTGCTGTTGTTCAACAGGATCAGCGCGTCGACGCCCTGATCGCTCATGGACGCGCGTAAGCGCGCACCGGTTTCCCGGCGCATCCTGGCGCGGTCCGGTGTATCCGGTATTTCGAGAGCTGAGGGAGTCGCGGTCGCGAACGTTGTCATGGAGTTTGCGTCACTTTCCGAGGCGCGGCTGAAGGCACGGCTGAAGGCACGGCTGAGAGCACGGCTGAAGGCACGGCTACAGACCGAGGAAGTCCTTGACATTGCCGCTGACGATCTTCGCGGCGGCTTCGGGGCCCACCGCGTCGACGACGGCCGCCAACGACTTCTCCGAATAGCCGAAAGTGCTCTCGTTGTGGGGGTAGTCGGAGGACCACATGACCCTGTCGATGCCGATCAGGTCCACCATCGACAGGCCGAGCGGGTCGACCATGAACGAGGCGCGCATATTGTTGTCCCAGTAGTGGCGCACCTCGTGTTCCACCGGTCGGTTCAGCATGTGCTGGAAGGACGCCAGCATGTGCTCGGCGTCCTGGATCGCGGCGGGAACCCAGTTGATACCGCCCTCGAACCAGCCGATGCTCAGGTTGGGGTGCCGGTCGATGATGCCGCTGAAGATGTACTTGCCGAACATCTCCCGGAAGGGCGCGACATTGTGCATCATGCCGACGGCGACGCTGTTGACCTCGCACGGGGCCGACAGCGGCGCCTCGCCGATGTGGTGGGAGACGGGAACGCCCGACTCCTCGATGGCATCCCAGACCGGGATCATCGCGGTGCTGCCGTAGTCGATGCGGACGCCTTCGTTGTCCTTGCCCGCGGAGAGCGGGAGCAGGAATGTCCTGAGGCCGAGGGATTTCAGCTCGGCCAGGGTGCGGCGCGCCCCCTCGCCGTCCCACCAGTTGATCAGTCCAACGCCGTAGAAGCCGCCGCCGGACTCCTCCTGCAACTGCGCGATGTACTCGTTGTACACGCGGAAACAGAGTTCGCGGACCTCGGTGTCCGGGTAGAACAGAAGGGCGAGCAGGGCATTGGGGAACGCGAGTTCCTTGGCGATGCCGTCACCGCGCAGGTCGCGTGCGCGGGCGGCCATGTCCCGGCTTCCGGAACCGGCCAGCGGGTCGTACTGCATCAGCACATGGCTGAAATCACCTGCCACGAAGGACTTTCCCTTGCGGCCGAGCATGTAGGCGCCGTCCTCGTACCAGACCCGGGGCGCGCGGTCCTTCATGTTCTCGGGGAACCGCTCGTAGAAGATGTCGTCCGCCAGGGAGATGTGGTTGTCGGCCGAGAACACCTCGGTGCCCTCGGGGAGGCCGACCTTGCCCTCGGCGTGCCCACGCCGGTCCTTGGGCGGTGCGAATCCGCCGGGGGGATACAGCGACGAGCTGCTGATGGAAACCGACATCGTGAGCCTCCAGGGGAGTGATTCGTGAACTGTCGTCATCTCTTGCGCGGTGCGGATTCGGCCATCGGGTGTGGAGTGCGCCGACTCGCGTCGGAGCCTCGCCGAGGACGCGCACCGCGTCAGGTGCCGCGGGAGCGGCGTACCAACCAGATGATAGACGCGATTCCATTTGAGGGGAATGGCATTTTCGTTTTCAGTTGTGCCCGCTCTCGAGACGGTAAAATTCGGGGCGAGATAATGCCAGCTCAGGCAATGAGAATGATATTTCCAAAAAAGAGAACAGGACGCCTCGTCGGATGTTTGCGCACCGTACGGACCGCGGGGCGCGCGAGGCGAACCGCCGTGTGACGCGCCCTGATAATTCGGGCGCCTGAGACCCTTGTCACATGGCCGGAACCGGCCTACCGTATGTTCACTAGGTTAGTTGATCGGGGTTCGCAATGACATCACCGCGCCCGTACGCTTCCCTCTTCGCCAAGGGTGAGGATCGGCGGCAGCGGATCTTGGCTGTCGCCCAGCGGATGCTCACTCGTAGTGGTTGGCGCAGTACGACACTCGCGCAGATCGCGCGCGAAGCCGGGGTCACCCCGGCGGGGCTTCTGCATCATTTCCAATCGAAGGAGCAGTTGCTGCATGCGGTACTCGATGCGCGTGACGCGGACGACGCCGCGGTCTCCGATCTGACCGGTGACCTGATCGAGGAGATTCGCAAGGTCGCCGATCGCATAGAACGCACACCAGAATTGGTGGGCACTTTCGTCGTATTACTGGTGGAGAACCTGCTGCCCGAGGCTCCCCTCCACGACCGGCTCCTCAACCGTTGGAAGGTGGCCGTCGACATCGTCGCCGAGTCCATCCGGCACAACCAGGAGATCGGACGATTCCGGACCGATTTGGATCCTGACATTCGGGCTGTGGAAATCGTCGCCTTCATCAATGGAATGGAGCTCTCATGGCTGCTCGACCACTCGATCCCGCTCACCGAGGTGTTCAACGAGTACACGAGGTCGTTGGCTCAGGACTTCGCCCCGGTAGCGAAGTCATGAGGTATCGCCTCGACGTCGTCGGCACGAGCATCGCCGACGTGGTGCAGAACGCGGGCGGCTGGCTATTCGATCGCGCGGTAGCGGGCTGGGATGTCACCGTCATGGTTCCCGGCACCGGCGACGCGCGACCGCTACAGATCCTCGGCGCCGAAATGCTCGATCTGGAAACGGTTCTCGCGGCGGGCGGGCGCGGTCGCAGGCCGCAGGCGCTCGCCGTGGCCGCCAATATCTGCGAGGTCGACTCCCGCGCTCGCAGTGGTCTGCTGAAGGCGCTCGGCCACGGCGGCATCGAGGTCGTGGTGTGGGGCGAGGGCTGGCCGCTCGGCAGTGATCACGGCGTCGATCCGGTGCTGCACCGGCTGAGCCTGGCGGCCCAGGCGTTCAAGGCGCACGCGCTCGCCGCGGGCGCTGTCCCGATGACCTCGGTCGGCTCGACGGAACTGTTCCGCAGCGGGGTGCTCGATCATCCGCCCGTCGGCGCGGATCTCAGCCCCGTGGGCTGACCTCGCCGATATCTGTTGTCTCGTCATCGGCGGCGACGCCCGGCGTACCGTGCCGGCCGTCGCCTGCCATGAAACCTGCTGGACCCCAATAACTCTCATCCCGCACAGGCTCGGGGATGGGCATGTTCCGGCAGTGCGCGGCCTGTTCGCGTCCCGGACGCGGCCCGCCGCCGCTGTCGCGCGCCCATGGGCCTGATCACGCGTACTTACGCGCGTCTTCCAGGAGGAATCCATCCCTTGCGGGTATTGAATTCTCGGTCCAGAGATGTGACGCTGTTCGGAAATGAGAACGGTATTTTCATCGAATCTCGAGTGGGGCAGATGATGCACTCCGAATCCACCACAGTCCAGACGAGTACCGCGGCTGCGTCCGCGGCCGGTGATCGCAGGCTGTTGATCGACGGCGAACTGGTCGGGACCGCCGCGACGTTCCCGTCGATGAACCCCGCTACCGCAACGGTTCTCGGATACGCGCCCGATGCGACAGTCGAGGATGCCGACGCCTGTGTCGACGCCGCGCGTCGCGCGTTCGACACCACCACCTGGTCGACCGACGTCGAATTCCGCATCCACTGCCTGGATCAGCTGCACCGGGCATTGCTCGACAACACAGAGGAATTGCGCGAGCTGACCATCGCCGAGGTCGGCGCGGCCCGGCTGCTGACACCGGGACCGCTGGTGGAGGCTCCCATCGAAATCGTCCGCTACTACTCGGATCTGCTGCGCGACTACCCGCTCACCGAGGAACTCGGCGAGATCGAGGTACGGGGGCAGAAGCATCGCCGGTGGGTCGAGAAAGAGGCCGCCGGGGTGGTGGCCGCGATCATCGCCTACAACTATCCCAATCAGCTCGCCCTCGCGAAATTGGCTCCCGCCCTCGCGGCCGGATGCACCGTGGTGCTCAAAGGCGCACCCGACACCCCGCTGGTCACCCTGGCGCTGGGGGAGTTGATCGCCGAGCACACCGATATCCCCGCGGGCGTGGTGAACGTGCTCAGTTCCTCCGACGCGGCTGTGGGCCGCGCACTGACCTATCACAGCGGTGTCGACATGATCACCTTCACCGGATCCACCGCGACCGGACGACGCATCATGGCCGCGGCCAGTGAGACGGTCAAGCGGGTCTTCCTCGAACTCGGCGGCAAATCGGCCATGGTGGTACTCGACGACGCCGATTTCGGTATGCCCGCGATGTTCTCGGCGTTCAGCATGGCCTCCCACGCGGGCCAGGGATGCGCGCTGACCTCACGGCTGATCGTGCCGAGGCAGCATCACGACGAAATCGTCGATCTGGTGGCGAACGGTTTCGCCAATATTCCGTACGGCGATCCCTCCCATCCGCACACCTATATGGGCCCGTTGATCAGCGAGCAGCAGCGCGACAAGGTCGACGGCATGGTCCAGCGCGCCATCGCGGCGGGCGCCACCCTGGTGACCGGCGGCGAGCGCGTCGACCCCGGCTACTTCTACACCCCGACACTGCTCACGAATGTGCACCCCGACAGCGAGATCGCCCAGGAGGAGATCTTCGGACCGGTGCTCGTCGTACTGCCGCACGACGGCGACGACGACGCGGTCCGGATCGCGAACAATTCGATCTACGGGCTGGCAGGCGGGGTCTTCAGCGGTGACGAGGACAGGGCGATCGCGGTCGCGCGCCGAATCCGCGCGGGCGCGTTCATGATCAACGGCGGCCACTACTTCGCGCCGGACACCCCGTTCGGCGGATACAAGCAGTCCGGCATCGGCCGGGAGATGGGCCGCGCCGGACTCGAGGAGTTCCTGGAGAGCAAGACCTTCGCGACGGTGGTCTCGTGAGCGCCGTGGCGGCGCGCCGAGGACCGGCGGCCTGATGGCGGGGCGGGGCAGGTGGTCCCCGGGGATCTCGCGCGGCTACTCGACACCGTTGCAGATGGTCGGCGGACTGTTCGCGATGTCGGCCGACGCGGTGAGATTCGCGTTCCGGCGGCCGTTCCAGACCCGCGAATTCTTCGAGCAGTCCTGGTTCATCGTCCGGGTGTCGATGGTGCCGACGCTGCTGGTGGCGATCCCGTTCACGGTGCTGGTGAGTTTCACGCTCAACATCCTGTTGCGCGAACTCGGCGCGGCGGATCTGAGCGGGGCGGGCGCGGCATTCGGCGCGGTCACCCAGGTCGGTCCCATGGTCACCGTCCTGATCGTCGCGGGTTCGGGCGCCACCGCGATGTGCGCCGATCTCGGTTCGCGCACCATCAGGGAAGAGATCGACGCCATGCAGGTACTCGGCATCGACCCGGTCCAGCGACTGGTCACCCCGCGCATGCTCGCCTCGGGTCTGGTCGCGCTGCTGTTGAACAACCTCGTCTGCATCATCGGCATCCTGGGCGGTTACGCGTTCTCGGTATTCGTCCAGGACGTCAACCCGGGGGCGTTCGCGGCCGGAATCACGCTGTTGACCGGGATCAACGAGGTGATCATCTCCTCGATCAAGGCACTGCTCTTCGGTCTCGTCGCGGGTCTGGTCGCCTGCTATCGCGGGCTGATCGTGACCGGCGGGGCGAAGGCGGTCGGCAACGCGGTGAACGAGACGGTCGTCTACGCGTTCATGTCGCTGTTCGTCATCAATGTCGTCGTCACCGCCATCGGTATCCAGATGACGGTCAGGTGAGGAGCACGCCATGACCCTGACCGCGCGATATCCCGTGGCGGCCCGCCGAATACGCACGCCGATCGTCGGCCTGCGCCGCATCGGCGACCACACTCTCTTCTACCTGAAGGCGCTGGCGTACGCCCCCTTCGCGGCCTGGCGCTACAAGCGTGAGACCATCCGCCTCATCGCCGAAATCAGCATGGGCGCGGGCGCTCTCGCGGTATTCGGCGGTACCGTCGTCATCGTCGGGTTCCTCACCCTCGCCACCGGAGGCACCCTCGCGGTGCAGGGGTACAGCTCGCTGGGCAATATCGGCATCGAAGCGCTGACCGGATTCCTTTCCGCCTTCATCAACGTGCGCATCTCCGCGCCGGTCGTAGCCGGAATCGGCCTCGCGGCGACCTTCGGGGCCGGGGCTACCGCGCAATTGGGGGCGATGCGCATCAACGAGGAGATCGACGCGCTGGAATCGCTTGCCATCGATCCCATCGCCTACCTGGTCGGCACCAGAATCGTGGCGGGCATGATCGCCATCACCCCGCTCTACGCGCTCGCGGTGATCGCCTCGTTCATCGCCAGTCGCTTCACCACGGTCTTTCTGCTCGGTCAATCCTCCGGGCTCTACGACCACTACTTCTCGACCTTCCTGAATCCGATCGACCTCATCTGGTCCTTCGTGCAAGCGATGCTGATGGCCTTGACGATCCTGTTGATCCACACCTATTTCGGCTTCTTCGCCAGCGGCGGCCCCGCGGGTGTCGGGATCGCGGTGGGCAATGCGGTGCGCACCTCGCTCATCGCCATCGTCTCGGTCACCCTGCTCGTCTCCCTGGCGGTCTACGGCGCCAACGGCAACTTCGATCTGTCGGGGTGAGGGAAATGTTCGACAATGTCTGGCGTCCCCTGTCGGGCCTGCTGACCATCGTGGTCGGCGTGGCGATCGTGGCTGTCTCGGTGGTCATGTTCAACGGCGGTCTCACCGACACCGTCCCGGTCACCGTGCTGTCGCCGCGCGCGGGCCTGGTGATGTACCCGGATGCCGACGTGAAGATGCGCGGTGTCACCGTCGGGAAGGTGGATTCGATCGACGAACGGTCCGACGGACTCGCCGCGATCCGGCTGGCCATCCGCACCGATCAGCTCGCGATGATCCCCGCCGACGTCACCGCCGAGATCACCTCGACCACCGTCTTCGGCGCGAAATTCGTCCAGTTGATCCCCTCCGCGCGTCCGACCACGCGGACCATGTACGCGGGACAGGTCTTGGACGCCGAACATGTCATGGTCGAAATCAACACGGTCTTCGAACAACTCACCTCGGTACTGTCGAGGATCGAACCCGAGAAGTTGAACGAGACCCTCGGCGCGATCGCGGCGGCGACCGGCGGGCACGGCGGCCAGGTCGGGCTCATGCTGAGTGATCTGGAAACATTCCTCGGCAAGCTGGAGCCCGGATTGCCCGCCCTGCGAACCGATCTCGCGCTCGCGCCCGCGGTGCTGAACACCTACGCCGATTCCGCGCAGGCGCTGGTGGATACCGCGGGCAATGCGACGAATGTGAGCCGGACCCTGGTGGACGAGCAGCACAATCTCGACGCGCTGCTGGTCGGGTTGATCGGCTTGGCCGATGTCGGCACCCCGGTGCTCGCCGACAACGGTGCCGCGCTGGCGCGGACACTGCGACTGCTGGTGCCGACCACGTCGCTGACCAACGAATACAACCAGGCGCTGAACTGCTCGCTCGAGGGTTTCGGGCAGTTGGCGTTCGCGCAACCCGTCGACGTGCCAGGACTCGGCCTTTCCGCGAATTTCCTCTGGGGCACCGATCCCTACCGGTACCCCAACAGTCTGCCGAAGGTCGCGGCCACGGGCGGGCCGCAGTGCTCGGTACTGCCCGTGCCCTATGAGGGCAAGCCGCCGTTCGTCGTGGCCGATGTCGGCGCGAACCCGTTCGAGAAGGGAAATCAGGGCGTGGTGCTCAATGTCGACACCCTCCCGCAGGCGCTGTTCGGACCGCTGGGGACGCCGCGATGAGGGATGCCAGGAATACACCGCTGGTGAAGTTCGGCGTGTTCGCCGCGGTCATGGTGGTGCTGTCGGGATGCCTGATCCTGGTCTTCGGCCAGTATCGAAGCGGCTCGACCTACGAGTACGGCGCGGTCTTCGAGGATTCGTCGGGACTGCGCTCCGGCGATACCGTCCGGGTCGCGGGCGTCGAAGTCGGCGTCGTGCGCGCAGTCGAGTTACGCGACGACCATCGGGTGGCGGTGCGCTTCGACGCCGATCGCGCACTGGCGCTGACCACGGGAACGACCGCCGCCGTGCGGTACCTGAATCTGGTCGGCGATCGCTATCTGGAACTCACCGAAGGTCCCGGATCTACCGAAATCCTTTCCGAGGGAACGGAGATCCCGCTCGAGCGCACGTCCCCCGCCCTGGATCTGGATATGTTGCTCGGCGGTCTGAAACCGGTGATCCAGGGATTGAACGCCAAGGACGTCAACTCGCTGACCTGGTCGTTGCTCGAGATCGTGCAGGGCAGGGAGGGATCACTGGATTCGCTGCTCGCCAGAACGGCGTCGTTCACCTCCACGCTCGGACGTGACAATGTGGTGGTCGAGCAGGTGATCGACAATCTGAACACGGTGATGTCGACGCTCGCGCGGGAGGGTGACCGCTTCACCGCCACCATCGACCGCCTCGAACAGCTCGTCAGCCAACTCGCCGAGGACCGCGATCCCATCGCCGCGGCGATCGACGCGCTCGACAACGGCACCGCGACGGTCGCCGACCTGCTCACCCGGGCGCGACCGCCGCTGGCCGGCACGGTCGACGAACTGGCGCGGCTGGCTCCGCTGATCGATGACGACAAGGACCGTCTCGACGCCGCGCTGCAACGCGCGCCGGACAACTTCAGGAAGCTGGTGCGAGCGGGCGCGTACGGCAATTTCATCCAGTACTACATCTGCGCCGTGACGGTCCGGGTGACCGACGAATCCGGTCAGGTGCTCGTCCTGCCGTGGATCGAACAGACCACAGGAAGGTGTAGCCCGTAGTCATGCTCCGATATCGCGGTGAACATCTGTTCCGGCACGGACTCGTCGGGGTCGTCCTCGTGGTCTGCGTCATCCTGGTGGGATTGCAGTCCCAGCAGTTCATCACCTGGGCCACCACCGTGCGCTACGAAGCGGTATTCACCGAGGCGGGGGGACTGGCCGTCGGTGACGATGTGATCGTGTCCGGGGTCAAGGTCGGCCGGGTGACCAAGGTGCGTCTCGACAACGGCGACGCGCGCGTGGTTTTCGCGGTCGACGAGACCATCCGGCTCGGCGACGCGACCTCCGCGCATATCAAGACCGGCTCGCTGCTCGGCAAACGGATACTGACACTGAATTCCGCGGGCAGCGCCACGATGCGGCCGTTCGACGTCATTCCGGCCTCGCGCACCTCCTCGCCCTACTCGCTGACCGATGCCGTCGGCGACCTGACGACCGATATCACCGATATGGATACCGACTCGCTCAACAGGTCACTGGATATGCTCTCCGCCACGCTCGACCGCATCGCGCCGCAACTGGGGCCCGCGTTCGACGGTCTGACCGCGCTGTCGAAATCCATCAACAGCCGCAATGATTCGATGCGGGAACTGCTCGCGGCGACCACCGACGTGACCGGAATCCTCGCCCAACGCGGTCAGCAGCTGAATTCGCTTATTCTCGACGCGAATTCGCTGCTCGAGGTGCTGGCCGCGCGCAGACAGGCGATCGTCGACCTGCTGGCCAATACCGCCGCGGTGTCCAGGCAGCTCTCCGGCCTCGTGGCCGATAACGAAGCCGAACTCGCGCCGACCCTGGATCGGCTGAATTCGGTGGTCGCCATGCTGGAACGCAATCGCGACAATATCGCCGCGGCGCTGCCCGGTCTCGCGAAAGTGGCGCTGACGCAGGGTGAAGCCGTTTCCGGCGGGCCGTTCTACAACGCCTACGTGGCGAATCTGATCCCCGGGTCGTTGATCCAGCCGTTCATCGATCAGGCCTTCGGCGTGCAACCGCAGAGCCAGATCCCGATACCGCACCCGGAGCCGCCGCGATGACGAGAAGCCGAATCCTGCGCATCGGCGCGATAGTCGTCGTCGCCGCGACGCTGGTCGCCTGCGCGGTCACCGGGTACCGAATAGCGTTCGGGCCCAAGCGGATCAGCGCGATCTTCACCTCGGCGACCGCGATCTACGAGGGTGACGACGTGCGGGTGTCCGGGGTGAAGGTCGGCAGGATCGCCGCCATCGAGCCGCACGGGACCACCGCCGAACTGGTGCTCGACATCGATCGCGACATCGCTGTTCCGGCGAACGCGAAGGCGGTGATCATCGCCCAGAGCCTGGTCGACTCGCGCTATGTGCAGCTGACGCCCGCCTACCGCTCCGAAGGCCCGACAATGGCAGACGGCGCGGTCATCCCGGTCGAGCGGACCGCGGTGCCGGTCGAATGGGACGAGATCAAGACCCAGCTGACGCGGTTGGCCACCGACCTCGGACCGGGCAGCGCGATCTCCGGCAGTTCCACCGGGCGATTCATCGATAGCGCCGCGAACGCGTTGGCGGGCAACGGCGATAAATTGCGCGAGACGCTGGCCCAGTTGTCCGGTGTCGGCCGGATACTCGCCGACGGCAGCGGGAATATCGTGGATATCATCGGCAATCTGCATCAATTCGTCGCGGTCCTGCGGGGCAGCACGGAGCAGATCGTGCAATTCCAGGACCGGCTCGCCACACTGTCCAGCGTCCTCGACGACAGCAGATCCGATCTGGACGCGGCGCTGACCGAGTTGTCGATCGCGGTCGGCGAGGTGCGGCGATTCGTCGCCGAGAACCGTGACAGGGCGAGCGAACAGGTCCAGGGGCTGGTGAATGTCACCCAGAACCTCGTCGACAACCGTGGCGATCTGGAACAGCTGCTGCATATCTTCCCGACCAGCATGGCCAACTTCTACAACATCTACAACCCGGAGACCGCCACCGAGGCGGGGGTTTTCGTGCTGAACAATTTCTCGAATCCGATCCAGTTCGTCTGCGCTTCGATCGCGAGTATCGAGACCGCGACAACGGAGGAATCGGCGCGCAAATGCCGCGACTATCTCGGCCCCGTCCTCGGTCTGCTCAATTTCAATTACCTGCCCTTCCCGCTGAATCCGCTGCACGGGCCGTCCGCCCGACCGGAGAGCCTGATCTACACCGAACCCGATCTCGTGCCCGCGGTGGTGGACACCCAGGGTCCGCCGCCCGCCGCGCTGCCGAGTCTGGTGGACATCCTGTTTCCGAGCGGAAGGTGATGGTCTTGTCGCGCAGAAGAATTCGGGACATACCACACGGCGTCCGGCTGGCCGCGCTCAGTGTGTGCGTCGTACTGGCCTGCACCGGGTGCGGGTGGCATGGCGTGAATTCCCTGCCGCTGCCCGGCGCCCCGGGGCGCGGCGAGGATTCGACCGTGATCCAGGTCGAGATGGCGAATGTCGGTACGCTCGTAGCGAATTCGCCGGTCCTCATCGACGATGTGGTGGTCGGCAGTGTCAGCGCCATCGGACTGCGCGGCTGGCACGCGGTGGTCGAGGTTTCGGTGGACGCCGATACGGTGGTCCCCGCGAATGTGGTCGCGACCATCGGGCAGACCAGTCTGCTCGGCTCCAGTCATCTGGCGCTCAACACCCCGCCCGGTGTCGCGCCGAGCGGTCGATTGGAATCGGGTGCGACGGTCCCGCTCAACAGAACCTCCACGTATCCGTCGACCGAGCAGACCTTGGCCTCGCTGTCGGTCGTGGTGAACGGCGGCGGACTCGGCCAGATCGGCGACATCATCAACGATCTCAACGACGCGTTCGCGGGCAGACAGGAACAGGTGGGGTCGTTGCTCACTCGTCTCGACACCTTCCTCGGCGCGCTGGACGAGCAACGCGGTGAGATCGTCGCCTCCATCCACGCGCTCAACCGGTTGGCGGGAACCTTCGCCGCACAACGCGATGTCTTGACCGAAACCCTGCGCACCCTGCCCGCCGCTCTGGACGTGCTGATCGAGCAGCGGCCGAATATCACGCTCGCGCTGGATAAACTCCACACCTTGAGCGACACCGCCACCGCGGTGATCACCGATGTGCAGTCCGATCTCGTGACGAATCTGCGCAATCTGGAGCCGACCCTGCGCTCGATCGCCGATGTCGGCCCGAAACTCGATGCCGCGCTGGCCTACGCGACGGTCTATCCCTACGGTCAGAAAACCATCGACCGCGCGGTCCGGGGCGATTACATCAATCTGCACGCGACCGTCGACCTCACCATTCCCCGCCTGCGACGCGAACTGCTGATGGGAACACCGTGGGGCGATCCCACCGCGGTCATCCAGGCCGCGGTCGGGGATCCGGGGTATGCCCGCCAGACCTCGAATCCGCTCGGTGTCGGCATCACCCCCGATTCCGCGCCGCCGACCGGCGGAGGCCGCTGATGCTGCTCTCGCGTTTCGTCCGAATCCAGTTGGTGCTGTTCTCGATACTGTCGGTCATCGGGTTGGTCGTCATGGCTACCGTGTACATGCGGCTGCCCACGCTGTTCGGCGTCGGGACCATCGATGTCACGGTGGATCTGACCGATACCGGCGGGCTGTACCGATTCGGGAATGTCACTTACCGCGGGGTCCAGGTCGGCAAGGTCACCGCGGTCGAATTGACTCCCGACGGGGTCCGTGCCCGCCTGGCCATCGATGGCGGACAACGGATTCCCGCCGATCTGGTCGCGGAGGTACGCAGTGTGTCGGCCGTTGGCGAGCAGTATGTCGACCTGCGTCCGCGCACCGATTCTCCGCCGTATCTGCACGACGGATCAGTCATCGAGTCGGCCGACACCACGGTGCCGCAACCGGTCGGCCCGATGCTCGACAGCCTCAGCGCCCTGGTCGCCACCATTCCGAAGGAGAAGTTGCACGAACTGCTCGATGAACTGTTCAAGGGGGTCAACGGTGCTGGCTACGACCTGAATTCGCTGCTGACCTCGGCGCAGGTCCTGTCGTCCGATCTCAACGGCGTCGGCGACACGGCGCGGGCATTCCTGGAAGACGCCGCCCCGTTACTCGACACCCAGGTGCGCACCGCCGACGCCATTCGGATCTGGACCCGAAGCCTCGCCGGGGTCACCGGTCAGGTGGTCGCCGACGATCCGCAGATCCGCACGCTGCTCGACACCGGACCCGGATTCGCGCAGGAGGCGACGCGACTGCTCGACTCGGTGAAATTGACGCTGCCGATTCTGCTCGCCAACCTGACCAGCGTCGGCTCGCTGGCGGTCACCTATCACGCGGGTCTGGAGCAATTGCTGGTGCTGCTGCCGCCGTCCATCTCGATGATCCAGGCGGTACAACCGAGTAATAACGCCTCGGGTCTCGGACTCGGCACCTTCCGGCTCGGCGGCCTGTCCGATCCGCCCGCGTGCACGGTCGGCTTCCTCCCGCCGTCGTCGTGGCGCTCGCCCGCCGAGACCGACACCATCGACACGCCAGAAGACCTGTACTGCAAACTGCCGCAGGATTCCCAGATAGCGGTGCGCGGTGCGCGCAACATCCCCTGCGCCGCCGTCCCCGGTAAACGCGCCGCGACGGCGGCCATGTGCAACAGCGACGAGCACTTCGTGCCGCTGTCCACCGATCAACCGCTACTCGGCCCGTATCCGACCGATCCCAATCTCGAATCGCAGGGCGTCCCACCCGATTCCCGCCGGGTACCCGCCGAGCACCAGCATCAGCCCGCGCCGCCGGGCGTTCCCGGTCTGCCGATTCCGAGTGCGGATACCGCGCCCGCGGCGCACTCCCCGACGATCGGCATCGCGCACTACGACCCGCGCACCGGCAAATACCTCTCGCCCGACGGAACGATGTACCAGCAGTCGGATCTGGTCGCGGGCGCCACGCGGGTCTGGACGGATATGCTGCCGCACTGACCGGCCGACTACCGCCGGTTCGACGCGGAGATGGCGCGTTCGTAGGCCCGCAGATCCTCCTCGAGTTTGCGGAACAGCCAGTAGTCGATGATGAATCCGACGACGCCCGCCAGACACAGCCAGCGGATCGGATCGATGACGAGCGACACCTCGGCCGGGGTGAGGAACATGAGGCCGGTGACGACGCCGATCAGCGGAATCGATGCCGCGACAGCGAGATAGCGGGTACTTCGGCGACCCAGTCTGCGCAGGTCGTCGTAGTCGCTGCTGGTCGCGCCCCTGGTCAGCAGGGTCGGGTAGACACACCGCACGACGAACAGGGTGACGAAGAAGAAGGGGTACGCGACGGCGATGGTGGCGCTGACCGCCATGGACGCGGTGAAATGCAGAATCTGGCCCCTGGTGAGATCGGTGTAGACGAGCAGTCCGGCCAGGAACGCGACACCGGACACCGCCCACCCGCCGAAGGCGATCAGGGCAACCCGGTCGCCGTCGACCAGGGTGTCGGTTCTCGCGAGCGCGAGAGTCCGCGCGTCGTACTGCCTGCCGCGCCGCAGCCCGCGCCACACCAGGAATACCCGGCGGCACAGGTAGCAGGTCACCAGCACGACCGTGGCGGGCACGGTGAGTTCGATGACGGCGCTGATCTCGCGTAGGCGCACCCGCTGATCGGCGGTGATCCACGATTCGATCAGCGGGCCGTTGTGCAGATTGCTGTACAGCACGCCCAGGCCGCCGCCGATCGTGCTCGCCAATGTCACGATCGCCAGCAGGGACCACGGGCCGACCTTAGCGCGCAGGCTGCCGCTCGGCGGGTCGACCAGGTCGCGGGCTCGCCGATCCAGGCACAGATCGAATTGCTGTGCCAGATCCGCGCCGCTGATCCAGCGGTCATCACGTTGCGGGGCAAGACATTTCAAGAGAATGCGACGCAGCGTCGGCGGGCAGTCCCGCGGCAGCTCGGACAGGTACCGCGCGTCGATCGGGGTGCGCCGCAGCGCCAGCATGCGCTCGAGTGAGGTGTCGGATCGGCCCGCGCCGGTTTCGTCGTCGAAGGGTCGGCGACCGGTCAGCAGCTCCCAGAGCATCACCCCGAGGGCGTAGATATCGCTGCGACCGTCCAGATCCGCCGCGGAGGTCGGCAGCTCGGGATGGCAGGCGGCGAGCTGTTCGGGCGACATATAGACGAGTGAGCCGCCGAAGTACGCGATCGGGCTCGCGCCCGCGACATGGTGGCTGAAGCTGATATTGAAGTCGGCGAGTTTCGGCACTCCCTCCGCGGTGAGCAGGACATTGGCGGGTTTGATATCCCGGTGCAGCACACCCTGGCGTTCGGCGTGATCGAGTGCGGCGGCGAGTCTGCTGCCGAGCCAGGCGACCGTTTCCGGCCAGGAGTATTCGGCGATGGCAGACCTGGTGGCGGATTCGCTCGGGCCGATACCGCCCGCACTCGACATCGACCGGTCGACGGCCTCCAGCAGCAGCCTGCCGTCGCGTTCATCGGGTGGCCGCTCCCGCACCAGGTCGAGTAGCGCCGACATCGTGCCGCCGGGAACGTACTCCATGTACATCAACTTGAGTTCCCGGTCGGCGATCAGCCGCTGATCGAAAACACGCACGATGTAGTTGTGATCCAGCCGCGCCAGCGTTTCCGGTTCGGTGCCGCGATTATGCGAGATCTTCACCGCGACCAGCCGCTGCATCGATCGCTGCCTGGCGAGGAACACTCGCGCGAAGGCGCCGCTGCCCAGCGCGACGAGCAGATCGAAATCGCCGAGCCGATCGCCCGCCTCGATTCCTTCCAGCGCCTCCTGCGCCCACGGCCGGGCCAGCATGGTGCTGCGATAGTCGGACGTGGTCGTCGGCGTGACCGCCTCGGTCTCGCCCGCGTGCCCGGATCGGCGCAGTGCGTGGAATTCCTCGTACGCGAGATCCGGCGGGATCGGCACGTCCCTGAGCTCCGCGAATTCGGCCAGGTAGTCGGTCAGGCGCTTGGGATGGTCGTAGCGCAGCCAGCGGTATTCGAGATCGACCTTGATCAGTTCGACCAGGCACAGCCGCCGGAACTCCGGCGCCTCGGGCAGATATCCGGCCAGATCGGGGGGTGTTCCGCGAGCGTCCCAGTCTGCGGCGAATCGCGCGACGATCGAGGCCAGCAGCGACCGAGTTCGGGCGGCACCGTCCGAAACGATCGTCGGTTCCATTCTCATGACACCCGCACCGCCCATGACTACCGGGCCGGACGATCCGACCTGCCCGCCGAGCACAGCCCGGCAACCGCTGATAGTTCATACAGTATGCCCCGTGTTCGCGAGCGGGTGAGCGCACGGATCGAGGCGGGTGGGACGAGGCGGGTGGGACGAGGCGGGTGGGACGAGGCGGGCGGGACGTCTGTCAGGATCGGTTGATCGGTCGCACCTTCGGCGCCGACTCGCGATCTGCTGGCCGCTGGTAGCTGCGGGCGATGATCGCGGCGCGCAGGTACCACAGGCCCGCCGCCTCGGACGGATCGAATCCGGTGAGCTGGCCGATGCGTTTGAGCCGGTAATCGACAGTATTGGTATGCACATGCAGTGCTCGGGCGGTGCGCTGGCGGTTGAGATTGTTACTGATGTGACGTTGCAGAGTCTCGAGCAGATCTGGATGCTCGTCGAGCGGTCCGAGGATGGTGCGCAATCGCTCGAGTCCGGGGCCGGGACGGGTGAGCTGGTATTCCAGGGCCAGATCATCGAAGCGGTACAGCCCGCGCACACAGCGCAACCGCTGGACCATATCCAGCAGTTCATGCGCTTGGTCGGCGGCAGCGGGAACCCGCGCGGTGACCGCGTCCACCAGGGTCGCCGCGATGGGCACCTGCGCGCTGCGGGAGAGCTGTTCGACCAGGTGGTCCATGGCCTCCCCGGTCATCAGTCCGGTCGGCAGCAGGATGGTGCCGCCGTCGACGCTCAGTAGCGACAGCGCGCTGTCGCCGCAACGCTTGGCGAGTTCGGCCTGCACCCTGCGCAATTTGCGGCGCGCGACGATCTTTCCGTCGAGGCGTGTGTCGCTTTCCTCGGGATGCGGCGGAATCGCCACGGCGAGTACGGAATAGGACTGCGCGATCTCGATCCCGCATTCCCTGGCCATCGTCGAGGTGGCATGTCCGCCGAGCAGGGCCGAGGTGAGGGTATGCGCGGCGGTGTGATGTTCGCCGACCACCGCGCGTAGTTCACGGACGTAGGCCTGCGAGACGGTGGAGGTGATGATGTCGAGAATTTCGAGCAGCCGCCTGCCGACGGTTTTGAGGCTGTCGAAATCCGCGGCGGTGGCGTCGGCGAGGATCAGATCGAAGCCGAGTTTGAATCCCTCGTGCACCGCGTGGTGAATGGTGTCGATGGGGATTCCCTCGCGCGCCCACCCTTCCGCGGCGATTCGGAGCTGCTGGGTCTTCTCGGGGATATCGGTGCCGTCGAGCATGCTGACCGCGAGTTCGAGGCAGGTGCGGGTGATGGTGGTGATATCGCCGTTGAGCGCCTCGCCCGGCAGGGTGCGGCACGGGGCGACGTTCTCGATGAAGTGGCCCACCATCTTTCGTGAGAGGGCACGGACATCCTTCAGTGATGAAGTGACCGGCTGGCCCGAAACAGTCAAGTCCGGCCGGGCTGTACTGGCGATGGTCATCCTGACTCCCTTTCGTCCCCGCACCTGGCGAAGCACATCACGGTAGCGCGGTTGCGTCGCTGATCGCGTGGACGGGAAACGGATTCTGAGATCTGTCGAACCGCGGCCGATCTCGCCTGTGATGGTTCACAGCGCGCCGAGGCGCGCATCGGAGTCCGCCCGTGAGCTGGTCAAACGTCCGATTCGGCGGGCCTACGGTATCGTCTCGATCGCCGCCGCGGCGTCCACCAGAACGAGCGCGAGTTCGATCCCGGCCTTGAGGATCGAATCCGGATCCCGCGGCCGAATCGGGCATCGATCGGTGGCGTCGGGCATGTCTACCCCACTTCCGCAATCCTCGTGCGGGCCCATGCGCATGCCACTCCTCGCCGTCACGTCCTCCAGGCTTCGACGGTACGTGTCGACGTCACCGCCTTCGAGCCGACCAGCGCGTTTCATAGAGAGAACGAATGGGGCCCCTCACGATTGTGAATCCTCCCTATAGTCTGCGCCGGCAGTCAGGCCACAAGGACGAGAGCGACCTCGCCGAGCCGACCCGGTCGGTCACCAGATTCCGTCGTCGTCCCCGTCGGCGTCATGGGCGCGAACGGCGTCGTGCTCGTGCTCGGCGCAGGTGCGGTCGATATCGCGGCCGATGCGGGCGTGCGCGTCGCTGAGTGCGTCGCCGAGGGCGGTCGCGTGTTTCTGGGCGTCGCGGAATCGATGCGCGGTCCAGACCGCGTCGAATCCGTTGAGTGTGCCCTCGGTGGCGCATTCCTGCGCCCACCGGTCGAGTAGCCAGTACAGACGTCGCTGCTCGTAGGCCATTTCGGTGAGGGCGCAGACGAATTCGTAGCGTCTGCCCAAATCCGCGGAATCCAGCTGACCCGAATGTTCCACCGCGTCGGTGAGATAGCGTCCTACGGTGCCCATCAACTCGATGGCCTGCGCGACCCGGGTGGGCGGATACGACCAGCCCTGGTCGGTGAAATAGCCCATCACCTCCCTGGTCGCCGCCGCACACGCCAGATCCTCGGCCCTCGGCTGCCGCGCGACATCACTGGTCATCTGCGCACTGTACGACTCCGGTTCGCGCGTCGGGGGTGGTGACGCGCCGGGGATTCGGGCTCGGTTCGCTCCGCTGTCGTCCACGCGTCAGCTGGCCTGTCGCGCGGGGATGGCCCAGAACTCCGTGATAGCAGGCAATTCCACCGTATCGGCGAACGGATCGGTGCGTAGCCTCGAGATGAACTCGTCGATCGATGCGTATCCGGCGCGGGCGATGCTCGCCAGCAACTGCTCGGCCGGTGTCCATTCCTCGATACCGCTCATGGTGGTCCTTCGATCAGAATCTACGCCGCAACGGTCCTGTACTGGTCCTGTACTGGTCAGGTGGGGTCGGGTCGAAGCCTGAAACCCGTGAACCCCACCTGACCTGCTCAGCGATGATGGGTGCGTTGGGGGCTTCGCTACCCATCCTGCAACCCCGGGGTTACCGAGGTGGACCCACCGTAAGCCACGCGCTTGCCATCGCGGGCCGATTCGGGGGAAGTCCACGAGAAATCGAAGCGGGACTCAGTACGGGTTGCCCCGGCCCGACCACGGTTGCGCCAGTTCACCGGCCAGCGAGCCGGGAAAGGAGATTCTGGCCGGATCCCCGTCGGAGGTGTAGCGCCGTCGCGGGTTTTCGGCCAGCCGGTCCAACCAGTAGGCGGAATCGAAATCCACTTCACCGCGGCCGGATCGGATCCGCGGCACCGCCGCCGGGTCGACGGGCCCGAACGGGGAGGGCGCTGGAGCCGCTCCGACCAGCATCACGGCATCGAAGGAGTAGGACGTACCCGCCCAGCTGCCCTGCCTCGCGAGGGAACGATCGGCGGGGGCGAGGCCGAACGGCAGCGCCATGGTGTCGACCCGAACGCCGGAAGCCTCGATGGCGCGAACGTTCTCGGCGAGCTCGCGGCGCACGCCGTCGTCGTCCAGGCGCGAGAGGGCGGCGTGGTCGACGGTGTGCGCGCCGATCTCGTAGCCGTGCCCGGCCAGCCAGGACAATGCTCGCGCACCGAGGGTGAACGGGTCGTCGTTGACGTAGAGGGTGGCGGTCGGATGGAAATCGGGGTGCGCCGCGCCGAATTCCTCCAGGACGCCGATCGCGCAGTTCGGCGCTGGTCCGCCCGCCGCCGTGAAAGCGAATTGACTGACGGTGGAATCGTCGAAGGTGAGCACAACCGGATGGGTGCCCGCGGGAATATCGATGCGCCCGGAAATGTAATCGGCGGCGGTCACCGGGCGGTAGTCCTCGCGGTAGAGCCGGTCCAGTTCGGCACGGAATTCCTCGACGGTCTGGTCGTATTCGCCAGCCGGGGTCGCGATCACCTGGTGGTACATCAGGATCGGCACCTCACCCAACTCGTTGGCCGCGATCCGTGCGGGATCGGCGACCACTGGCGCGGGATCGGGTATCGGCTGAATCTGTTGTTCCCGAGCGACTTCGGGAGCCGGTGCCGTCGTACATCCGGTGAGTGCCGCGAACAGTACTGCCAACACAGCGAATCGCATTCCGGGTACCGTCTTCACCGCCACCGGGGTGACGGTACCCGCCGGAAGTATTTCGTTCGCGGGATATGCGCGAAACTGCGACACGGTGGAAAACGCCGTACATAGTAGGAACACTCGGTACGAAAGTTGGTGTGGGCGTTGTTGGAAAGTGTCCGGCAGCCGGGCCGTCGGCGGCTGGTGTCGGTAATGGTCGCGATCGCTCTCGCGGGCCTGATCGCCTCGGTGATCGTCGGGATGAGAACCGAACCCGAAGGACTCGCGGTGACGGGTCTGCCGGAGGGCATCGTCGGGGCCGCGGCCCTCGGCGCACTGGAATTGCGAATAGACGCGCGGGGGCATGACGCGAACGCCATGCGCCTGGAACTGGACGGCGCCGCGGTCACCGGTTCGGTCGAGGGCGATGTCGTCGTGTACCGACCCGGCCCGCTCGCCGACGGGGACCACGAAATCAGCGCGGAGATCCCGCCCGGTGGACCGTTCGGGTGGTTGCGCGCCGGACCCGGATTCGTCGAAACCTTCACCGTCGATACCTCGGCGCCGCAGGTGGAGCTGACCCAGCCCGCCCCCGTGAACTCCTACCGGGTGCCGGTTTCCCTCCGAGGCAAGATCACCGGCGCGCAGCGGGCCTCGATCGGCGCGGAGCCGCTGACGCTCGCCCAGGACGGGACCTTCGAGATCACCCTGCCCCGCGCGCCGGTCGGCGCGGAACTGGTCGCGGTGGACGCGGCGGGCAATACGACCACCGTTCCGATCGCCGCCACCGCGCAGGTCCCGCGCATCAGGGCGGTGCACGTGACCGCGCATGCCTGGTCGCACGAGGGGCTGCGCGAGGATGTGCTCGAACTGGCGCGAGCCGGACGGATAGATACCGTCCAACTCGATATCAAGGACGAGGACGGCGTGGTCGGCTACGACTCCCAGGTGCCGCTGGCACGGGAATCCGGCGCGGTCGAAGCGATCTACGACGCGCCGTCCGCGATCCGGGTGCTCCACGACATGGGTCTGCGCGTGGTGGGGCGGATCGTGGCCTTCCGGGATCCGGCGGTCGCCGAATGGGCGTGGCGTAATGGTAGGCCGGACTGGGTGATCCAGAATCCGGGTGGTCAGCCGTACTCGAGCAAATACGGTCCGGTCGCGTTCACCAATTTCGCCCATCCCGAGATCCGCAGGTACAACATCGATCTCGCGGTCGAAGCGGCCCGCATCGGCTTCGATGAGATCATGTACGACTACATCCGGCGGCCGGACGGCCCGGAATCCTCGATGGTGTTCTCCGGGGCCACGGTGGACGCCGCCGTATCCATCGCGGACTTCCTGGGGGAGAGTCGGGGTCCCGTCCACGACGCGGGCGCGTTCCAGAGCGCGGCCGTCTTCGGTATCGCGTCGACCCGCCCGCAGCAGATCGCACAGGACATCCCGTTGATGGCGCGCCATGTCGACTACGTGGCGCCGATGCTGTACCCGTCGCACTGGAACCCGGGGGAGTACGGAGTCGCCGATCCCAACCGGCAGCCCTACGACATCGTCGTCCGCTCACTCGACGACTTCCGCAGGCAGACCGAGGGCACCGGTGCGAAAGTCGTTCCCTGGCTTCAGGATTTCAGTCTCGGGGTGAATTACGGGCCCGCCGAGGTCCAGGCCCAGATCGACGCGTGCGCCGCCGCGAATATCGATAGTTACTTCTTCTGGAGCCCCAACGTTCGCTACCACCTGTGATCGGGTCACGCACCGGGCGGCCGGGTTCCGCGTGATCGGGTCACCGGTGTGGTCATGTTGTGGACAGCGACTTCGGACCGGTCGAGGAGTCCGAGGCAGGCTCCGGCACGGAAGGAAACCAGTGACAGACAGCCGAATTCCCGCGGGTTCGCGGCCCGCGACGTGGTACGAGAACTGGACCGAGACACCGGATTCGCGCTGGCGCGATCGCGCGGAGCCGGAATCGCAGCACACGTATCCGACGCTCACCTACGAGGTCGACGGGCGTATCGCGCGCATCACCTTCGACCGCCCGGAGCAGGGCAACGCGATCACCCCGGACACGCCACGCGACCTCGCGCACGCGGTGGAGCGGGCCGATCTGGACCCGCGCGTGCATGTCATCCTGCTGTCGGGACGTGGCAAAGGTTTCTGCGGTGGCTACGACCTGAGCATGTTCGCGGAGAACTCCTTCGAGGTCACCGACCCCGCGAACGCGGCCGACCCGGTCACCGGCACCGTGGTCGATCCCGTGGTGCAGGGCCGCAATCACAACCCCGCCGCGACCTGGGATCCGATGGTCGATTACGCGATGATGAGCCGGTTCAACCGCGGATTCGCCAGTCTCATGCGCGCCGATAAGCCGACGGTCGCGAAGCTGCACGGTTTCGCCGTCGCGGGTGGCAGCGATATCGCCCTGTTCGCCGATCAGATCATCTGCGCCGACGACACCAAGATCGGCTACCCGCCCACGCGGGTATGGGGCATTCCCGCCGCCGGTATGTGGGCGCACCGCCTCGGCGATCAGCGCGCCAAGCGACTGCTGTTCACCGGCGACTGCATCACCGGCAAACAGGCCGAGGAATGGGGACTCGCGGTGGAGTCGTGTCCCGCGTCCGAACTCGACGACCGTGCCGAAGCGCTGGTGGCCCGGATCGCGCGGATGCCGGTCAACCAGCTCATGATGGCCAAACTCGCGCTCAATTCGGCCCTCTACTCCCAGGGCGTGCTCAACTCCGGCATGATCGCCACCGTCTTCGATGGCATCTCCCGCCACACCGAGGAGGGATACGCCTTCCAGACGCGCGCGGCGACCGTCGGTTTTCGCGAAGCCGTGCGCGAACGTGACGAACCCTTCGGCGACCACAAGCGCGGCAGGCCGTGATCGTGATCGACGCGGCGGCTCGCGGTCGCTCATCCGATCGATATCGCGGCGCCCGCCAGTAGGCTCTGCTCAGTGAAGGGCGTTTCACGGTACCGGTCGAACCGGATCGATCACACGGATGTGAGAAGCAGGGCCGATGGATATTCACGAGGTTGCCGGCGCGGGGGTGCGTGAGCAGCGCGAGGCGTTGGACAGCGGGGCCGTATCGGTCACCGAACTCGTCGACGCGACGCTGGATCGGATCGATGCGGCGGCCGAACTCGGCGCGTTCATCCGGGTACTGCGCGAGCAGGCCCGCGCCCAGGCGGCCGAATACGATCGGCAGCGCGCCGCGGGGGCGGAACTGGGTCCGCTGCACGGTATTCCGGTCGCGATCAAGGACGAGATCGACGTGGCCGGGGTGGTCACGACCTTCGGCACCCGGGCGAATCGCACGCCGGTGGTCGCCGATGCCGAGGTGGTGCGCCGATTGCGCGCGGCCGGGGCCGTCATCATCGGCAAGACCGCGATGCCGGAGTTCGGTCAGTGGCCGTTCACCGAATCCAGCACCTTCGGCATGACCCGCAATCCCTGGGATCTCGGCCGGTCGACGGGCGGCTCCAGCGGCGGGTCGGCGGCGGCGGTGGCGGCGGGTCTCGTCCCTGTCGCCCTCGGTGGCGACGGGGGCGGTTCGATTCGGATTCCGGCGGCGTGCTGCGGCATCTTCGGGCTGAAACCGCAGCGGGGGCGGGTGCCGACCGCGCCGCACGAGCATCTGTGGTGGGCACTCGGGGTGGTCGGCCCGCTGACAAGGGGCGTCCTGGATTCCGCGATGGTCTACGACGTCATCCGTGGCAGCACTGCCTCGGATCGCTTCCAGGCGCTCGACCCGATCATGTCGTTCGAGGAGGCGACGCGACGAACCGATCGGGTGCTGCGTATCGGCTACAGCCTGCGATCACCCGTGCCGATGACCAAACCCGATCCGGAGCATGTGCGCGCGGTCGAGGACACGGTCGCGCTGCTGGCGGGACTCGGTCACACCGTCTTCGAGATCGATCCCGACTATCCGGATCCGACATCCGCGTTCTTCCCGCAATTCTTCGGCGGTGTCCGCGCCGAGGCCGCGGTGGTCGATGATCCCGGCCTGCTGGAGCGGCGTACCAGGGAGACACTACGACTCGGAGTGTGGGCGCGGCGAGCGGTGGTGGAACGGGCCATCCGCAGGGGAGAGGTCCTGGCGCGCGGCATCGATCGTGTCTTCGACGACTGCGATCTGCTGCTGACCCCGACCACGGCGATCCGCCCGCCCGTACTCGGCGTGCTGGACGGCGTCGGCAGTGTCCGCGCGCAACTCGCCTCGATCCCGATGGTCGCCTACACCGGACTGTGGAACGTCACCGGGCATCCCGCCGCCTCCATCCCCAGTGGGGTCGCCGCCGATGGCCTGCCGCTCGCGGTGCAATTGATCGGCCCCGCCAACGGTGAGACGACGATTCTGTCGGTGGCCGCCCAACTGGAGCGGGAACGGCCGCAGCCGCGCCCGCCGTACCGGATCCCGCTCTGAGACGGGTACGCGAAAGCCCTGATGGGGGCCGGTCGCACGGGCTCCGCGCCGCCGAACAAGACAACCCTTCGCGATCAGTGATGTGGATCACCTCGACTGGGTAGCCTGTTGTCCACCCGGCTGCTCGTTGCTGAATCGCAGTGGTCCAGATCGTGCGAGGTGCCGTGGCTAGAAAGGCACCGCGACTATGAGTTCGACGTCGATCCCCACCACCGCACCGACCCTGCTCACCGGGCTCTGGCAGCGAAAACTCCCGCACTATCCCGATACTCCCGCCCGATCCTGGTACCTCGCCGTCGTGGTCATCGCCTCGATCGCGTTGTACTACCAACTGTTCGTCACCGGTGCGGTCGGCAATGAGCTGATCGACTATTTCGACCTGTCCTTCTCGTATTTCGTGTGGATATTCATCATCGGCGCCGCCTTCGGCGCGGTCGCGTCGGTGCTGGCGGGGTTGGCCGACCGCTGGGGCCGGGCGAATATCGTCGCCTACGGCGTGGTGATCTGCTCGCTGCTCACCCTGTTCGCGGTGCCGGCGACGACCACCAAGGAGGCATACCTGGTCGTCTACATCCTGGTGAGCATCGTCGAGGGCGCCGTGCTCGTGGCGACGCCCGCGCTGATCCGGGATTTCTCCCCGCAGTTGGGCCGTGCCTCCGCGATGGGTTTCTGGACGCTCGGGCCGGTGATCGGCGCGCTGGTCACCACCGCGATCTCCACCCGCACCCTCGACGCCCATCCGGATTGGCAATTCCACTACCGGGTCTGCGGTGTGATCAGCCTGGTGATCGCCATCGTCGCGGTGATCGGCTTGCGGGAGCTGGCCCCGGCGCTGCGCGATCAGATCATGGTCTCGCTGCGCGACAGGGCGCTGATCGAGGCGCGGGCCCGCGGGCTGGACGTGCACGCGCTGGAACGTGACCAGTGGAAGCAGATGATGCGCCTGAATATCGTCGGCTCGGCGCTCGGCATCAGCCTTTTCCTCGCCTTCTTCTACACGATCGTGTCGTTCCTGCCGGTGTACATGGCGACCAACTTCGGTTTCAGTCCGGCCCAGGCCAATGCGCTCGGCAACTGGTACTGGGGGTTCAACGCGCTGGCGCTCGTGCTCGCGGGTATCGCCTCGGACTACCTGAAGGTGCGCAAACCGTTCATGATCGTCGGCGCGATCATCAGCATCATCGGTCTGTGGGTCTTCATCGGATTCACCGACGAACCCGACACCGGGTACTACACGTTCGCCGCGGTGTTCGTGGTCATCGCGGTCGGCACCGGCATCGCCTATTCCACCTGGATGGCCAGCTTCACCGAAACCGTCGAGGCTCGCAATCCGGCCGCTACCGTGGCGGGACTGGCCGTGTGGGGCGGCATCCTGCGCGGTGTCGTCACGCTCGTGCTGTTCGGGCTGCTGATCGTGGTGAACGCGGCGGGCCCCCTGGTCAACCACGGTCCGCGCCTGGCCGAAATCCAAGCGAAGTACGGCGCGGAACTCACCACCATCCAGACGGTCGGCACGGACACCCTCGCTGCGCTGCAGAAGAATCCGGGCGATCAGGCCGCTCAGGTGCGGGCGTTGGCGGCGTTGAGCGGCGCGACAGCGGCCGATGTCCAGACCACGCTCGCGCTGAGCGCGAAATATCCGCAGGAATTGCAGACCCTGCAAGCCATCGCACCCGAGACGCAGGCGAAACTGGCCGAGAATCCCACCGATGTCAGCGCCGGACTCGCGGCGGTCAGCCAGGTCTCGCAGAAATTCGGGATTCCGGTGGATCAGGCGATCGCCCGCCTGACCGCGATCCAGCAAATTCCGAGTGACCAGTTGACGGTCGCCGCGGCGGTCGGTCCGAAGGTCGCCACGGGGGCCGCGCAACTGGCGGCCGTCGGCGGCATCCCGGCCGACGACGCGGCGTACCTGGCCGCCCACGGAACGGAAGTCAAGCAGGCCAAAGAGGATTCGCCCGGACAGTGGGAACTCTGGTGGTGGATCTGCCTGATCGCGCAGGTGGCCTTCCTGCCGTTCGTCTTCATCATGGCCGGGTACTGGAGCCCGAGGAAGGCCGCCGCGGCGGCGAAGGAACACGAGAAGGTGGTCGAAAGCGAACTGGCGGCACTCGGTCGGTAGCCGAATCGCGGCGCCTTCCCGGAGGTGCTGGTTCTTTTGCCGGAGAAATGCCACTCTTAAGCGGTGACACTATCTCCGGATACATCGTCGGGTTCCGATCCCGCCAGCGACAAGCTGGACGCGCGGGTGTTCAAGGTGGCCGGCGTGGTCGTGCTCGGCGCGATCATGTCGATCCTCGACATCACCGTCGTGACCGTCGCGATCCCCACGTTCCAGGTGGAGTTCGACACCAGCTACGCCATCGCGGCGTGGACCATGACCGGCTACACGCTGGCGCTCGCGACGGTCATCCCGCTGACCGGATGGGCGGCCGACAGATTCGGCACCAAGCGCCTCTACATCATGGCGCTGACGTTCTTCGTCCTCGGCTCGCTCTTGTGCAGCACCGCCTGGAATATCGAGTCGCTCATCGCCTTCCGGGTGATCCAGGGCATCGGTGGCGGCATGCTGATGCCGCTGGGCATGACGATCATGACCCACGCCGCGGGTCCGCAGCGGATCGGCCGGGTCATGGCCGTCCTCGGCGTGCCGATGCTGCTCGGTCCGATCAGCGGCCCGATCCTCGGCGGCTGGCTGATCGACGCGTTCGGCTGGCATTGGATCTTCCTCATCAACCTGCCGATCGGCCTGATCGCGCTGACTTTCGCCTTCATCGTGCTGCCCTCCGACAATCCTGAGCCGTCGGAATCCTTCGACTTCCTCGGCATGCTGCTGGCCTCGCCGGGTCTGGCGCTGTTCCTGTTCGGTGTCTCCTCGATTCCGGAGCAGGGCACCGTCGCCTCGGCCAGGGTGCTGATTCCCGTCGCCGTCGGTCTGCTGCTCGTCGTCCTGTTCGTCCTGCACGCGCTGCGCACCGAACATCCGCTGATCGACCTGCATCTGTTCCGCGACAGGGCGATGACTTTCTCGGTGCTCACCATGGTGCTGTTCGCGATCGCGTTCTTCGGTGCCGGGTTGTTGCTGCCGAGCTACCTGCAACAGGTGCGAGGGGAATCAGCGCTGGCCGCCGGATTGCTGATCGCGCCGCAGGGCATCGGCGCGATGATCACCATGCCGATCGCGGGACGGTTGGTCGACAAGATCGGTCCAGGCCGGATCGTGCTGACCGGTATCAGCCTGCTGGCCGTCGGCATCGCGTTCTTCACCCAACTCCAGGCCGATACGCCCTATCCGATCATGATGGGCGCGTTGCTGATCCAGGGCTTCGGCATGGGCTGCACGATGATGCCGATCATGACCGCGGCCATCCAGACCCTGACGCACGCGCAGGTCGCCCGTGGCACGACGTTGATGAATATCGTCAATCAGACCGCGGGGTCGATCGGCACCGCGACGATGTCGGTGGTGCTCACCAACTTGCTGAAGGACAAGCCGCTGGCCGGGCCGGCGATCGCGTCGAATGTGGATCCGTCGGTAGCCGCGCAATTGCCGCCCGGCGCGATCGAGACGGGACTCGATCAGGCCGCCGACGCGTTCGCCACGACCTACATCGTCGCTGTCGCGCTGATCGTGCTGACCTTCATCCCCGCTGCCTTCCTGCCGCGGACGAAACCGAAGAATCCGGAGCTCGCCGCGGACGCGCCCGCGGCGATGATGCACTGAGGCTGTCGGTGCGCCGCTCGACGGCGCACCGATCCGCCGGTCGCCCGAATCCGGGTCGATGAACGTCCACGGGCGTCATCGACCCGGATTCTCGGTTTTCCGCTCAGGTGTAGAGCACGACGAAGTGTTCGAGGGAGCGCTGGATATCGCCCCGCACCGCGCGAGCCACGCCCGCGCCGATCGGTCCGAACAGCGGCGCTCCGCCCAGTTCGATATCGACGGTGACCTCCGAACCGGAGCCTTTCGGCGCGACCCGCAATTCGAGTCCGAGTTTGGTTCCGCCCTTGCCCGCACCGCTCAGCGCCAGCCGCCGTGGCGGTTCGGCCGCCTTGACCGTCCACGTCACGCGATTGCGCAGACCCTTCACCGTGGCGACCCCGACGAGTTTCGTGCCGACCGTCAACTCGCCGCTCGGAACCTCGCCGCGCCACGCCTCGTGCATGGTCAGCCATTTGTCCAGATCGGCGAGATTCGAGGTGTGTGACCACGCCTGTTCCGGCGAGATCGGGACATCGACGGAGACCTTCAGCTTTGCCATGCGCGCATGGTATCCGTTACCCGAAGTGTGGGTATTCGACCGCGCGGGCGCCCGATGTGGTCGATTGTGTTGTGCGTCACAATGGAAATGTCCGGCCCGACATCCGCGTTATAGAAGTTGCCACATCAACCAAATATGCGGCAACACGACCTAGAGCCATGTCATCGAACTCGTACCGAACAAGAGGAGCGCTCATGACCGCCGGAACCACGACCGCCCTGTCCGCGGGCACCTGGGTCATCGACCCCGTCCATTCACTGGTCGGTTTCTCCGTACGCCACCTGATGGTGAGCAAGGTGCGCGGCCGATTCACCGATTTCTCGGGCCGACTCGTCATCAACGAGGACGGCACGGCCTCCGCGGAGGCGGAGATCCGGGTCGACTCGGTGACCACCGACAACCCGCAGCGCGACGCGCACCTGCGCACCGCTGACTTCTTCCACGCCGAACAGTTTCCGACCGCCACCTTCAAGTCGACCGGCTTCAAGGTCAAGGGGGATGACTTCGTCGTCGACGGCGATTTCACCTTCCACGGCGTCACCAAGCAGCTCTCGCTCGAGGTCGAGTTCCTCGGCGTGAATCCGGGGATGGGCAACGGCCCCGTCGCGGGTTTCGAGGCAAAGACGGTGGTCAGCCGCCGCGATTTCGGCGTCGATATCGATATGCCACTGCCGGACGGCGGCGGCGTTGTGGTCGGTGACAAGATCACCCTCACCCTCGAGGTGGAGGTCGGCCTCCAGGCCTGATCCGCTCGAGTTCCACATTTCGGCCGGGGTCGCACCGAATTCGGTGCGACCCCCGCCGCATTGGTTGTTTTTGGCGATAGGAACAGAGTGGGGTGGGGGAAAAGGTGTGGGAAGGAAG